>NZ_FNWI01000004.1:1559767-1919535 GCF_900106855.1 Varibaculum massiliense | reverse complement strand
TATCTGGCGGTAGCTGCTCATTCTTAGCGATTATTTCCTCATGCAGCTGCCAACGCTTAGCAAAAAAATCTGCAATCCCTTCAGCTTCCTTTTCACTATCCTCAAAGAAATGTATTTCAACGTTACCGGAATCATCACGCTTTTGGGGGCAAGTAACCAGCTCTTTTGCCTTAACTGAGGAAGCCGGAGGGGCGAAAGTATCAGGTGAGGGCGCGGATCCAAGTTTGATTTTCGGCTGCTGCGCCTGGATTAGATTACGAATCTGATTTTCTACCTCTTGAACGCTCACCCCCTCTGCCAGCTGCTTCAACGGGTGCACAATCTGGTTCGCTACCGCCAGTATCGCTTCCCGGTTGCGGTAGGTAATCGGCATGTCCTTGACATGCTTGTCGACCTCACCGGATGGCACCCCGAAAGCGGTTAAAAAATCGCGCATCGAAAGTTCCGAAGCTCCTCGCCAGCCGTAGATTGCCTGATTCGGATCACCGACTGCCATCGCGCCTTTACCGGTAAAGATATTGGAAAAAAGTTCTAGTTGCGCCACGGAAGTATCTTGGAACTCATCCAGTAAAATCACGTCATAACGTTCACGAAACTGCTGCCTAATATCGGGAAATTTCTTAACCAATTTCGCCGCATAATAGATTTGATCTGCGTATTCGATATAGCCATTATGTTGCTTGTACTTTTCGTACTCGGAACAGATAGCTAACAATTCCTCCCTTTGAGTCAACGCGTCCAATAATTTTTTCAAACTACTGCTGGGATTTTTTGAGTTCCCCTGGGCTCTGCCACCGCTATAGAGTTTGAACATTTCCTTCAAACCGCTACAGACTTCTTCGGTCTCTAAAAGCTGGTCGCGCAGCTGAGAACCGATAGCCAATGCTCTATCAACTGCAGTTCCTATAGTAATATCGGCGCTCAGTTCCTGTGTCCAGTTGCTGACGATTTCATACATTATCTGCCAGCGCCGCGCCTCATCTAACAGTACACAGGCAGGGGAAATTCCCAAGCGGGAACCATATTGTTGCACTATCTGGTTAGCGAAAGCATTATAGGTGGAAGTTACTGGACGGGAAAGCCCCCCGGTTTCCCTGTCGGTGAGATATTCTGCCACCTCCGGAAATTCTGGACTATCTGCTAAATGCTGCAGATAGTTACCCACGCGAGTAGCTAACTCCCGATCTGCTTTATTAGAAAATGTCAGCCCCAGCACCCGATCGGGAGCTACCAGCCCGTTAGCCACCAAGTACACTACTCGAAACGCCATAGTGGCGGTTTTGCCGGCTCCTGCCCCTGCAATTGCCATCATCGGCTGATTGATTGGGGCAGTAATCACCCTTTCCTGATCTTCGTTGGGGCGATACTGTCCGATGGCCTCGGCAATTTGCGCGGGAGAATACTTGATTTTTTGACCGTTACTCATAGCACCTGTTCTCCTTCACTCATTAACGGGCAGCAAAAACGCAGGGAACAGTTACGACATTTGTCATTTTCTACTGCCTTAAATTCTGCCCCCGAAACTACCTGCGCCGCCTGCAGGATATTTTCTATAAGTTTGGTTCTTCCTTCATCAGTTAAAGGGCTTTGGGACTTTTCTTTCGGAATTTTCTCAAATTCGGAACCCACGTCCTTTTTGTTGGCATGATTAGAGAGGTCGATTAGACTGGCGCTTTGAATTCGGTTTTCCACATTCTCCAGTAACGGTGCCAGCAATTCTTGAGACTGCTCGTCTCCTCTCGTCAGGAGCTCGGCAACCAGCAGCTGATAACAGGCGAGCTGCAGGCACTCATCCATTTTGCTATCCGCAGGGAGGTCGCCGCCCGTCTTGAAATCAACAATGCGGATTCCCTCCTCCCCTGCTTCCAGACGATCCATCCGGGCATTGAGCGCCGCCGTGTCCCCCACCAAGGCACGGGAACTAATCTCGGTTACTGCCGCCTGCTGATGGTCATCTAAATAACGGCTGAGGAGCCGCACCATATTTTCTTTCCGCTGCAGTTCCTTTTGAGAAAAGAACGCCTCTTTATCCTGTGGCCAGTTTGCATAAAAGAACTCTAAGCGCTCGTCTAAGCTGCTATCGATCATTTCTTCCGCAATCTGGTGTACCAGGGTACCCCAAGCTGCCGGACCGGTAGCATCCACTGCTTTTCCACCCCGCCTGGAAAGTAACCAGCGAAATTCACACCTATTCAGCAGTTCTAAAGCAGAGGGCGATATTCCCGCCCGACTACCGGCAGGTTTTAATCCCGCCGAGTTAGTCCACCAAGTTTCATCTCTGCCCACCTGACGCCAGGTATTCGGGTTAGCGGCACGCACACCCTGATAGCTCAGGTAAGCTAACGTTTCTAGGGCTTTGTGACGAAATTCTTTATCGGTTCCCGTGGCGAGGACTGCCCTCAGATGTGCCACCAGGGAACGTAAAGAGGGGAATAATTGTTTCTGCCGGTAGTTTTCACTGCTAATTTCGGAAGCAGATTCTGCGGGCTGATCCCAATCGCTGCCCAGATATTGCGCGAGCGTGAATTTTCCTTTTTCGATTTGTTTGCAGAGGTTTTCATAGAATATGGAGGGGGTTTCCTCGGCATCGGAACGCACGGTCACCAGCAGCTTGCTACGGGCTCGACTGAGGGCGCACCTTGCTAAAGAACGCTCTATCCCGAGGGCACGACTACGGGATTCTCCCGGAACTAGCTGCAGCTTACCACTGGGGCTGAGCAGCGCCTTCGCGTGGAGCAAATCAGATATTTCTTCGACGCGCATCAGCGATCCACTCTGGGAAAACACCGGCCATTGCCCGTCCTGCATTCCAATGACTGCGCAGGTATCCCAGGTGCGTCCGGCCGCTGAAAACACGGTTTCTAATGCCACTGCCGAGCCTAAGCCGTGATTTCCAGTCAACACGTCCTCAGCTTGACTTTGACGCATCAGCACCTGGCAGTAGTCACTCATATCGGCGTTTAAATGACGCTCCGACCAAATCTGGGCATGACGCACTAATGCGATTACTGCATCTAAAGCTTGGTCAGCAAATCGTTCTCCCCGCAAGGCACGCTGATACCAATCGTTTTCCAGGTCTAGTTGCCGCCAAATGTTTTCTAAAGCCTCTACGGGAGGCAGCGACAGACAGCCAATCCCAGCGGTTAGAACCTGGTGGCAGTGAAGGAAAATTTCTCCCCCTTCTACCATCTTTACCTGGGTTAAGGGAAAACGAGGAGTGCCGATTGAGCTGTAAAATCCTGCAAGCTTAGTATCTAAAGCAATTCCAGCGCTGACTAAGGAGCGCTCTAGACGCAACATTTGCAGAGAGTCCAGGGAGAATAGCGGGGAACGTAAGAGGCGGCGTATGGTTTTCCCGCGAGCGTTGACTACTTTATCTTCTAAAATGTTTTCTTTGGAAGGTGAAGTAACTGCGTCTTGCTTACTGGAGTCATTGCCCGGTCGGGCTTTCCGCTTCGCTAACTCACTTTGCCCCGGAAGAGTAAAAAGAGAAAGTAACGCCCCGGTTATCTGATTAGATTTGAATAGTATTGGTCGTTTCTGTTCATTTACGGGAATCTCCATCCCCTGTAGCAGCGACACTACCTCTTCAAGTTGGGTGTGGGTGCGAGCGATAATAGCCATATCCTTCCAGGGAACCTGGCGTTTTAGGTGCTGATAACGAAAATAATCTGCGATTGCCTGTGCTTGCGATGACAGCGTTGAAAACTCGGCAAACTTTTGCTCTCGAGCAGTGTCACTGCCGTTTTCCTTTCCTAATGGGTCTATAAGTCCCAGACCTCCCGAGGTTTCTCGAAATGAATTTTCTAAGGTAATCCGCGTGCTGCTGAGCTCTCTGGCTAGTTCCTCAGCGCCTTGTGGATACCCACCACGGAAGGTTTCTACTGCTGCTTGGGGATTATATAGAGCAAAAATTTTTGCTCCTCGCCTAGCCATTTGAATCAAAAGTCGCACGGCTGAAGCCGGACAATCTTGCAGGTCATCAATAATTACCCAATCTGGAAGGTGGGGCGGTGACAATAGAGAGGCGTCTTCTCCCCACTCTCCGAGCACCTGACCGGCGCGATCTTGCATGCGGGCGGCATCCCAACGATTGTCGGTAAATGAGGGTTCGTAATGACTAAGTAGAGCTGCGGCCGCGCGCCATTCTGGCACCTGATATTCACTACCCAGCGCATCTAAATCCAGGGAAGTGATTCCCCAATGGGCACAAGCTGCAAAAAGGGAGCGCACTTCAGCACGGAAATATTCTGTTTGCCTGACTTCGGGGCCGATGTACTCTGGCCACTTTACGTTTGGAACTTGTTCTAAAAGATCCTGAATTCGTTCCTCTTCTTGCGAGCCGGTCAGCAATACCGGTTCCGGCAGCTGCTCACGCCGATTACTGGCGAATTGTTTCAACACCTGGAAGGCCAAGGCGGTGGGGGTAATAAACGGCCGGGCTATAGGGAGATCTCGGCTAGTTTTGGCAGTGTTTAGGTAATCTGCTCGCACCCGCGAAGGAGTTACCCCCACGACTTCACTTGCCTGATTATGCAGCATTTTCATGGCTGCGAGCGCCAAAGTAGTTTTCCCGCTACCTTCTACCCCGTTCACTACCATAGATTCTCCGTTTTCCAGGCGAGTAAGGATTCTGGCGCCCTCCCCAGTAATCTGAGGTATTTCCAGTTCAGGTGGAGAAGAAGCGTATCGCAGTTTCAAGGTAGCCATGAAGGCTATTATAAGAATCCAACCCTAAGCTTGCAGTCGTTTACTATTTCTCGATTAGCCAGCATGAAAACCGGGGATAGTCACGCGACAATAAAACGACTTTTGCTGTTAGCAAGCAATCGTATCAATAGCGATGTCCGGCAGGTAGGATAGCTTTAGGAAAGTAATTTAAACGGAGGTAAATGTGAATATCTCACTGGGACTTAAGGGCGTAGCAAAAACTTTAGATTTGGAACTAGAGATGACGTCTGCACAGGTCAAAGCTACTTTACAGACTGCCCTAGAAAGGCCAGCAGAGTTGCTGTGCTTAACCGATAAAAACGGCCAGCAGGTGCTGATTAACCCGCAGTTAGTCGCCTATTGTCAGGTGGGCGAGCCACAACCTAAACAGGTGGGATTTGGAATCGGGTAAGCCCGCACCTGCCCTTTAACCAGCTTTTTCATTCCGACCTCTTCCCCTTGCTTGGAGGGGCTGCTGGGTAGCTTTCTACCTGAGGGCGGTCTTTGCCGCTAGGCTTTTAGACCGGTGCGTTCCATCCGTACGCGGTGATGTTCCTTGATTTCTTCCGGGATGTCTTGCGCGCCCTCGGCAGCAAGCTCCGGATAGCCAACGATTGCTTGGCGCATCGTGGAACGCACGTCCCCGAGTACCCGCCGTCCCCATAGTGAAAGCCGCGCCGGAACCGTGGGTTGGGTGGCGCAAGCCTGGGTGATGACTGGCACTGCCCATTCTTCCTGACCACAATCCCAAGGAACCTCGGTCAGGTCTGCCTGTAGCTGCGGGGATAGCCCCGCGGTCAAAGAGCGATTAAAGTCTGCCATCGCCCCAATAGTTACGTAGCTTTTCACTAGACGTTCATACCAGTCAGTAGGGCGCAGGCGCTCTTCTAGCTGAACGGTTAGCCCCATATACTGTTTCATTTCCGCGGGTAAATCTATCCCTAAGTTTTCGCTGACCTGGGCTACTTTTTGATAGTTGTCCCAAGCCCGCGCTGACATCTGCCCTAAAGCGATTTCTTGCTCTACCGTGGGACATAGCGAAGCGTCTTTCGCTAGGCGCTGTTGCATTGCCAGCGTAAAGTATCCGATAAGTCCTAGTCTTTGTGCGTCACTCACCCTTTTAGATTAACCCGCCTGGAGGTCTGCTGCTCGCTTTTGAAGCCCGTAGCTTCAGCTTCCATAAAATAGCAGTCCTATAAAAAGATGTAAGCTGCATTACCCTCATTGTTTGCCCCGTACGCACTTCGGTTAGGATGGAGAAGAAGACAACGGGTTGACCGATCGTTTTTGTAAACGAAGTATTTTTTCCGGGCGCCTCGCCCCGGTCTCCTCAGCGGAGAGCCAAGATTTTTCACGATCGGCTACCTCACATAGTTCCAGGGGAAAATTCCCCGTGAAAGGTATTCGATTGACAACTGAAGAAAATATCCAAGCAACCAGTGGAATTGCTGACACTTCCGCCGCGCACGAGCCTCATATTCAGCAGGCAGAAGCCGATGTAGTGGGCGATTCCTCGATGGATCTTTCCGGAAAAACTTTCGCTGATTTTGGGGTCTCGGCTCCGCTCTGCGAAGCTCTGAAAGAAGTAGACATCCTGCACCCCTTCCCCATCCAAGCGCTGACTTTACCGGTGGCTTTGGAACGCCACGACATTATCGGGCAAGCCAAGACCGGCACCGGCAAGACCTTAGGGTTTGCCCTGCCCGCACTAGAGAACGTAATTGGTCCGGGTGAGGACGGTTTCGAGGATCTGCTAGATCCCGGTCACCCACAAGCCCTAATCGTGTTGCCCACGCGGGAACTGGCCATCCAGGTGGCGCGGGAAACCGCGCAGGCAGCTGCTCACCGCAGCGTACGTATTTGTGAAATCTATGGGGGACGGGCTTTCGAACCCCAGATTGCAGACCTGAAACGGGGAGTCGAGATTGTAGTCGGTACCCCCGGTCGCCTGATTGACCTTATGAAACAGGGTCATCTGAGCTTGTCGTCAGTGCGCACTATGGTGCTAGATGAAGCCGATGAAATGCTCGACCTGGGATTCCTTCCAGATGTAGAGGTGCTACTTTCACGCACCCCGGCAAATCGGCACACCATGCTATTTTCAGCTACTATGCCCGGCGAGGTAGTGGCGCTAGCCAGGCGTTATATGTCTCATCCCACCCATATTCGGGCGCAGGATCCCGATGATCAGGGCGCGACGGTAAAAACCACCCGGCAAGTGATTTACCGCTGCCACGCCCTCAATAAAATCGAGGTGGTAGCGCGAATCTTGCAGGCCCGCGAGCGCGGTCTCACCATTATTTTCACGCGCACTAAACGCACTGCCGCCCGGGTGGCGGAAGATTTAGGTAAACGCGGATTCGCAACTGCCTCCCTCCACGGTGATTTGGGGCAAGGCGCGCGGGAACAGGCGTTGCGGGCTTTTAGGCACGGAAAAGTAGATGTTTTAGTAGCCACCGATGTGGCTGCCCGCGGGATTGATGTCGATGACGTTACCCACGTGATTAACTATCAATGCCCCGAGGACGCCAAAATCTATATTCACCGGATTGGACGTACTGGTCGCGCCGGAAATTCTGGAACCGCGATTACCTTTGTTGACTGGGATGATGTCCCTCGCTGGAAGCTGATTAATAAAGAGTTATCCCTGGGGATAGAAGAGCCGGTGGAAACCTACCACACCAGTACGCACCTATATACTGATTTAGACATTCCCGAGGACGCAGGTGGACGTCTGCCCCTGTCCATGCGCAAACGCGCAGGTCTAGCCGCCGAAAAGTTGGAAGATCTCGGGGAAACTGGTGGTCGCGGTCGGGTACGCTCTGGGCGCGGACATAATTCTCGAGGACGCTCCAGGCGCGGTAAAGGCGCGCGCGGCGGACGGGATCGGCGCCGGGAACGCGATAGTCACCAGGGGGCAGGCACTCAGCGCCAGCCCCGTCCGCGGCGGGCACGGCGCCGCCGCCGTAAAGGCAGTGAAGACTAAGAATTTTTAAACAACCACAGAGGAGAGATAGATGAGCCGCGTTGAGCGATGCGACTGGAATCAGTGGTGGCGCAGTGCCGCAATCTACCAGGTTTACCCGCGTTCCTTTGCCGATTCCAACGGTGATGGGATTGGGGATTTAGCCGGGGTGTTAGAAAAAATCGATTACCTGGAAAAACTGGGAATCGATGCAGTCTGGTTTTCTCCCTTTTATCCTTCCCCCCAACACGACACCGGCTATGACGTAGCTGATTACCTGGATATTAACCCCGAATATGGCGACTTGGAGACTTTCGATAAAGTTCTTGCCGAGCTGCATACCCGGGGAATGAAAGCCATCATCGATGTGGTCCCTAATCATTCCTCTTGGGATCACCCCCTGTTCAAGCAGGCGCTAGCCGCGGAGCCGGGAGATCCGGCGCGCGATATGTATATGTTCCGCAAATGCGCAGATACCACTCCCAATAACTGGGGGTCTATGTTCGGCGGATCTGCCTGGTCAAAAGTGGAGCCCCTAACTGGTAAAGCCAGTGACCGAGACTGGTGGTATCTACATATTTTTGATGCCTCCCAACCTGACTTTAACTGGGAAAATCCCAAGGTTCACGAATTTTTCCGCTCTTACCTGCGTTTCTGGTTAGACCGCGGCGTTGATGGTTTCCGCGTCGATGTGGCGCATGGCCTAGTAAAAGATCCCGCACTCCCCGATGATGTGGTAGGTCCAGATCGCTTGAACTATGAAGGACCAAACAGCGACAATGGACGCGCCCTCGATGTGGGGCCGTTCTTTAACCAGCCGAGGGTCCACGATATTTATCGGGAATGGCGCCAGGTATTAGATGAATATGGCCGTGACCGGATGCTAGTTGCCGAGGCTTGGGTGAATACCCCGGAACAAGAAGCTATGTATGTGCGCGAAGACGAGATGTCACAGGCCTTCAACTTTTCGGTAGTTAACTGCCAGTGGGAGCCGGCAGCTCTGCGGAAAGTAATCCGGCGCACCCAGGAGGCATCCGCCTCGGTTGGCGCTCCTCCCACTTGGGTACTGTCCAACCATGACAAGGTTCGTCATGCCACCCGTTTCGGCTACCCCACGGGTGCTAACACCGACAACGGGATCGGGGCAAGTGACCCGCAGCCAGACCGGAAAATCGGATTGACCCGGGCATTATCGGCAACCGCTTTTCTGGCGGGTCTGCCTGGATCTATCTACCTGTATAACGGGGAAGAATTGGGGCTACCTGATGCTACCAAGCTTCCGGATGATGCCCGTCAAGATCCCACCTGGCAGCGTTCTGGTTTTAGGGTACGAGGACGCGATGGCTGCCGGGTGCCACTCCCCTGGTCAAATGATTCCGGCTCTAACTTCGGGTTTTCCCCTGCGGGAGCTAGCCCTGCCTGGTTGCCGCAACCAGATGATTGGGGTGAACTGTCGGTACAGACACAAGCATCTGACCCGAACTCTCCGTTAAACTTTTATCGCAAAATGCTTGCTGTACGACGCGACCTCGCCCTGGGAATGGGCGAATCTAGCTGGCTAGACAGCGATCCGGAAGTACTGGCTTTGCAGGTTACCGGAGCGAACGGTCGCCAAGTAGTAGTAGTAACTAATCTGGCAGTGGGCTACCGTCCCTTACCGAAAGAGGCGTTGACGGATTCGGCAAAAACTGTGTTGGCAACCCCGGGAATTGCTACCCCGGCGGTCTCGCACGACAATGCAGAAACCCAAATTGCGCCGGGGCAAACTATGTGGATTGAGATTTAGAGCTTCTATGCTCTAAGCCACTCCAAGACCCCCCGAAACTACCTGGTCAACAGTTTTTGTAACCCTTATGGAACAGGTGTAACAAATGCCACTACTAAAAACGTGGTTTTGGGTCGGTGCTTTCACATTTAACCGATAGCCTGGGATTGTAGTTTTGCAAGGAGATTGAATATGGCAGACAACCTTACACACTCTTTAGGTTCATTTACCCGTTCTATTTCTGGACGTCGCGCGGAAGATTCCACCCCGATGGAGTTTTGGACGGGAATGTCACAAGCGATTGTAGAGCGCATCGCTGAGAACTGGGAGAAAACAACCGACAAGTATGCGGCTGGACGTCAAGAGCATTACTTCTCGGCAGAGTTCCTAATGGGCAGAGCTTTGCTCAACAACCTAGACAACCTAGAGCTTTTAGAGGAAGCGAAAAAGGCTACTAACGCCTTCGGGATGAACCTTAGCGATGTACTAGAGGCTGAACACGACGCCTCCCTAGGTAACGGAGGCCTGGGGCGCCTAGCAGCCTGTTTCTTGGATTCTTGTGCCACTATGAACCTGCCGGTACGCGGGTACGGTATCTTGTACCGTTACGGACTTTTCAAACAATCCTTTGAGCACGGCAGCCAGCGCGAACATCCGGATCCCTGGATGGAAGAAGGCTACCCCTTCGTTATTCGCCGCGAGGAACAACCCCGCTTTGTGCACTTTGCAGATATGGAGGTGCGGGCGGTCCCCTATGACATGCCGATTACCGGTTACGGAACCGATAACGTAAATAACCTGCGGCTATGGAAGTCAGAACCCATCGAAGAGTTCGACTACGAAGCTTTTAACTCTCAGCGTTTCACCGATGCGATTATCGAGCGGGAACGAGTTGCAGACCTTTGCCGAGTGCTCTACCCCAACGACACCACCTTTGAAGGAAAAGTGCTGCGGGTACGCCAGCAGTACTTCTTCGTGTCGGCCTCCCTGCAGGACATGGTCGAGAACTACGTGAAGCACCACGGCAATGACCTACGTGATTTCGCCAAGTACAACTGTATCCAGCTAAATGACACCCACCCGGTGTTGGCGATTCCGGAACTGATGCGGATTCTGCTCGACGAGCACGAGATGGATTGGGAAAGCGCCTGGCAGATCGTACAGAAGACTTTTGCCTACACCAACCACACGGTACTTGCCGAAGCCCTCGAAACCTGGGAATACGCGATTTTCCAGCGGTTATTCCCCCGAATTCTGGAAATCGTGGCGGAGATTGACCGCCGGTTCCGGATGGAGCTAGAGGCACTCGGCTTTGACGCTGCTCGCATTGACTATATGTCACCGATTCATGGCGGTCGTATCCACATGGCTTGGATTGCCTGCTACGCAGCGTTTTCGATTAACGGGGTGGCAGCCCTGCATACCGAGATCATTAAGCGCCAGACTCTGAAAGACTGGTACGAGATTTGGCCGCAAAAGTTTAATAACAAGACTAATGGGGTCACTCCCCGGCGCTGGCTGAAGCAGTGCAACCCCCGTCTGGCTAGTTTGCTGACTGAGAAGCTGGGGTCAACCGACTGGGTTACCGATATGGATGAACTCAAATCTCTGCGGCACCTGGTAGATGACTCCGATGTGATGGCGCAGTTGCTGGGGGTAAAGGCCGATAATAAACGGGATTTTGCCAAATGGCTGGAGCAACGCTCCGGAGAAAAGATTGATCCTGCGGCGATTTTTGATGTGCAGATTAAGCGTTTGCACGAATATAAACGCCAGTTGTTAAACGCGCTTTATATTTTAGATTTGTATTTCCGGATCAAAGAAAATCCGCAAAAACCGTGGCCGCATCGGGTATTTATTTTCGGGGCGAAAGCCGCTCCCGGGTATGTACGCGCTAAGGCCATCATCAAATTGATTAACACTATCGGGGAACTGATTGCCGGAGATCCCGAGGTTTCGAAGATCATCCAAGTGGTGTTTGTCGAAAACTACAACGTCTCCCCGGCGGAACATATTATTCCGGCTGCCGATATTCACGAACAGATTTCTACTGCCGGTAAAGAGGCTTCGGGGACTTCCAATATGAAGTTCATGATGAACGGGGCGCTTTGCCTAGGCACTTTAGACGGTGCCAATGTCGAGATTGTGGATTCGGTCGGGGAAGAGAACGCCTATATTTTCGGGGCGAAAGAGGAAGAACTGCCGGAGCTGCGGCGCACTTACGATCCTCGTCACCTCTATGAAACCGTGCCGGGCCTTAAACGGGCTCTGGATGCGCTGGTTGACGGCACTTTGGATGATGAAGGTACCGGTCTGTTCCATGACCTGTTGGGTTCGCTTTTGGATTCTAACGGGTACGAACCGGCTGACGTCTACTATGTACTGGGCGATTTCGCCGATTATCGTAAAGTGCGTGACCGGGCGGCTTTGGACTACGCTGACCAGATGGAATGGGCACGTAAATGCTGGATCAATATTTGTGAATCCGGACGTTTTAGCGCCGATCGCACCATCAGTGACTACGCGAATCAAGTATGGATGCTTGAGCCCCAAAAAATCTAGTTTTCCCGCCAGCTGGTTGCGGGGTTTCGTTAAGGATTACTCCCGGGATTACCAGGAAGCATCAGGGGATTTCTAGGAAGGAATCACAAGTAAAGATACTGACAGCGGGTGGGGAAGCTACTTCCCCACCCGCATTATTTTTTGCTATCGCGATCAAGAATTTTACGGTTAACGCGCGCCATAGCTACAAGTACCGGGCAGCGTGAGAAAATAACAACGACTTTCGCTAACCAATGACGGAAAATCCTAGCAAAGGAGATTTAGATGCGAATCGCGATTACCGCTACCCCAGAAGTTGGCTCCAAGCTGGCAGCAAAACTAATTATTCCCCAGATAAAACCAGGTTTTCGTTTGGGACTAGCCACCGGGTCTACCCCCGAAGGCCTCTACGCTGAGCTGCGTAAAGCCCATGCCGAATCTGATTTCACTTTAGAACACTGCACCGGTTGGGCATTGGATGAATATGTTGGGATTGCACCCGAGCACCCAGAACGCTATCGCAATGTACTTCGGCGAGAATTGGTAGGCGAAGAAAAAACCGGACTTAAAGACGAGAATCTCAATACCCCTGATGGGCTCTCCCCAGACCCGGAAGAATCAGCTCACCGCTACGAAGAAGCAATCACCTCGGGTGTTGACCTGCAGATTCTAGGTATCGGCGCCGATGGGCATATCGGCTTCAATGAGCCTTCAGGCTGCCTGGTCAACCCCACCAATGTGGTTACCTTAGCCCCCCGCACAATCAGTGATAACGCTCGTTTCTTTGATGGTGATGAAGCAAAAGTTCCCCGCCGAGCCATAACCCAGGGCCTGGCAACAATTATGCGTTCACGCCAAGCCATCCTGTTGGCTTTCGGAGAGCAAAAAGCTGACGCGGTTGCCGGCACGGTAGAGGGCGCGGTCAGCGCTTTTTGCCCCGCCTCGATTCTGCAATACCACCTGGATGTAGTGGTGATTGTAGATAATGCCGCCGCTAGCAAACTAAAGTTGGCCGACTATTATCGGGAAACTTGGCAGGCCAAGTACCCGGAGATTTCGCTAGACGCCTAAAAAATTTCCCGAAGCTGCCCAAAACCTAGATTGTCTAGGTTTTGGGCAGCTTTCACATTGAGAATGTTCCAGATTGTAATATCTGGCTATGACGATAAAAGTAGCAATCAATGGATATGGCAACCTGGGGCGGGCAGTCGAACGAGCCGTAAACGCCGCGGGCGATATGGAAGCAGTGGCGGTTTTTACTCGCCGAAACCCGGAAAGCCTAAAAACTGCCGGCACCCCGGTTTACCCCCTAAGCCAGATGGCTGATTTTATGGGGAAAGTTGACGTCTGCATTTGCTGCGGTGGCAGCGCCACCGATTTGCGCAGCCAAGGTCCGGCAGCTGCTGCCTATTTCAATACGGTAGATTCTTTTGACACCCATGCCGATATTCCCGCTTACTTCGCGGATATGGATGCCGCCGCCAAGAAAGCGGGACATGCCGCCCTGATTTCCACCGGCTGGGATCCGGGTCTGTTCTCCATCGCCCGCGCCCTCACCGGAGCAGTCCTCCCGGACGGCTACACCCAGACGTTCTGGGGGCGCGGAGTATCTCAGGGACATTCTGACGCGATTCGCCGTATCAAAGGGGTGGAGCGCGCAGTGCAATACACCGTCCCCAACCCCAAGGCAATGCAGGCGGTAGAAAGCGGCGAAAATCCCCAACTGACCACCGCGGATAAACATACTCGGCTCTGCTACGTTGTGGCTGCTCCCGGCGCCGATAAAGAGCGGATTACCCGCGAGATTAAGCAAATGCCGAAATACTTCGCCGACTATGAAACCACTGTGAACTTTATTTCTGCCGAAGAATTGGCGCGCGACCACGCCGGGATGCCCCACGGTGGGGAAGTGATTCGAGTGGGACATACTCGCGAGGGAATCAAACATTTGGCACGCTTTCAGCTGCAACTGGACTCCAACCCGGATTTCACCGGTTCCATGGTAACCGCCAGCGCGCGTGCCCTGTTTCGTCTGCATGAACATGGTCACCGCGGAGCTGCCAGCGTCCTGGACCTGCCTCCCGCCTGGTATTCGCCACTTTCCCCCGAACAGTTACGTGCCCAACTGCTATAGCTAGTTCCTTTCATCTCCAGATAGGGACCCTTCAGCTGGGAAAAGTTTTAGGTCTGCGAATCTTTAAGTGCAGGTCTACCTGCGGGGTGGAACCAATAACTAAAGGGGCTGGGGAGTAGTGTTACTCCCCAGCCCCTTTAAACTGTAATCCTTACCATTTAGGTAAGAATCCGGAACCTTAACTGCTGCTTACCCCGATTATCTAGGCGGTAGCAAAGGTTAGGCACTTTTCGTCAGCGCCCACCTTGACAGAATCAGCTTGGCAGAGCAGGTGGTTGTTAAATTTGCAGTCGGCAAGCTGGCAAGCCCCGACCTGAGAATTAACTTTCCCCAAACCGCCCTTTTCGTCAAGGGCAATAAAGGTTGCGCACCCACCTTTTGCAATAGTGACCGCATAAGCGTTGCAGCCATTATCGTTGAAGGCACAATCACTAGCTGAACAATTTACTCCTGGCATTGCCATTTGAGTTCCTCCTTTGAAGTTGAAGTTTTCTTATTAAGACATTCTCAATCTACAAAAGGAGCTACTAAAAGAAAAGCATTTATTTTTCAGCTCTCAATCATTTACAACCAATAATATATCTGCTGGTAGAAGCATTTTTTATTCTAATATCTGGAATAGTGTTCCCTAAATTTAAATAGCAATAACAGCATTACTTAAATTAGTATTGCGTACCTAAGTTGTTGTTTATTTACGTTCTTGCAGCTTACGACGGGTATTTTCCAGGCGCATTAGCTCCGAAAAAATTTGCTGATATTGCTGGTCTTGGGGATCGCATCTTTGCAGCCGAGCCTTTATCTCCGCGATTTGACGGGAGAGATCACCGCGAATCATGGCTTCCCACACTCCTCGCGCGTAATCATTTAAGCGCTTCGGATCATCTTGCGGAAGGGGGGAAACCACTAACGCTGACAATAAACTCTGCAATTGTTGCCCAACCTGCGCATTTAGTAGCTCAATCCAACGTTTATTCGCTAGGATTACCGCAGGTTTCCCTTGTAACCCCAGTTCATCCTCGGCGCCGCGCCACAGTTCTGCGTATTTTTCTAAGCCCCCTAGGCTGGAAACGGCAGAAAAGAGGGCGCTAAACATCGGCACTCTAAAGGCTGTGGGGGAAACTGTTTCTATCCCGAGACCAAAAAGGCTGGCCGGCAACTGCAGCAGACATTCCAAGGCTCGCCGTTCCAGATTGGCGACTGGATCAGAGTTGTCTGGCAAAGTTATGGCCGCGCGCGCATCGGGCACGGCTGAGTTCCCGCCCTGTCCAGCTCCGGCGGTTCCTCGGGCCCCATAGGGATCGGCTGCAAGACCATTTCCCGCCCCGGGAACGGTTCTGGTTTGCGCCCGGGACGCGTTATGCACTATCTGACGCACTTCACCCTCGGGCATCCCCACCCAGCCCGCCAGGCGCCGGGTATATTCCGAACGCAGCGCCACATCTCTAATCCGCGACACCACCGGGGCAGCAGCCCGCAAACCATTTACTCGCCCTTCCGAAGTATCCAGGTTATAAGCTTTTAGGATAGTGCGTAAAACGAACTCAAAGAGGGGACGCCGCGAATCTACCAGCGCCCGCACTGCACTACCTCCCTGTTCTTGCCACAAATCGCAGGGGTCCTTACCCGAAGGCTCAATCGCCACAAAGGTTTGGGAAGCGAAAGCCTGATCTTCCCCAAAAGCGTGCAGTGCCGCTTTTTGTCCGGCCGCATCACCATCGAAAGTAAAGATTACTTCCCCACCCCGGGCTTTCCCCGATGACAGCAGCACTCCGGCCGCCGGATCTGCACTATCACCTAGGAGGCGGCGCACAATTTGTACGTGTCCGGCACTGAACGCCGTGCCACAAGTGGCGACCGCACATTCCACCCCCGAAAGATGGGCAGCCATCACATCGGTATAGCCTTCAACTACCACTATCCGCCGCTCTTTACTGATTGCCTTTTTAGCCATCTCAATCCCGTAAAGCACCTGAGATTTCTTATAAGCCGCAGTTTCGGGGGTGTTTAAGTATTTCGGACCTTTATCTTCCTCCGACAGTCGGCGAGCCCCGAAACCAACCACCTCTCCAGTAAGACCACAGATTGGCCAAATCACCCGTCCGCGGAAACGGTCATACAGCCCCCGCTGTCCTTTAGAAAACAACCCCGACGCCGCCAATTCCGGTTCCGTAAATCCCCGTTTTCGCAGATAAACCAAGAGCGAATCCCAAGAATTAGGGGCGTATCCCAAAGAAAACTTGGCGGTAGCATCCCAGTCGAATCCGCGGGCGCTTAAGAAATTACGCGCCAACTCGCCCTCTTTGCTTCCCAGTTGCGAGCGGAAAAACTGCGCTGCATTACGGTTTGCTTCTATTATTCGCGCGCGCGAAACATGGTTCGGATCTTTCCGGTTACCTGTACCATTTTCTTCATAATGCAAGGTAACACCGGTTTTATCCGCCAGGTATTGCACCGCTTCGGTAAAAGAAAGGTGGTGGATATTTTCTACGAAATTAATTACGTCCCCGCCCTCACCGCATCCGAAGCAGTGATAGTAGCCCTGGGCAGGACGCACATGGAACGAGGGGGTGCGTTCATCGTGGAAGGGGCAAAGCCCTTTCAAAGCTCCGACCCCGGCAGGGCGCAAAGAGACCTGTTCTCCCACGATTTCATCAATCCGGGCGCGCTCGCGCACCTGGTCGATATCTTCGCGTCGAATTAACCCTGCCATGTCTCAATCATAGGCGAGGGCGGGCACGTAAACCTACGCTTATTTTCTTTGACCATTAGGCGGGCAGTTTTCAACCACGTATCTGCTTTTGATGCAGGAAAGTAAAGAGCCTTCGCCGCGACTTTTCGCGGCGAAGGCAAAATCTGTTTACTTAGCAACTATTTCTATTTGACGGGAACACTCACAGATTTATCTAGCAACCCGCCACTGAAAACGACTTCCGAGATACTTGCATCAGTTGGAGTATCAAACCAAAGCACACCCTCAACCGTATTTCCGGGGTTAACATCTTCTAAGATCATTCCCCCCTGCTCAGTTCCCCAAATTGCGGCGTCGCTGCTGTAGGAAAACTCTTTACCATCACTATCTTTTAGCTTCACACTGTCTGCAAAGAAAATAGCGGACTTAGAGCCATCATTTTTGGCTTTCATTTTAACCGGAATAAAATGCCCCTGGGCTTTGGCTCCTTCAGCAAACTCATTTTTACCCACGTCAGATACCGGTTCATCAACCGAAACAACTGTGACAGTCCAATCTCCGACTTTGAATTCTTTTCCTAGAGAGTAAGACTCTTCTTCCTTTGTTTCAGCAGCCTTACTATTTTGAGTCTGCGCAGCCGAATTGGTTTGAGCCGACTCTCCGCTGTTACCCTTATTACCACCAAAAAAGCCGGCAATCGCCACTACCAGGACGATAGCGCCTACTATCCATGGCCAGCGTTTCTTTTTCTTTTCTTCCATTGCTCCTCCTCCAGGGGCTAACAAATAAAGAGATTCTTTATAAGTCTGCCCCCCCCCCCCCGAGCTTTTTGTCAAGAATCTAAAACCTAGAGCAAGATTGGAGAAATTTACCGTCCATAAATTATTGTCTGCCGCAGCTTTTCGCAGAAGGATAGACGGATTCCAGCTAGTGTCAGCTAAGCAGTTATTACCGTTTTAATAAATGGGCAGAGCAAGCTACACCAAGTAATTACAAAATATTTTTACGCTACCGCTGGCTAAAAATCGTATCTATCCCACCCAGTTGATTTTTGACGCTAGAGGGAGCGGAACATGCCGCACAGGCGCGCGTGCCACTGATTAGCGGTAGTGTCGGTCAAAGAGGCGATTTGATCAACTAAGGCTCGCCGCCTGCCATCATCGCTTTCTGCCTCCCGCCAAGCAGAACGATGTGGTTCTTCCAGCTCGTCCGGGCGTTCCCAGAGGGCATCGGCAAGTTCAAAGATTGTGGTGCGTTGCGCCAAATAGATAGGTTCAGTTTCCCGCGGGACCATCATATAGGCGGCAGCTATCCCTTTGAGGAGCTTGATTTCGGCGAGGGTATCCTGCGGAATAACTAAATCGGCATCGTAGCGGTGCAGGGGACCGTTTCCTGCCGCCTGCAAAGTAGCGCAAGATACCGCCGAGCAAAAGCGCCCTATCAATTGGGAAGTCATATTTTTTAGCCGCGCCATATCCCGATAGGAGCCATCGAAACTAGCCAGCCACTGTGGCAGAGCCCGAATCCGTTGCCAGGCGTTTTCTAGTTCATTCCCCGAGGCATCCCCGTACCATGCAGTCGTGGTTTCAAATACCAGCTCTAAAGATTTACTATCTCCCAAGGTAGCCGGGTCTAGCTCGCCGGTTTGGATACCGTCCTCGATGTCATGCACGGAATAAGCGATGTCATCGGAAATATCCATGATTTGTGCTTCTAGGCAGCGTTGATGCGGGGGAGAAAATTTGCGCATCCAGTTAAAAACCGGGGCATCTTCGCGGTAGCAATTGTATTTTTTACGCGAATACTCGCTGTTCGCGCCCTGACCTTTGAGCCAAGGATATTTACAAACCGCATCCAGGGTGGCGCGGGTGAGATTTAGCCCCAGAGGATGCCCTTCCGCGCTGATCACTTTCGGCTCCAGCCGGGTAAGCAGACGGAACGTTTGCGCATTCCCCTCAAAACCCCCAATATCTGTGGCTACTTGATCGAGGGCTTTTTCGCCGTTATGCCCAAAAGGAGGATGCCCCAGGTCATGGGCTTGGCAAGCGGCATCCACGATATCGGGCTCGCACCCCATTTCTTGCGCGATTGACCTACCTACCTGGGAAACCTCTATGGAGTGGGTAAGCCGGGTACGGATAAAAGAATCAGTCGCTGGCCCGAGCACCTGGGTTTTGGCGCCCAGGCGGCGCAGCGCCGAAGAATACATAATCCGGGCGCGATCCCGGGCAAACTCGGTGCGATGTGATGATTTGGGCGGCTCCGCCTGATAGCGTTCGCGGTCACGGGGAGAATAGGGCGCGGTTTCCATATCTTTCACTCTAGCCTGTATGCAGGTATTTACCTTTAATAGCCGCCTTCATCTAGAGAAGTATCCAGCTTCGCTGCCTCCAGGATGCGGGCAGCAGCCGCGTCTACCTCTCTGGTAGCTAGCCACCCTTCCGGTAAATGGGTTTTGCGGGGGTTGCCCCGCCGTCCACGTTTCCCCTCGGCGGCCGGAGGGTAAGGCAAAGACGGATCCAGGGTAGAAAACAGTTGCTCTAACTCTTGCATACTATTAGCACTGGTGAGGGCGCGGCGGAAGTCTCCCCCAACCGCGAAGCCCCGAAAATACCACCCCAGGTGTTTGCGCATATCCCGCAGGGCGCGTTCCTCGTTGCCCATCCAAGAACTAAGCATCTGGGTGTGTCGCAACGCCATTTCACACACTTGGCCCAGGTTGGGACGGGCGCGATTATCCGAACCGTTAAGCGCGCTGGCTAGGTCATAAAATAGCCACGGTCTTCCCTGACATCCGCGACCAATCTCTACCCCCGCGCAACCGGTTTGCGCAAACATCGCTAGAGCATCCTCGGCGGAAAAAATATCGCCATTTCCCCAAACCGGGATTTCTAAATCTTGTCGCAGCTGCGCGATGGCTTCCCAATTTGCACTGCCGGAATAGTATTGATTGGCGCTGCGTCCATGCAGCACCACGGCACTCGCCCCTACTTTTTGTGCCAGTTTGCCAGCATCCCGATAGGTCTCGTGATCGGCGTCTATCCCGATGCGAATCTTGGCAGTCACCGGCACGGACTGGCCCCGCGGAGAATCTTTCTCCCCCTTCCTTGCCCCGGCAACCACTGCCGCCACTATCTGCCCAAAGCGCTCTATTTTCCAAGGCAAAGCTGCCCCCGCACCCTTGCGGGTCACTTTAGGCACCGGGCAGCCAAAGTTAATATCCAGGTGATCGGCCAGGCCCTGACGCACCAACATCCGGGCACCTCGATACATAGTTTCCGGATCCACCCCGTGCAACTGCACCGAACGAAACGTCTCTTTCGGGTCTGGTTTAATTAAAGCTAGAGTGCGCGAATTGCCTTCCACCAGGGCGCGGGCAGTAATCATTTCACAAACATACAGTCCACTGGCTGCCCCGTCAGTAGCGGTAATCCCTAAATCTTTTAACGCTTGCACCGCCTGGTCTCGGCAAATCCGGCGAAAAGGAGCGTTGGTTACTCCCGCCATCGGCGCCAGGGCGATGGGGGTGCCAACCGTGATTTCCCCCAGTTTAGTGGGCATGGGATGACTCCTTGCCCGCTTGCAAAATCCCTTCGTCCTCTATCTTGGTAGCTACTGAGGCAGACTCCACCGTATCTACCCGCGAGGATGCCCGAGGTTTTTCGTTTAGGCCGGAGGAGGCACGCACGAATTTCACTAGGAAAGTTCCCACCACTGTAGTCGCCGGAATCGCCAGTACCAAGCCAATTGAGGCCACCAGGGTGCGCACGATTTCCTCCGCGATTTGCGAAACCGTCAGCAGCTCCAGGAAGGGGCGCTGGGATAACATTGCCAAAATCAATGTAGGCAGCGCCGTACCTACATAGGCGAAAGCCAAGGTATAAACCGTAGAGGCAATATGGTCACGCCCAATCCTCATTGCCCGCGAAAACAGTTTTCGCCGCGGCATTTGCGGGTCAGCCTCATCCAGTTCCCAAACCGCAGAAGCCTGGGTAATAGTCACGTCATTTAAAGCACCCAAACCGGCGACTACGATTCCGCACATAAACAGGGAGGGCAGCACCAACGCTGGTAGCTGGGTGCCAAGAATCAACGCGTCCTCGTCGCTAGCTCCGGTAAGCCCCGCCGCCCGCGTACCCGCGTATGCCAGAAGAACCGTCACTACCAGCCCTAAGAGGGTTCCCAGGAGTGCGGTGGTGGTGCGGATAGTAATCCCGTGCGCCAGGTACACCGAGAGGAACATAATTGCTCCTACCCCTGCCAAGGTCACCAACATCGGCGGTTTCCCGGCCATTAACGCCGGCAGCATAAAGAACACAATCACCAGCGTGGAGGCCGCCAGCCCCAATAGCGCCAAGAAGCCGCGCCTACCCGCTACCGCCACCACAATTATCACGTACAGCAGTCCCATAATTGCCAGGGCATTACCCCGTTTAATATCGGTAAACAAGAAGGGGGTGCCGGTTGCCATAGCTTCAGTGTCATAGAGCATCCATACCGCGGTTCCTATTCGAATCGCCGGCTTTGATTCTTCAGGTACCCGAACTGGAACGATGTGATCCTTCCACTGTCCATCCAGGACTTTCACGCACACCAAGGGTTGGGTCTCTGGCAACCCATTAGTGGGGTCAGCGGCTCCTTTCGGCATCTTCAGACCCTCAATCAGGCATTTTTTCCCGTCTAAACCGGTCACCTGACCGCTGATGCGATTTACTCCCGTCTGCGCCCACTGCTGTTTAGCGCCTCTTAAAGGATTCGGGCTATAGAGGGTGACAATACCGATAATAATCAGCACTAAAACCGGCACTATCAGTGCAGTTAGCACGCGGCGCGCGCGGCGTAGCGCCTGCGGATCCGGGTGAGAATTACCTGAACGGCGTATATGCTGGTGCAAACGCGTCCCGCCTTTAGCAGCCCAACAGGCGCGTTGCTAAATAGTTAGTTAGCTCCGCAATTTTTACCCGTTCTTGCTGCATGGAATCACGTTCACGCACGGTTACGCACTGGTCATCCGCGGACTGGAAATCGTAGGTAACACAGAAGGGAGTACCGATTTCGTCTTGACGGCGATAACGCCTACCCACCTGTCCGGCCTGGTCGTATTCGATATTCCAGTTCGCCCGCAGTTCTTGAGCGATCTCTTGCGCCGGACCGGTTAGTTCGTCTTTACGTGAAAGTGGCAGCACTGCGACTTTTACCGGGGCGAGGCGCGGATCCAGGCGCAGTACCGTGCGTTTATCCACTCCTCCCTTAGCGTTGGGGGCTTCGTCCTCGTTATAGGCCTCTACCATAAACGCCATCAAGGAACGGGTTAGACCAGCGGAAGGCTCAATTACGTAGGGAGTCCAACGCTCCCCCTTCGCCTGGTCAAAGTAATCCAAATTCTTGCCCGAAGCCTGTTGATGTACCCCCAGGTCATAGTCGGTACGATTAGCGATCCCCTCGAGCTCGCCCCACTTCGATCCCTGGAATCCGAAGGCGTACTCGATATCAACAGTGCGCTTGGAGTAGTGAGAAAGTTTTTCTTTCGGGTGCTCGTATAGACGCAGGTTATCTGCGCTAATCCCCAGGTTACGGTACCAATCAAGACGTTCATCAATCCAGTACTGGTGCCATTCTTCATCGGTGCCGGGTTCTACGAAGAACTCTAGTTCCATCTGTTCGAACTCGCGGGTGCGGAAAATGAAGTTTCCAGGGGTGATTTCGTTACGGAAGGATTTCCCGATTTGTCCAATCCCAAAGGGCGGTTTCATCCGGGCAGAGGACATCACATTTGCAAAGTTAATGAAAATCCCTTGCGCAGTCTCTGGCCGCAGGAAGTGCAAGCCTTTCTCATCATCTACCGGTCCCAGGAAGGTTTTTAGCAGCCCCGAGAAGGCGCGCGGCTCCGTCCACTGTCCGCGCTTGCCACAAGCCGGGCACGGCACATCCTGCATCGATACCTCATCAGCAGAGGGCAGTTGGTGTTTTTCTGCGTAGGCCTCCTGCAGGTCATCTTCACGGTGGCGAGTATGGCAAGCGGTGCATTCAATCAAAGGATCAGTAAAGGCTTTCAGGTGACCGGAGGCTTCCCAGACCTTGGAAGGTAAGATAACTGAGGAATCCAGTCCGACTACATCGGCACGGGAGCGCACTATCCGATTCCACCATTGGCGCTTAATATTCTCTTTTAGCTCTACCCCTAAGGGACCATAATCCCAGGCAGAACGGGTTCCGCCATAGATTTCACCGCAGGGATAGACAAAGCCACGCCGCTTTGCCAGATTGATTACGCTATCTAACTTCGAGGGCGTTTCAGCCACTGTTCTGTCTCCTTAACTCAACTTATTGCGCCAAGGCGCTACCTCCCCAGATTCTACCGGCTTGGCTCATTTTGCGAGAACTGGAACGCCTGAGCGTGATTTACAACTCTAAAAAGCAGGAAGCGAAGACAGAAAAACTAGTTTCCTCGGGCTTACCTGGAGTTTTCTTTCGCGTCCCCAACAACACCAACATCTTGCTTTTGAGAACGGTTATCGTTTATATTTTTGGTTATGCAAAAAGGAATAAAAAAAATAATTTGCGCCGCCGCTATCGGCGCTTTAGCGCTTACTGGCTGTTCTGCAGGGGCAAAGGGCGCGCAGAACGGAAAAGTAGATGCCGTCGCTTCTTTCTACCCCCTGGCGTACGTAACTAGCCAAGTAGGCGGGGATTTGGTGCAGGTAACCAACCTGACTCCCTCGGGGGAAGCCCACGAGGTAGAGCTATCCGCGAAAGACCTCACCACTATGTCTCGCGCTGACGCCTTGATTTATTTATCTGGATTCCAGGCTGCCGTTGATGATGCAGTTAAAGAAGCAGCTCCTAAAAACACTTTGGATGTAGCCAAGGCTGCGAAGCTCAAGAAACTTTCTGCTGAAGAAGCGGCTGAACACGAAGCTGAACACGACCATGAGGGCGAGCATGAAGCAGACCACGAGGACGAACACGAAGAAGCTGGTCACGACCATCACCATCATGGCGCTTTCGACCCCCACTTTTGGCTAGATCCCCAGCGCCTATCCCAAGTTGTGCCGCAAGTGGTTGCCACCCTTACCAAGGCCGCCCCCAAACACGCTGATACTTTCAAGAAAAACGGGAAAGCCCTGCAAGACAAACTAGCTACCTTGGATAAGGAATATCGCACTGGTCTAGCTAAATGCGCCACTCCTACCGCAGTTACCGCGCATGAAGCCTACGGATACATGGCAGACCGCTACGGATTCGAGCAGGTGGGAGTAAAAGGGGTCGACCCTGAAGCCGAAACTTCGCTTACGCGTCTACAGGAAGTGGCCAATATTGCCAAGGCCAAGAAAGTAAACGTATTGTTTTCAGAGAGCGCCCTCGGCGATAAAGACACCAAGACTTTAGCCGAGCAACTCGGGATTAAATCTGAGGTACTTGACCCCTTGGAAATCCAAGTAGATAAGAACCGGGATTACTTGCAGGTAATGCAAGATAACCTGGAAAAACTGAGTAAAGCGATGAAATGCCAGTAACTGAGAGCAAAACATCTCTACCTTTTAGGGCGACAGATTTATCTGTCGCCCTACAGGGCAATTTGATCCTGGAAAACATTAACCTGCAGATCACCCCCGGCACCACGGTGGCTCTATGCGGGGAAAACGGCTCCGGAAAATCCACTCTGGTGCGCGCAGCCGTAGGGTTAAACCCAGTTAGCGCCGGGAGCCTAGAGATATTTGGCGCCTGCCCCGGCGAGAAGGATTACCCTAAAGCCCTGGCAAAAGTAGGATATGTTCCCCAACGCAAAAGTGCGCTGGGGACCGTTCCGGCTACCGCCCTGGAGGTAGTGCGCTCCGGACTGCTGCGACGAGGACGCATCGGAGGGAAACGATCAGACCGGCAACGCGCCCTAAACGCCCTAGAAAAAGTGGGATTAGCGGCAGCGGCTGGCAAAAAGTTTCAGTTCATGTCGGGAGGTCAACAGCAGCGAGTCTTAATTGCCCGCGCTCTGGTACGAAGCCCAGAGTTCCTGATTATGGATGAACCTTTGACAGGCATGGATCGTCAAAGCGCTCAGAGCCTGGCAAAAACCATTGGGCAAGCCAAAGAGGCCGGTAAGACCATGTTGATTGTGCTACACGAACACGGTTTCCTGGCGCCCCTGATTGACCGGACTATCACCTTGATTTCCGGGCAGATAGCCAAGGACATTGCAAACGAAGATACGCTCCCCGATTTTTACGCAGAGGCGGAGAAAAATGATTATTCCGGTTAACCACATCTTGCCTCTGTCAGCTGCCGCGGTCAGCCCGCAGCAGAGCTTCGCGCTCTCCCCCACTTTCGGCGGCTCTCTGCCTAGCTTCGAAGCCGATTGGAGCAGCCTATTAGCCTCTCCCTTCTTCCTGCGTTCCCTGATAGTGGCAGTACTGGTGGGACTTAGCGCCCCCATTATCGGCACCTACCTGGTACAACGCCGCCTGTCCCTCCTAGGAGATGGTATCGGCCATGTCGCCCTCACCGGGGTGGCACTGGGATGGCTAGTCGGCAACTTGACGGAAGTAGCAGGCGGAGACGCCCTAGCAGTACCGGGAGCGGTAATCGCCTCGATTGTAGGCGCGGTAATTATTGAATTGGTACGCGCCAAAGGCGGAGCCAGCGGGGACGTAGCGATGGCACTGCTATTTTACGGAGGAATCGCCTCCGGAGTGTTGGTGATTTCCCTAGCGGGAGGAACTACCAACCAGTTAAACTCTTACCTTTTTGGCTCCATAGCCGCAGTTTCCTGGTCAGATGTCTATCTCACCATCGCCCTATCGGTATTAATCCTGTTTTTTGGGTTGGGTTTGCGCCGCGAACTCTTTTCTATCTGTAACGACGAAGAGTTCGCACTAGCCAGCGGGATTCCGGTGCGGCTACTTACGGTTTGCTTAGCGGTAGTTAGTGCTCTGACAGTGTCCACCGCGATGCGGGTAGTGGGGGTGTTACTGGTTTCAGCGCTGATGATCGTGGCAGTAGCTATTTCCCAGATTTATGCCCGCTCCTTCAGCGCCACCATGGGATGGGCGATGGCGCTGGGAGTAATCATGTGTATCGCGGGTCTGGTGTTTTCTTACTTCACTGCCGCCGCCTCCGGCTCCGCAATCGTAATGGGGTTAATCATCCTTTATGCACTGGCAGCCGCGCTACGTCCCCTGGTTTACCGCCGGCATTTACAAACTCCGCAAGAACCAAGTAACTGCGGGCACCATTAGGCCTGCCGAGGGCAAAACCTGGAACTTGGACTAGTTTCCGCCAGTTACCGGCACCGGAGTTACCTCCAGTAAATCGGCGGCAGCCTCTAGACCGTCCAGGGTGTTTATCCCCTTTTGTAAAGCATTTAGGGACTGGGCGAGGGAAGGCGTAGCGGGATCTACCCGCACTATTAGCCGGTCGGGTGCTGCCTCTTGCGGAATGATTTTCCAAGTAGCCGCAGGCAGAGTTTCCTGCAATAGCTGCGCTATTAGGGTTAAGAAAACTTGATTTTCCCAGCTGGGTACCCAAGTATCAGCGCAGGCCAAAGCGTTAAGGAGTGTGCGGGGCAAGAGGTAGGTACCGTCTAGCAGCATTCTGCCTGGCGAATCCAAGGCAGCTATCGCCAGGGCGCGGGCGCGAACAGGCAGCGGACGCACTTGCTGGCGGGTTTCACCTTGCGCTATCTGAGCAGCTAAACCAGCCGTTACCGCCTTCTCAAATGCTGACAGCGAAGAGTAAATAGGAACTACCCGGGCGCTGCTGTTTCCTGGCAACTGCACTTGCGGGAGCTGTCCGCTGGGGCAAGTTTCCTCGCCAGAGATTCCGTGCGGAAGTACCGGTAAGATGACCCGTCCCGAGCCTAATGCCGCTGCTATCGATTTAAGCCGGTCAGGCAAATCACGGTGGCTAAAAGCCGCCGCCATTTCCGACTCTAAATCGCCCCTATCAGTGGGATTAACACTGCGTCCCAGGGCGCGTAAAATCGCGTTTTCTTGGCGGGGGGATACAGGTTTCTTGCTGGGAGGCTCCGAGTTTACGCCAGCGAAAGCAGACAAACTATTCTCTCCCGCTAGCAACCGCCAGTGCCTGCTCGATAGTGAACTGCCCGGAGTACAGGGCTTTACCCACTATCGCCCCCTCGACCCCAATGCTGGTGAGCTCGCGCAAAGTACGCAAATCATCCAGGGTACTCACTCCCCCACTTGCCACTACTTTCGCGGAAGTGGCTGCACATACTTCGCGCAGCAACTGCGTATTCGGGCCGCTCAAAGTACCGTCCCGCATCACATCGGTGACTACGTAGCGAGCGCAGCCCGCCGCATCTAGACGGGTAATCATTTCAAAAAGGTCACCGGCATCTTTGGTCCAGCCATGAGTGGATAGGGTATGACCGCGCACGTCCAATCCCACTGCAATCTGGTCGCCATATTTGGCAATCACCTGGCAGGTCCACTCCGGTTTTTCAATCGCCGCGGTGCCTAGATTTACTCGGCGCGCCCCGGCTGAAAGTACCCGTTCCAAAGATTCGTCGTCACGGATACCCCCTGACACCTCTACCTGTAAATTTAACTTTTCTACGATTTCTTGCACCACTTGGGTGTTGTTACCCCTGCCAAAGGCGGCGTCCAGATCCACCAGGTGCAGCCAGCGGGCTCCCGCCTCCTCGAAGCCGCGAGCAGCTTCTAAGGGCACCCCATAGACTTTTTCGCTGCCCGCTTTGCCTTGATGTAGGCGCACCGCTTGACCGGAAACTATATCTACTGCCGGTAGAAGTTCTAACATTTTTCTCCCTTAGAAACTTTGCGTCCAGTTACGTAACAGTTCCATACCGGCATCGCCGGATTTTTCGGGATGGAACTGGGTGGCCGCTAAGGGCCCGTTCTCTACCGCGGCGATAAACGGCTCACCGTGGGTTGCCCAAGAAAAAATCGGGGGTTTCATCCGAGAAGGTTGCCGATAATGCCGGGCAGGGTCAGTGGTGACCCCGTAGGAGTGCACAAAATAAAAACGTTCGTCCTCAATCCCAGAAAATAGCCGCGACCCCTGCCCTACCTGGATTTTCGACCAGCCAATATGAGGCAGAATCGGGGCGTGTAGTTTCTCTACAGTTCCTGGCCATTCCCCCATCCCGGTGGTGTCCTCCCCGTGTTCCAGACCGCGTTCGAACATGACTTGCATCCCCACGCAGATACCAAGCACCGGTCTGCCCCCCGCTAAACGCCGGTCTATCAGGGTGTCACCGCGGCGAGCATGCAGATCCTTCATTACCGCCGCAAAAGCCCCTACCCCGGGTACTAGCAGACCGTCAGCCTCCAGGCAGGCAGAAAAATCGCTGGTCAGACTAACCTCAACCCCGACGCGTTTTAAAGCATTAACCGCGGAGCGCACATTTCCAGAGCCGTAGTCAAACACCGCTACCTGTTTACTCACCGCCCGTTTCCTCCCGCTTATCTAGGTCTTCCCGGCGATTAATATCTTCTTGTAGCCCGCGCAGCTGCCGCAGCAAAATCCCTGGTAAATCGCGCAGGCGTGGGGGGCGAATCTCGGGATAGTCTTCGGGAGAAGTTCGACCTAATAACAAATCTTCCACCCGTTCATCCGCGCAAGAAACCAAGGGACCAGCGGGAATAGTGCGATCAAATTGTCCGTCATAGTAGACACGCGCCGTAATTTGCCCCTGCACCCCCGGGTCATCATCGGAGTCCGAACGCAAAGTGGAAACAAACAGCACCGCCCCGTAGGGGGTAATCTTAGAAACCGCTAGCGCCAGCTCCTCGGCCTCGGGCGAGACTGGACGTTCCTCCCCCAGCAGCGCCTCTAGCTCGTCATCGGGAGTGGGAGTTAGGCGTTTCCACACTACGCACCCGGATTCTGTTTCCACAATCCGGGCATCAATCTCGTGAGCTGCCATCATCGTGGCTAGCGGCACTGGCTCTAGCAGGTTCGTTAATACCAGCGCCACATCCCCGGCTTCCGGAGGGAGTGCCTCTAAATGCTGCCAGGCCTGTAAATCCTGGTCTACCTCTTTGCCGAAACCATCTACGTCCTCGCCGATTATCCCCGACTGCGCGATTACCTGATCGAAGAAGTCTTCCGGCTTTGATTCTTTATCCCGCATAGGATCTTTATCGCGCGGGTCGTCTTGATCCGGAAAATTTTCGGCGTTCACAGCGCACCTTTGGTGGAGGGAATCCCGCTAACCCGGGGATCGATTTCCACCGCTCCCCGCAGCGCCCGGGCGACTGCTTTAAATTGCGCCTCTACAATATGGTGCGGATCGCGCCCGGAAAGTACCTGGACGTGCAGGCAGATTCCGGCGTTATAGGCGAAGGACTCCCATACGTGGCGGGTCATTGATCCGGTAAAGTGCCCGCCTATCAGGTGATATTCCTGGCCGGCTGGTTCCCCGCTATGTACACAATAGGGACGCCCAGCAACATCTACCACTGCCCGAGCTAACGCCTCATCTAAGGGCACGGTGGCATCGGCAAAGCGGCGAATCCCGGCTTTGTCCCCCAGGGCTTGACGCAATGCTGTACCTAGGCAAATAGCAGTATCTTCTACCGTGTGATGCACATCGACTTCGATATCACCGCGAGCAGCAATGTTCATATCAATCAAGGAATGTTTCGCTAGGGCGGTGAGCATGTGGTCATAGAATGGCACCCCGGTACTAATCTCACTTTTACCGCTGCCATCTAGGTTAATTTCCACCGTAATTTCCGATTCCGCGGTTTTCCGGGTGACTTTCCCCCTGCGACTCATTTGGTTACCTCCTCTAGTGCCTGGCGAAACGCCTGATCCTCTTGACTAGTGCCAATACTTACCCGTAGGAATCCTGTGGGACCGACCTCGCGGATTAGGACTCCGCGATCCAAAAGATCGCTAAATACTTGGTGTCGATCCGGGAACGGCCCAAAAAGTACAAAGTTAGCTTGGGTTTTCGGTACCGTGTAGCCTTTGCCCTCCAGCCAAGATGCCAAGTCATCGCGGCGCTGACGCAGCTCTGCTAGCTGGCGCAGCTGCTCTTTAGCATGCCCTAAAGCCGCGATTGCCCCCGCCTGGGTGAGTGCCGAAAGGTGATAGGGTAAGCGCACCCGCATAATATCGGTAATCACCGTTTTTGCCGCCACCAGGTAGCCTAGGCGCAGCCCTGCCATCCCAAAGGATTTCGACATGGTGCGGGAAACTGCCAGGTGCGGGAATTTTCCTAAGAGGGCGAGGGCGCTGGGCTGCTCGGGATCCCGGAACTCCCCGTAGGCCTCGTCAACTATCACCACGGTTGCAGTGCGTCTGCCATCAATAACCGGCCCGGTTTCTTTCGCTTGCTGCAAAATCTGTACTAGCTCGGCTTCACTGCTGGCAGTCCCCGTCGGGTTATTCGGATTGGCCAGCAGTAACACGCTAGGCTTTTCTTCTTTCAGTGCCTGTAGCAGGGCATTCAGATTTAGGTTAAAGTCGCTTTGGCGTGGCACCGTGACATAGCGGGAGTGCGCGCCCCGCACGTACTCGGGATACATCGAGTAAGAATATTCTGTTCCCAAAACCGTGCGTCCCGGTCCGGCGTAAGCGCCCAGCAGTTGCGCCATCACCTCATTAGAGCCATTAGCTGCCCAGATTTGTTCCACCGGAAAATCCAGACCAGATTCGCGCTTCACATAAGCGGCTAAAGCCTCCCGCAGCGCCGTAAAATCCCGATCCGGGTAGCGGTTCAATCCCGCCGCCACCTCGCTAACCGCCCGGGTAATATCGGCAATCATTTCCGGACTGGGCGAATAGGGATTTTCATTCACGTTTAGCCGGGCAGCCACCTCTAGCTGCGGCGCCCCGTAGGGGGTAACCTGCGCCAGTTCTTCCCGCAACGGTAGCAAGGGAGGCTGTTCCATAGATTTTCGTTCCTTTCTTGCTCCCATTCTAAAGGCATTGCCCCTATAATGTTTCGCCCCCGCCAATCAGCTGGTTTCGGTTTTTCTAAGGACGAAAAGCGGCACTTGTGATTAGGCGGGGGAAAACAGAGGTTAGTGACTAGTCAGTGGCCGAAACCATGGTTTCGGCGGTAGCCATAGCTTTACCTTTTTCGCTACCCAGGGAGCCACCCGCCAACTTGTTAACTACCAGGGCGATAGCGCCGTCACCGGTTACGTTAGTGGCAGTACCGATAGAGTCAATCGCCACATAGAGTGCCACCATCAGCGAATACAGCTCCGGCGAGAACCCGAGGAAGCCCATCAGCACGCCCTGCGCGGCCGCGATTGCACCGCCGGGAACGCCCGGTGCCGCTACCATGGTGATCCCCAAGATGATGATGGCCATCGCCATCTTCCCGAAGGTAATGGATTGTCCGGTCATCTGCATGACTGCCAGGGCAAAAGCGGTGATTTTAACCGTAGAACCACCCAGGTGAATGGTGGCGCAAAGCGGAATGGTGAAGCCCGCAATCTCCGCCGAGACCCCGTTGTTACGGGCACACTGATAGGTCACCGGAATGGTAGCCGCCGAAGAAGCAGTCCCCAGCGCGGTGAAGTAGGCTTTCGCCATCCTCCCTAGTGCCGTAAAGGGATTAATCTTCGCAATCGCGCCAGCCACCGTGTATTGCAGTAGCAATAGCACCACAGTCAGGATCACCGACACTAAAATAACTTTGATCATTACCTTGATGACCAGCGCAATCTGCCCGGAGTACGACATATTCAAGAAGGTGCCGAAAATAAACAGCGGCAGCAAGGGAACAATCGCCCGTTTAATCATCAACATGGTGATATCCCGGAACTCCCCGTATGCGCGATGCAAGGTGGGAGTATTCAGTGCCGCCATGCAAATACCCAAGATAAAAGCCAAAATCAAAGCGCCAGTCACGTCCAGTACCGGGTTAATGTTCAGGTTATCTCCCAGCAGGGAGGCCACCGCATTCTTAGGTTCTTTTAGTTCGGGAGCTGACTCGGTGAGAATCCGCGGGAAAACCACTGACGCAATCCCGTAGGTACCGAAACCGGCAAACAGGGTGGAACCGTAAGCGATTGCCACTGTGGCCAGCAGCCATTTACCGGCTCCGCGCCCTAGATCTGCTAACGCCGGACCTACCAGCCCCAAGATGATGAGGGGGATACAAAAACTCAAGAATTTACCGAAAATATCGTTGAAAGTGGCGAAAGGGGCAATGAACCCTTTGGGCAGGCCCGGGAGCATACCAATCAGGGCACCAGCCACAATCGCTACCAAAACCCAAAATAGCAGCTGCCTAAAAACAGCGGGGATACGTGCATTTTTTTCTGCCATAGTTATTCCTATCTGTTATCTATCTAAATCGGCAGTTCACGGCTTCTTCGTGTGCCGGAAGATCTTCGGCGTCCGCAAACGCGGTTAGAGGACGCGCCATTTCTTTAAGTGCCTCACGCTGGTACTCGACCTGCTGTACCGGCTTGAGATATGCCATTACTGACAGTCCACCCTCGTAACGTCCGGTTCCCCCGGTGGGGAGGACGTGGTTAGAGCCCGCCAAATAGTCCCCCAGGGGAACCGGGGTGTAGGAACCGACAAAAATCGCGCCGGCGTTACAGATTTTCTCTGCCACTTCCCGGGCGTGGGCGGTGTGAATCTCTAAGTGTTCGGGCGCATAAGCATTAGCAGCCTCGATGGCGCTAGCCATATCGGCCACCAGGATAATCCCCGATTGGGAACCACTTAGTGCCTGGCAAATCCGCTGGGAGTGCTTGGTAGCCTGCGCTGCCGGAACGATTACTGCTTCTACCTTGCGAGCTAGTTCCTCAGAGTCGGTAAAAAGTACCGAAGCGGCGTTGGGGTCGTGTTCGGCCTGGGAAATCATATCTGCAGCTACCAGTGTGGGGTCGGCGCTGCTATCGGCGATAATCCCAATCTCGGTAGGCCCGGCCTCCGCGTCGATTCCACAAACTGCCCGTACCAGGCGTTTAGCGGCGGCTACGAAGATGTTACCGGGACCGGTGATTACGTCTACTGGTTGGCAAAGTGGATCGGGATCTACGCCCGCTTCCCCGCTCGCCCCATAAGCTAACATGGCGATCGCTTGCGCCCCGCCTACTGCGTAGACTTCCTTAACCCCCAGCAGTTGGCAGGCAGCCAAAATCGTGGGATGAACCCCGCCTCCAAACCGGGCTTGTGGCGGGGAGGTGACCGCAATTTCGCTGACTCCAGCTTCTTGGGCAGCCACCACGTTCATAATTACCGAGGAGGGGTAGACTGCCAAGCCGCCGGGTACGTAAAGCCCTACTCGCTCTACTGGAATCCAGCGCTGTTTAACGATGCCTCCGGGCATTATCTCGGTTATCCGTTCAGTCGGGAGCTGCGCGCGGTGACCGGCGCGGTTATGTTCGATAGACAGCTCCATGGCTTCCCGAACTGCCGGATCAAGCTGCTGCAATGCCTGGGAGAGTGCTTGCTCGGGAACTCGCAAATGCTCGGGCCGGACCCCATCGAACTTTTCGGAAAGATCTCGGAGGGCGCCGGCACCGCGGTCTTTTACTTCCCGCATCAGGGGACGTATTTTTTCTGCCGCCTCCTCTATGTTCATTTGGGCGCGCGGCAGCGCCTGGCGGAGCGCCAGTCCACTGGGCATATTAGCGCGAAAATCAGTAATTGAGAGCATGTGGATATATTAGTTGTTCACTGAATGTTCTTAGCGGTTAAGTCCAGTAGATAAAATGTTTTGACTTACTTGCTAGACTTCCGGTGAGATTTCTTTTGTAAGTTACGCATTACCCAGTCCCGGAATCCGCGATAAGTTAAGAAGAGCAGAACCCCACTGACCAGCCATAACACCCAAGGATACCAGGCGGGAATCGGGGCAACCAGATATAGCGAGGCAGCTACCACAATCAGGCCGGCAAGGAATCCACAAACTGCCCCCAGCAGGGTTCCGGTGAGGAAGGTGTTCGATTTTTCCTGCGCATCCCCCTGGTACCAAGTGATTACAATCAGTGCAACCACCATCACAATCAAGGAACCAATCCGCAGCCATATAGACATTCCGAAACCGTTAAACACCATCACTCCCGCTAGGGACAGTGCCATTAAGCCATCTAGCCACCAGGGGGTTAGCGCCTGTTGATGCAAAGATTCCTGGATATCATCTGCCGCCGATGCAGTGTCTGTTTCCGCCTCTACGCTCCCCGCTAAAGTTTCATTAGCAGTATCGGTGGCAACCGGCGCATCGACAATCGGGGTTTGCCCGGTACGGTGTTCCACCACGCTTTCTTCCGGCACCTGATGGGCAAGTGGTGCAGCTGGGACTGGAGAACCTCCCGCCAGCGGATACGATGATGCTTGCGCAGGCTGCTGGCTGTATTGAGGAACATCTTGAGCCGGAGGAGCCGCCGGGGCGGGGAAGGCCGGAGCCGGCTGCTGCCCAGGTACTGCCTGTCCCTGCTGGGTAGCAAAAGGCCAGTTAGCTCCGCTTTGAGAATTACTTTGCGGGAATCCTTGCGGTTCGGGGTTGCTCATTTAGCTCCTCCAAAATGCGCTAATAAAGTCATACTTTCCCCAGTTTAGTATCATTTAGGGCGTGGCAGATAATAACAGCACACCTTTACCGGCTATTTCAGTGCGCGGCACCATCAAACTGGGACAATTTTTAAAGCTGGCAAATTTGGTCGAGGACGGCGCCGAGGCGCGAATGTTCATTCAATCCGGTGACGTTACGGTTAACGGCGAGGTAGAGACCCGCCGCGGCAGTACCCTCTCCCCCGGCGATATCGTGCAGATAAACCTCCCCAGCGGCACCACCGGAGCCCAAGTCTCCCGTTAATTCCCCAGCAAACGTCGGGTCGAGGTCGGTAAAAGCGCTCGGGGGATCCCGATTGAGCGCGGGAGAGAAGTTTTTCCTCCTGCCCAAAAACTCGAAAAAGCCCCAAGGGCATTTTTCGAGTTTTACGCCCGCCTAGCCTGCTCGGATAAAACTTCTCCCCCGCGCACTCCGCTCAAGCCCGTTCTCGTGTCTTTTACCAGCAACGACCCGCAAGCGGGGACTATCATCGCCATCGCCTTGAAAACAAAAGACTATTCAGCGAGTCGCTTATTTGGTGAGTATCCGATGCTTTCAGTAGTGAGTTCTTGATTATCTTTCGGTAAAAATCCGCTGGTGCGCTCTCAGCACCTACTTGGCGAGAGTCTTGTCGAGCCGTGACCATTATGTGTGATACCAGCGAGCGTGGAGCCTAGGTTTTATCCGAGTAGGCGCGGTGGGCATAAGAATTCGGAAAACGTCGCTACGTTTTCCGAATTCTTGGGCAGGAGGAAAAACCTAGGCTCCTCGCGGAACGTCGGGGATAAATCCGCACGCGGAAAGTTATTTGCGCTTTTCTAGACAGTGGAGGCCTAGCAGGGTTTTCAGCTGCGCCGCCAAACCGGATCCGCGGTTTACCCGCAAATCGTCACCGAGCTGCACGATAGTAGTGCCTTTAGAACTGCGCAGATGCATCCGGACCTCGCTTTGTCCCGGACTAGAACCCAGGATTTCCCGCAGTTGTTCCGCCACCTCCTCGGTTAGGCGATTAGCGGCGAGATAGATATTTAAAGGGCCGGTTGCTACCTGGCTAATGTCGGGCAGCATCATTTCTTGTGCATAGAGGGAAGCTTCTTCGTCACGAATCCGCACCCGCCCCCGCACACTCACAATTTCGTCCTCTACCAGGTCTTGTGAATACTTTTGGTAGGTTTGCGGGAAGAACAATACATCGGTGGAACCGGAAATATCTTCGATGGTGGCGATTGCCCACAAGTTTCCGTCACGTTTTGTGGTTTTGCGTTGCAGTCCGGTGACGAGACCACAAATTTGGATTTGCTGCCCGTCTCTGACCCCATCTTCGCTGGACAGATCCACGATTTCAGTGTCACTATTGTGGGCAAGAATCGTCTCCATTCCCTGTAAGGGGTGGTCGGAGACGTAAAGCCCCAACATATCGCGCTCGAACTTGAGTTTTTGGCGCTTGTCCCATTCGGGCAGATCGGGGATTTGCACGGTGAAAGTTACTGCCTCATCGGCATCCATCATCCCGAAGAGGTCTTCTTGCCCCATAGCGGCGTTTCGTTTCACGTCGATAACCGAGTCCACAGCCTCGATATGGATAGACTCGAGCGGGCGGCGAGCGTGTCCTAAGGAATCAAAAGCCCCGGCTTTAATCAGGGATTCCACTACCCGTTTATTGCATACCTCAATGGGAACTTTGTCCAGGAAATCATGGAAGGAAGTATAGGCACCTTTTTCGTTTCGGGATTTTACGATTTCGGACACCACATTGGTACCCACATTGCGCACCGCTGACAGACCGAAGCGGATGGATTCGCCGACCGCAGTGAAATCTGAGTCGGAGGCGTTCACGTCCGGAGGTAGCACCGCGATATTCATGCGGCGACATTCTCGCAGGTAGAGCCCGAGTTTATCCTTGTTGTCTTTAGTGGAGGTCAGCAGCGCCGCCATATATTCGGTGGGATAGTTGGCTTTGAGGTAGGCCGTCCAATAGGAAACTAACCCGTAGGCAGCGGAGTGTGACTTATTGAAGGCGTAGGACGAGAAGGGAACCAGAATTTCCCACAGTTTACTGGCAGCTTCCTCGGGGTATCCGCGCTCAATCATTCCGTCATGGAAACGCGAATACTGCTTATCCATCTCCTTTTTCTTTTTCTTACCCATGGCTCGCCGCAAAATATCTGCCTGCCCCAGGGAATACCCGGCGACTTTTTGGGCGATCGCCATTACCTGCTCCTGGTAGACAATCAACCCATAAGTTTCATCCAAAATATCGGCGAGGGCGTCGGAGAGTGCGGGGTGAATAGGCTCGATTTCTTGGCGCCCATTTTTCCGCAAAGCATAGTTGGTGTGGGAGTTTGCCCCCATAGGGCCGGGGCGATAGAGGGCGCCAACCGCGGAAATATCCGAGAATTCGGTGGGTTTCATTAGCCGCATCAGCGACCTCATTCCCGCGGAATCTAGCTGGAATACCCCCAGGGTTTCTGCGCGTGACAGCAGCTCGTAGGTAGGGCGGTTGTCCAGGGGAACGTGTTCTAAATCTAGGGGTTCTTTTCCATTCGCCACGATATTATCGAGGGCGTCCGAAATAACCGTAAGGTTACGTAGCCCCAGGAAGTCCATTTTCAACAGTCCCAAAGTTTCGCAGGTGGGATAGTCGAATTGGGTGATAATTGCCCCGTCTGCCAGGCGTTTCATCATAGGAACAATATCGGTTAAATCGTGGCTAGACATGATGACGGCGCAGGCGTGTACTCCCCATTGGCGAGTAATACCCTCTAGCCCTTGCGCCATTTTGATAACTGGCTTTACCTCGCCCTCGTTATCGGAAACATATTGGCGAAACTCGCTAGCTTCCCCGTAGCGCGGATGCTTGGGATCGTAGATTCCGGAAAGGGGAATATCCTTCCCCATAATCGCCGGCGGCATTTTCTTGGTGAGCTGATCACCCAGAGCATAAGGCTTATCCATGATTCGGCAAGAGTCTTTTAAGGCCTGCTTGGCTTTAATTTTGCCGTAGGTGACTACCTGAGCGACCCGGTCTTTCCCGTATTTTTCGGTCACGTAATCAATGACTTCTCCGCGCCGGCGCTCATCGAAGTCCACATCGATATCGGGCATGGACACTCGTTCGGGGTTGAGGAAGCGCTCAAACATTAATCCATGCTCCAGGGGATCAAGTTCGGTTATCCCCATCGCGTAGGCCACGATAGATCCGGCGCCCGATCCGCGCCCCGGCCCTACCCGGATACCTTGTTCTTTCGCCCAGTTAATATAGTCAGCGACTACCAGGAAGTATCCGGGGAACCCCATTTGGGTAATGATTCCACATTCGTAATCGGCCTGTTTCTGTGACTTTTCGGGAATCCCTTGCGGGTAACGTTTATGTAATCCTCGCTGGACTTCTTTCACGAACCAACTGGTGGCGTCTTCCCCCGCCGGCACCTGGAACTGGGGCATATAGTCGGCGCCTTCAGCGGTGGTTTGAAAATGCACCTCGCACATTTCCGCAATTTTCAAAGTGTTATCGCAGGCCTCGGGGAATTCAGAGAATAGTTCCCGCATTTGCTCCGCAGTTTTCAGGTAGTACCCGGACCCTTCAAATTTGAAACGATTTTCATCGTCGAGGCGCGAACCCGAGTTAATACACAGCAGCGCGTCTTGGGTGGGTTGATCACTTTCCAGCACGTAGTGGGAGTCATTGGTGGCTACCAGGGGGGCGTCAATAACTTTCGCCAGTTTCAGCAAGTCATTGCGTACTCGCCGTTCGATTTGCAGCCCGTGATCCATTAGTTCGATAAAGAAGTTTTCTTTCCCGAAAATATCTTGCAGTTCCCCGGCGGCTCGCTTAGCTTCTTCCCATTGCCCCAGGCGTAGGCGGGTCTGGATTTCTCCGGAGGGACAACCGCTGGTTCCGATTAACCCGGTAGAGTAGCGTTCCAGCAGATCCCGGTCGGCGCGCGGCCACTTTTGCATCTGCCCATCTATAGAGGCTAGCGAGCCGAGGCGAAACAGGTTATGCATTCCTTCGGTAGTGCGCGACAGCAAAGTCATGTGGGTATAGGCACCGCGAGCAGATACATCATCGCTTCTTTGGCTTTCTTCCCCCCACAGTTGCCGGGTCTGGTCAAAACGGGAGGTACCAGGGGTTATATATGCTTCGAGACCGATTATGGGCTTGATTCCCGCTTTACGGGCAGCAGCGTAGAACTCGTAGGCACCAAAAAGATATCCGTGATCAGTGATGGCAACTGCGGGTTGACCGACCTCTTTCGCGCGTTCCACCAGTTTCCCAATCCGAGCAGCTCCATCCAACATGGAATAGTCGGTATGAACATGAAGATGAACAAAATCTTTCGCTGGAGCCATGCCCCCCAGTTTAGCTTGGCGCCGGCTTTGTTTCTTGCGCGTGTGAAACTGCTCCCAATGCCGGCATTGGTTTCCCTAGGACGCGCCTGGCGGGTTAGAGTTTATGTCGTTGCGTTTAGCAATGATGCGCCACTAGCTCAACTGGCTAGAGCATCTGACTCTTAATCAGAGGGTTCGGGGTTCGAGTCCCCGGTGGCGTACGAAAATCTCACGATTTTCCTTTCATGATGCGCCACTAGCTCAACTGGCTAGAGCATCTGACTCTTAATCAGAGGGTTCGGGGTTCGAGTCCCCGGTGGCGTACCAAGGTTTTAGCCACAGATAAAGTTCCTCGTTGTCCTCTGTCGAGAGCTAATCGATTCCCAGTTCTTTGCGCAGCCGCGCCACATGTCCTTTGGCGCGTACCCGATATTTGGCGAGCACTACTTTTCCGTCTTTGCCCACTACTACGGTCGTGCGGATTACCCCTTTTACCAGGCGCCCATAGGAGTTCTTTTCTCCGTAGGCACCCCAGGCACTCATCACTTCCCGTTCCGGATCAGAGGCTAGCGGAAAGTTTAAGTCTTGTTTGTCCCGGAACTTTTCTAGGGCTGGCATTTTATCGGGGCTGATACCCACCACCGCGTATCCGGCGGACTTTAGGGAGTTTAAAGAGTCGCGGAAATCGCAGGCCTCGGTAGTACAGCCTGGGGTGGAGGCTTTGGGATAGAAGTAAATAACTGCCCCTTTTTCGGATTCTTCCAAGAGTCCTTGCAAACTAACTTCACTGCCTTGATCGGTAGGCAAGGTGAAATCTGGAGCCTTTTGACCTGGGGTTAACTCTGACATTGAAACTCCCTCTTAAATAGTTAAACGTAGAGATACTAGCGCCGGGGCGCTGTATTGATTTTAACTCTACCATTTTATTTAAGCTGGTCAGAGCCGCTATAGCTGGTACGCGAGGCGGGACTTGAACCCGCACGTCGTAAGACACTAGAACCTAAATCTAGCGCGTCTACCAATTCCGCCACTCGCGCTGGCTAGAACATATTAACCTAAGGAAAGGTATCCTTTCCAGTCCCAGAATCGGCTACTGCCCCTTTTCCTGCTTAAATGCGTCTTCGATAGTTGCCTCACAGATTGCGCGATCCCCGGCATAGACCACTAGGGATTGTCCGGAGGCGACCGCGCGGGTGGGCTTCAGCAGCTGGGCGCGCAAGGTACCGTCTGCCTCTAAATAAACTTTCGCCGGTACTTGTTGTCCATGCGCGCGATATTGCAAAGTTACTTCTGCCTGCCCGGCTAATGCCGGATTGTCCGATTCAGTCAGTAAGACCGCGTCGGTAGCGGTAATTCCGTCTACGCTCAGTAGCTCGCTGGCGCCAACGACTACCGTGTTAGTTTTCATATCGGTACCCAGTACGTAGCGAGGACGCCCATCGACAGCCGGCCGACCCAGGTTTAGTCCTTTGCGCTGCCCGATAGTGAATTGATAGGCGCCCGAGTGGGTGCCGACTTCCGCGCCCTCCGTATCCACGATTTTTCCGGTTTTGCTACCCAGGTGAGAACGTAAGAATCCGCGAGTGTCCCCGTCAGCGATGAAACAAATATCGTAGGAATCGGGTTTGGCTGACATGGGCAGACCGCGCCGCTCCGCTTCCGCGCGCACCTGGCTTTTCGATTCGTACTCCCCTAACGGGAAAACTACTTTCTCTAAGGCTTCTCGCCCCATTACCGCCAATACGTAGGATTGGTCTTTTTCCATGCATTTGGCGCGGTGCAGTTCCACTCCACCTGGTCCGTTAAGAACGCGCGCGTAATGCCCGGTACATACCGCATCGAATCCCAGGGCATCTGCGCGGGTGGCGAGTTCGCGGAATTTGACGAATTCGTTGCAGCGCACGCAAGGATTAGGGGTACGTCCGCGGCGGTATTCATTCAGGAAATCTTCTACTACGGTTTCCTCAAAGGTTTCCGCCATATCCCACACGTAGAAGGGAATCCCCAGCATAGAGGCTGCTAGACGTGCATCGGAGGCATCTTCTACGGTGCAGCAGCCCCGCGAACCGCAACGATTTTGGGTTTGGTTAGCACTGAGCGCCATGTGTACGGCGGTGACGTCATGTCCGGCATCAATTGCGAGGGCGGCGGCGACCGCAGAATCTACCCCTCCAGACAGGGCTGCCAATACTTTCATTTATTTCCTCTCCCGCTCTGCCAGTTTCCGGGAGGCATTGAGGGCGCCCGGTAGTGCCTGTAAGAGCCGGTCTACGTCTTCGTCCCGGGTGGACCAGCCGAAGGAGATCCGTAAAGATCCCAGGGCGTCCTGCTCGCTATATCCTTGCGCCAAGAGGACTGGGGAGGGACGGGCTACCCCGGTGTGGCAGGCGGAACCGGCCGAAGCGCAGATTCCCGCCTGATCCAGAGAGAACAGCAGTCCTTCGGCCTCCGCGCCTGCAAGCGCAAACTGGACAATACCGGGTACTGCCGGGGCGTTGCTGGCGAGTTTTACTCCCGTAATCTTTAACGCGCCTTGTACAAGCTTTTCCCGTAACTGCTGGTGGCGACGGGTAGTTTCTGCTAATTCTTGTTGGGCTGCCGCAAAAGCTGCCGCTGCCCCTACGGCGGCGATTACGTCTTGGGTGCCAGCCCTAAGCGCCCGTTCTTGGCCGCCGCCGCGTCGGTCGCTAGCGATTTTTACTTCCCGGCGCGCTAGCAACACCCCGAGGGATGCCGGGCCGCCCACTTTGTGACAGGCCAGCGAAATAGCATCTACCGGGGAGTCGGCAAAGTTTATTTCTTGACGTCCGGCAGCAGCAATCGCGTCAGTGTGAATAGCAAACCCGCTATCTGAGCTGTTCCCGCTACCTTTCCCGCCGGCAGCGTGACCGCTCTGCCGCGCCCGCGTATCTGCTACTGCCTTTTCGCGCAGCAAGTGGCACAGCTCGGAAACTGGCTGTACCACCCCGTTTTCGTTACACACGCTCATCACCGACACCGCCGCTATTTTAGTGGTGTCCAGGCCAGCTACCGCTTCCAGCTCTACTACCCCGCCGCTATCTACCGGCAGTAGCTGCACCTGGAAGCCGGCATCCTGCAAGTCGCGGGCATTAAGCCCAACTGCATCATGTTCTACCTGGCTAACCACTATTTGGGCGCGATGAGATTCCTGACGGCGCGCCGCCCTAGCCAGACCGCGCAGCGCCAGGGCACAAGAATCGGTGCCACCCCCGGTGAAAATGACTTCTGCCGGTTCGGCTCCCAGCGCCCTCGCCACCCGGGCGCGGGCGGTCTCTAGCAGCGCCGCCGCTTTGCGCCCAGCCGCGTGCGCGGATGACGGGTTAGCCCCGATTCCGGCAAGGCTAGCGGCAGCCTCATTCATAGCCGCTAGCGCCTGCGGGCGTAGCGGCTCGGAGGCAGCGTTATCGAGGTAGCTCAGCTCCACTATGCGTCCAGCGGTTTGATTCTGGACAGGGCATCTGGAACTACCGTGAACAGATCCCCGACTACCCCGAAGTCTGCCATTTCAAAAATGCGCGCCTCGGGATCGTCACAGATTGCCACGATTTTCTTGGCGCCGCGAATCCCGCACACGTGGTGGTGATCCCCGGAAACCCCCATCCCGATATACAGGTTAGGAGCGATGGAGATACCAGATTGCCCGATTTGGGCGGCGCGATCAATCCAGCCTTGTTCGCAGGCCACGCGGGTCGCCCCTACGGATCCGCCTAATACCTCTGCCAACTGCTCGGCCGGACCAAAATCGCCGTTAACGCCGCGACCGGCGCATACCACTACTGGCGCTTCGGTTAGTCCCGCGTGTGAAGATCCGGTGTCTTCCTGAGAAACCACTTGGATGCGTTTAGTGGATTCGCGCAGCTCTACCTGCAGGTTTTCGGTTTCTACCTCGCCGGCTTCGGCTACCGGAACTGCCGAAAGGGAAGTGGTACGCATGGCCACTACCGGAATTCCGCGGCGAATATAGTAACTGGTTTCCCAGGTGCCATCGAGTACCGATTTACCGGCAACCAGTTTCCCATCAACTACCTTTAAGCTGGTCACATCCACGCTGGCTCCGGAGCCTAAAATAATCGCGCATTGAGCAGCACCATCGCGCCCCCAGGAGGTCGAAGGCAGCAGCACTGCCCCGAAGTCGCCGTTGCGCACCGCAGAGCCCACCAGGTCGGCTAGAACTGCCCCTACCTGCCAGGTTCCGGTTTCTTCCGGGTCAAAGTAGCGCACTGCCGCTACCCCGACTTGGGAAAAATGGTGAGGGGCAATGGTGGAGGGCGCGAGTGCTACTACCTTGCCGTCAGTGATTTCACGCGCCAAAGTAATCAGGCGCGCCGCCGCCACCGACAGGTGCTGGGGACGAGCCGCATCCGGGTGGGCAAAAATTAAAACGTCTTTATCTATTTTTTCACTCACGATTTCCTCCTACTTCTCTTGCGCAAAACCGGATTCAACCAGGTATTTCGCTAGCGCTTCGCCGGCATTTGCCGAATCGGTGACGATAGTTCCTTGGTTCTTGGTTTGTTGATAAAGCTGGGCATCTAACACTTCGGTTCCCGAATCGGCAGCCCCTACTTCTTCCGCGCTTAACCCTAGCTGCGTCAGATCCCATTGCTGCACCGGTTTCTTCTTTGCCGCCAACATTTCTTTAAATCCGGGATAGTGGGGGCGGTTCGCCTCGTCATTTACCGAAAGCACCAGGGGGTATTTCGCCCGCAAACTTAAAGCGGTTCCCTCTTGATAACTGGTGGCTGCCACGCCCTCGCCGCTGAAACTAACTTCCGAGGCATCGCTAATCACCGGCAGATTCAAGGTAGCCGCCAAGGCTCCCGGCAGCATCGAGGTCATCCCGTCCAGGGAGGAACTCCCGCAAATCACCAAATCAACGTCCCGGATTTTCTGGATAGCCCGCGCCAACACCCGAGCAGTCACGGTCACATCCGAGCCCGCTAGAGCCGGGTCACACAGGTGATATGCCTGGTCTGCCCCCATCTGGAGGGCGCGCAGCAAGGCTTTCTTCGCCCCCTCCGGCCCCATAGTGAGCGCAATAATTTCGGCATCAGGTACTGCCGCTTTTGCGCTGAGCGCCGCCTCGATGGCGTTCTCATCCAGGTCGTTCAGGGTATCTTCTTCCCCGCGCACCAAGCGACCGTTTTCGATTCGCCGCTCAGACTGCGGGTTGGGTACATGCTTTACAGTTACGACAATCCTCATAGTTCTACCTTGCCACAAGGTTTCGCGGTGAAAAAGTGAGAAGCCCTCTCCCTTAGCTAAGGGAGGAAATTAAATGTTCAACCTACCCCGTTTTACTGAAGGAATGGCTCTATTCTGTAGCACCAGATAAGATGACAAGCGTGTCAAGAAAAGCATTAGACGACTATTTTAGGCCGTCCAGCCCCTATGTGCATGGCGGCGCCGCCGACCCCAGCCGGCTAGGGGTTCACTTGCAAGGCAACGGGGTGGATATCGCAGTGGTTGCCCCTAATGCCCGCGCGGTAGAAGTCTGTTTTTTCACTTCCGCGGAACCTACCGCTCCGGAAAGTCGCTACCGGCTTTTGGGACCGGTAGATGGCATCTGGCATGGACATGTAGCCGGGGTACTGGCCGGCACCTATTATGGTTTTCGCACCTGGGGGCCTTGGGATCCGGAACGCGGACACGTTTTCAACCCCTATAAACTCGCCCTCGACCCTTATGCCCGCGCTATCAGCGGCAATGTTCATCTTTCGAGCCAAACCTACGCCCATAAAACCGATGATCAGCTTTACCCGCTGCATCCCTTCCAGCTCGACCCCACCAACTCGGCTCCCTATACGGTGCGCGGGGTGGTCACCGGTAAAGAGTTCGACGTAGCGCCTGGGCCGGCAATTCCGTGGGAAAACACGGTTATTTACGAGGCACACGTTAAGGGACTCACCAAACAGTTACGGGGAGTACCGGAAGAATTGCGCGGAACTTATGCGGGACTAGCACACCCGGCCACTATCGCCTACCTGAAAGACTTAGGGATCACCACGGTAGAGCTATTGCCGGTACATGCGAAACTCTCAGAAACTTTCCTAAACGAGCGGGGATTAACTAACTATTGGGGTTACTCCACTCTGTCCTATTTCGCGCCGGAACCTTCTTATGCCACCAAGAATGCCCGCATGCTTGGTCCCATGGCAGTATTGGACGAGTTCCGAGGTATGGTATCAATTCTGCACCAAAACGGGATAGAACTGCTGATAGACGTGGTTTACAACCATACCTGCGAAGGCGGGGGTGACGGGCAGGCGCTTTCTTGGCGCGCCCTCGATAACGCCATGTATTATCGTCTGGATTCCCACGGTGCCAGCATCGATTATTCCGGTTGCGGTAACACTCTAGATACCGGGCATCCGCGAGTAATTCAGATGATTCTAGATTCTTTACGCTATTGGGCTGGCGATGTAGGGGTGGACGGTTTCCGCTTTGACCTGGGGGTTACCTGCGGGCGGGGCGAGGAACATTTCACTCGTTTCCATCCTTTCTTCCAAGCCTGCCTTGATGACCCGGTTTTGCGGAATACGAAAATGATTGCGGAGCCTTGGGATATGGGACCGGATGGGTGGCGCACCGGAGACTTCCCGCTCCCCTTCTCTACCTGGAACGATCGTTATCGGGATACCGTCCGCGGCTTTTGGGTGGCCGACGGGCGCGCCCAGTCGCGCGGCGAATCTCGAGGCGCTCCCCCCTTTGAACTAGCTTCCCGACTTTCTGGTTCCCAAGATATGTATGGTAGCGGGAATATCCCGGCGGTGCGTCCTCCCCGCTGTTCAATTAACTTCGTAACCGCACACGATGGATTTACCCTGGGGGATTTGGTCAGCTACGACCATAAACACAACGAAGAGAACCTAGAGAACAACCGGGATGGCTCCCCCAATAATCTGTCTTGGAATCATGGCAGCGAAGGGCGGGCTTTCCAGCTCAGTAATGATATGGACCCGGGCATAGATGGCGATTCCCCACTGGCAGAACTGCTAGCCGCTCGGGTACGTTCTGCCCTTAACTTGTTCACCACTATGCTTATCTCTTCCGGCACCCCCATGATTTTGGCGGGTGACGAGTTTGCGCGCACGCAAGGTGGTAACAATAACGCCTATTGCCAAGACAATGAAACTACCTGGCTGAACTGGGAGCTGGTGGATTGGCAAAAAGACTTTTATGTGGCGGTGCGAAAGCTGATTACTTTGCGGCGCGAGCACCCGGTTTTCCGACCTGCAAACTATTTGACCGGTCAGCGACATCCCGGAGATAGCCTCCCCGATGTTTCCTGGTATAACCAGGTGGGGCTACTAATGGGCGATCGAGCCTGGCATGATCCTGCCAGCCGAGTTTTCCAAATGCTCCGTTCGGGACGCCCCTACGGGGATCAGGATCTACTGGCGGTTTTCAACGGAACCTTGTCCCCCAAACATGTGCGGCTAGCTCCGGGACGAGGAACCGCCTATCAAGAGATTTGGGATTCTGCGGTTTCTGAACCGGAAGCGGAAGCTCCCCCGTTTAACCTAGCCGGCGACGATATCCTGCTCGAGCCCCTATCAATCAAACTTTTCCTAGCCGATTCTAGTGGGGATTAACGAATCCCGTACTATTAACACAGTAACGCCTGGTCTCTGGAAATAACTTGAGAGCCTTTTCAAGTAAGGAGAATCCCCATGCTAAAGAAAGTTATCCTTACGGTTTTCATCGCCTTTATCGTTTTTGTGTTGGCATTCGGATACGCATTCTCTAATCTCAAATCAGAATCCGTCTACTATGCCCAACACACCCCGCACAGTAAACAGGCAGAACCCGTCCTCATGGAAGTGGCACTTAATCTTGACTGGATCTATGCCCCAGATGTAAAGGGAATAAAATACGACTACGACGGTTATCGGAATATCTACAACTATAATTACGCGAAAAAAGAGGCGCCTTCCTTCTGTTTTTGGGCATCTGGGGAATACGAATATTTCGATGGCAATTCTTTGAACTACATTTTCGATAGAAAATTTAAATTAGTTGAAGTATGGAACAGTGACACTCTCAAACGGGTTTCAAAAAATGTGGATCTTCCGGCGGTAAAGAAAGACATTTACCGCACGGTGCAGCCGGTGATTGATGCCCAATCCGAGCCCCTGATTAACCTGCAATGGCTCTACGATTGGGTCAACAAAGACCGCTTTAACTAGCCCCCGTACCTGACGGAACATCTTTACCGAGAAAGCTACTATGTGCGCGAGAGAGATTAGCAGGAGGAAAAATCTCGCCCCTACGCACCTAACAACAAGAAAGAGGCTTATCAGTTGCACCCGGTTTTCCGGGAATATCCTTGGCACCGTAGACTGGGAACCATGAGCGATAGCGGCGAGAGACTAGAAAATTCAACCGATGCGGCTTCTTTAAAGCGCGCGGAGCTGAAATCTCAAGAGATTGAGGCAGCGATCGATAAGGATCCTTCCAAGTTCCGGGTACTCTCCGGGGATCGCCCGACTGGCGCCCTGCACTTGGGACATTATTTTGGGACGATTAAGAATCGGGTAGAGATCCAAAAGCGCGGGGTGGAAACCTGGATTCTGATTGCTGACTATCAGGTGATTACGGATCGGGAGGGTACTGGCCCGATCCGCGAGCGCGTCCTAAATATGCTGGCTGACTATATTGCTTGCGGCCTGGATCCGGAAAAAACCACGATTTTCACTCACTCGTCAGTTCCGGCAGAAAATCAATTAATGTTGCCTTTCCTTTCGCTAGTTACCGAGGCGGAGCTACACCGCAACCCCACGGTGAAGGCAGAGCTGGTGGCTTCGGAGCGCCCCATGTCAGCGCTGCTGCTGACTTACCCGGTACATCAGGCGGCCGATATTTTGTTCTGTAAAGCTAATCTGGTGCCGGTGGGTAAAGATCAACTCCCCCACTTGGAGCAGGCGCGGGTGATTTCTGATCGCTTCGAGCGGGTTTACCGGCGCAAATCGGATTTAGAACACCGGGTGTTCCCCCGTCCGGAGGGGTTACTTTCGGGTGATGGCGCCCTGATTTTGGGCTTAGATGGTGAAAAAATGTCGAAATCGCGGGGTAACACTGTCGAATTGGGGATGACCGGCGATGAAACTGCGAAACTAATTAAACGCGCGAAGACGGATGCGGAGCGCCAGATTACTTATGATCCGGAGAATCGCCCCGAGGTTTCTAACCTGTTACGGCTGGCCGGCCTGGCTAGTGGGCAGGATCCGCGTACTATTGCCGAGGAAATCGGGGATCAAGGGGCTGGCAAACTAAAACAGGTGCTCACGGAGGCTTTGGATGCGGCTTTGTCCCCGATTAGGGCGCGGCGCACCGAACTATTAGCTGACCCCGGCTATTTGTGGCAGGTACTGGAACGCGGGAATCAACGCGCAAATGAAGTTGCTGACCAAACCCTGGCGGAAGTACGTCAGGCGATGAACATGGTTTACTAGGCTGATGCGCGCTCTGCGAGCTCTGATCCGGCTAGCGATTACCCTGGTGGTTATCGCCGTGATTATCGTGGCGGGAACCAATGTTTATGTATGGCAACGCACTAAGGACGAGATTATTTCTCTTACCGAGGCTAAAGATAAAAATGCCCAGGTAATCCTGGTTTTAGGGGCGGGGGTAAATCCGAATGGTACTCCCTCGCCGATGCTGGCTCACCGCCTGCAAACTGCCCTAAATCTGTATCAGGCGGGCGCGGCGAAGAAAATCTTGATTAGCGGCGATCATGGGCAGGTACATTACGACGAGATCAAGGCCATGAAAAGTTGGTTGATTAACCACGGAGTTTCTGCCCAGGCGATTTATGCTGATCACGCTGGTTTTTCCACCTACGAGTCGGCTTACCGCGCAGAGGCGATTTTTTCGGTGCAACGCGCGATTGTGGTCACGCAACCCTATCACCTGCCTCGCGCCCTCTACGATTGTCAAAGCCGCGGAATCGAAGTTTGGGGAGTAGGTGCTGCCGGTAACGCCTATCCGGGGCAAACCGAGCGTAACCTCCGCGAGTATCTGGCACGCACCAAGGATGTTATCTGGGTAGCCACCGAACAAAAACCCACCTATCTGGGTCCCAAGATTTCTTTAGATGGCCCCGCCTCGGCTACTGACGGCTAAAATATTTTCTGCGTTTCCGGATAGCTGTTTCTTCTTTACTCTTCTTTTTTAGTGCTAGCTGGGAGCGGAAAGGACGCGAGGCGCGGTACCTCTTTGTTAGGCTGGAGGGGAATAAGCACGTCTATTAAGGAGTCACTATGGCCGGCGATACGCCTCGTTCCCGCAAAACTCGCTCAACTACTAACGCAGCTGGTCAGAAAGGTGAAACTTCCAGTGCGACCGCTGCTAGTTCGAAGGGGAAGCACGTGCGCTCGAAAGCAACAACCGCCCCCAAAGCGGCAGCGACTCCTAAAGCCAAAACCACCTCCGCTGCAGCTAGCAAAGCTAGAGCTGCCACCAGCGCGCCTGCTAAAAAGACTACTCGCGCAAAGACTGCTGCCCCCAAGGCTACTAAATCCTCTGTTAAAGCGGATTCTTCTAAGCCTCTAAACCTGATTTCTCCGGCGGCTCGCCTAGCCCGGATTCCGGTCACCGAAGTGGAACCGGTTATCGAGGACGGGCTTTGGCCAGTGAAGGCGGTCGAAAATGAATCTTTCCCGGTACGCGCCACCGTGTTCCGGGAAGGTCACGATGCTTTAGGAGCGGAAGTAGTACTGCTGGATCCGCAAGGCAAAGAAACCATGCGCTCCCGGATGTACGACGTTGCCCCCGGTTTGGACCGCTTGGAGGCCTGGATTAAGCCCACCAGTGTCGGGGATTGGAGCTTCAGAGTCGACACTTTCTGTGATCCCTATAAGACCTGGACTAAAGAAGCCTCTATCAAAGTGCAAGCTAACCAGGACGTAGAGATGGAGTTCGAGCTGGGGGCGCGACTTTTCGAACGCGCCGCTAGCGGGGAAGCTATCAACAATCCGACTCAAGAAGCCCCAGATACTGAACGCGCTGAACGCCTCCGTAAAGCCGCCCAGGCGATGCGGGATCAGTCGCGTCCGCCACAAGAACGTCTCTCGGTGGGACTCCATTCCTCGATTCGGGGAATTTTCCGCACCCACCCTCTGCGTGACCTGCTAGAATCTTCCCGCACCTATCCTTTGCGAGTCGACCGCGAACGCGCCCTCTATGGTTCTTGGTACGAAATCTTCCCCCGCTCTATCGGCGCCTATCAAGATAAGGAAGGCCATTGGCATTCCGGAACCCTGCGCACTGCGGCTGCAGATTTGCCCCGCATTGCCTCAATGGGCTTTGACGTCGCCTATTTAACCCCCATTCATCCGATTGGAACTACTTTCCGCAAGGGTCGCAATAACTCTTTGGAGGCAACCCCGGATGATCCCGGCTCTCCCTACGGTATTGGCAGCCCCGAGGGTGGTCACGATGCTATTCACCCTGATCTGGGCAATTTCGATGACTTTGATTATTTCGTAGAAAAAGCGAAAGGTCTGGGACTGGAGGTAGCGCTAGACTTGGCACTGCAATGCTCCCCCGATCACCCTTGGGTTAAGGATCATCCCGAATGGTTCAAGCATCGCCCAGATGGGACGATTGCTTATGCGGAGAATCCTCCCAAGAAGTATCAAGATATTTATCCGCTGATTTTTGATCAGGACTATCGCGGTCTCTATAACGCGGTGCGGGACGTGATTCAAAAGTGGATTGACCATGGAGTTACTATCTTCCGGGTGGATAATCCCCACACCAAGCCGGTGCAGTTCTGGCAAGAAATTTTGGCAGAGTTCCACCAAAAACATCCCGAAGTTTTGTTCCTCGCTGAGGCATTTACCCGCCCCGCGATGATGCGTACCTTGGCACAGGTGGGATTCCACCAGTCCTATACCTATTTTGCCTGGCGAAATACCCGTAAAGAGATTGAAGAATACTTCCAAGAGGTTTCCTGGGAGTCTTGCTCTTATATGCGTCCTTCTTTCTGGCCGACTACGCACGATATTTTGACCCAAGTCATGGTTGATGGAGGGATGCGCGCCTTTAAATTGCGGGCAGTTTTGGCTGCTACCGGATCTCCTCTCTGGGGAATTTATTCCGGATATGAGCTGGTAGAAAATGTGCAGCGCCCCGGTTTTGAAGAGCAGATCGATAACGAGAAATATCAGTTCAAGCCACGTGATTACTCCGGGAAGACTCCCCAAGAAATGATGGGCTTGCTGACCACTTTGAACGGGATTCGCCGCAGGCATCCGGCTTTACAGCGTCTGCGTAACCTGAAGATTCATGGAACTACCCATCCGGGAGTGGTTTGTTTCTCGCGGCACCTGGATGCTTGGGAATCTCCCACCGGAGAAGCTGACACCGTAATCGTGGTGGTAAACCTGAATCCCCATGAAACCGCGATTGGCGCTATCCATCTGGATTTATCGGCGCTCAAGCTCAGCGGCTCTTCCTCTTCTTGCTTTAGGGTGCGAGATGAGCTGGATGGGAAAGTCTACGATTGGGGGGCGGCTAACTATTTCGAGCTCAACCCCTTTGAGCGTCCTGCCCATATTATGTCCGTGGAATCCGTCTAAAGGTCTAGCGAAAGTATTTTAAGGAGTCCGTGTTGAGCCCTAAGCTACCGGAGGAAAACGAAAGCCTGAGCAAACTGTTGCTACCCCCTCCCGCTTCCCAGGCGGTTCCCTCCCCGGCAGAGGATCCTGGCTGGTATCGCAGCGCCGTTTTCTACGAGGTACTAATCCAGGCGTTTTCGGATTCTAACGGGGACGGCATTGGGGATTTCCAGGGGTTAATTTCGCGTCTGGATTACCTGGCCTGGCTGGGAGTGGACTGCCTTTGGCTGCCGCCTTTTTATCCTTCGCCGATGCGCGATGGTGGCTACGACATTAGTGCCTACACCGATGTGAATCCGGCTTTCGGTTCGATGGAAGACTTCACTGCCTTGGTGGAGGCCGCCCATGAACGCGGAATCCGTATCCTGGTAGATATCGTGGTTAATCACACCTCTGACCAGCACCCTTGGTTTGAGGCTTCCCGCAAAGATCCGGAGGGCGAATACGGGGATTTTTACGTCTGGCGCGACAGCGACCAGGATTACCGGGACGCGCGGATTATTTTCATTGACACCGAAACCTCCAATTGGACGTATGACGAGGTGCGCGGGCAATACTATTGGCATCGTTTCTTTTCCCACCAACCGGATTTGAACTTTGAGAATCCCCAGGTGCAAGCGGCAGTAATGAACGTGGTGCGTTACTGGTGCCGCACCGGGGTGGATGGTTTCCGTCTGGACGCAATCCCCTACCTCTTTGAAGAAAATGGCACCAACTGCGAAAACTTGCCGAAAACCCACTGGTTCGTGAGCGAACTCCGCAAAATGGTGGACGCCGAATTCCCGGGAACTTTGATGGTGGCGGAAGCCAATCAGCCCCCCTTGGATGTGATTGACTATTTCGGCAGTGAAACCGACCCGGAGTGCCATATTTGTTTCCACTTCCCGCTAATGCCGAAACTGTTTGCGGCTTTGCGTACCGGATCTTCGAAGGGGCTGCGGCAAATCTTGGCGGAGCTACCAGAGCTGCCGGCAGGTGCCCAATGGGGAACTTTCTTGCGTAATCACGATGAGCTCACCCTGGAAATGGTGACTGACCAGGAACGCGAAGACATGTATTCCTGGTATGCGCCTGAGTCACGGATGCGCGCGAATGTGGGGATTCGCCGCCGCCTGGCGCCCCTTTTAGGGGGTTCGCGCCGCAAAATAGAACTCGCCCATGCCCTGTTACTTTCTATGCCTGGCTCCCCTTTCCTCTATTACGGGGACGAAATCGGCATGGGTGACAATATCTGGTTGCCGGATCGTTTCGGGGTGCGCACCCCTATGCAGTGGGACACTTCCGCCACTGCCGGCTTTTCTTCCGCCGACCCGGAAACTTTCCTGGTGCCTTTGATTGATGCTCCCGGTTGGGATAATCGCACTATCAATGTGCAAGAATCCCTAGGGCGCCCCACTTCCCTGCTGCATTGGCTGCGTAGTGCTATCCAGTTGCGCCGCCGCCTGACATGCTTCGGGCAGGGCTCCTTATCGCAGGTAGGTTCGGATCAAGATTCCGTATTGGCGTTTATTCGTCGTGACCAAAACGCTACGGTACTTTGTGTATATAACTTGGGTGAGGGCGCAGTAGCGGCGCGGCTATCTTTGCCCGGCATGGCCAGCTGGTGTCTGCGTGAAGCCTTCGATGGAGGGTGGTTCCCTGCCGTGGGCGCCGATGAAACCGTCACTGTAACTATGAATCGCCACGGCTTTTATTGGTTGGAGCTTTTCCCTCCCGAGCAGGCAGAACAGACCCGAGAAGAAACCACAGAACCGCCCACTACCACTACTTCTTTGCCGGTGATAGTGCACAGCGCTACCCCGGTAGCCTCCCCGCAGTCAGATACAGAGACCACGGGAGCGGCCGACGCCTATCCGGCCTTAGATTTCTCGGCGCTAAAGGAGCATGAAGATGACCGCTAAGTCCCCTAATAGCCAGCTTAAATGGCCTGGCAGAGATGCTATCATCGACACTGTCTGGGACTATCTCACCCAACGACGCTGGTTTCCTTCCTACTTGGAACGCTCCGAGGTACGAGTTCTGGATTACCGAGAACTCGAGGATCCTCAGTTCCGGCTGTTGATTTTAGAGGCGCAGGGAGTTTGGTACCACATTCCCTTGGCGTTGGTTGCTGATTGGAACGGTGAGGGGATCGTTGGACGCACCGGCGGCTCGCCGGAAAACCCCGGCTATCTGATCGATGGTCCCTATTGTCCGCAGTATGTCCAGTATTGGATTCGTTCCACCCACCAAGCGGGGACTTTGCCGCTACTACCTGAGGGTGAAGATTTAATATCTAACCTGCTGGCAGCCAGTTTAGAAAGTAAAGTTTTAAGCGGAGAGCAGTCCAATTCTTCGGTGCTTTTAGGGGGAAAATACCCGACGATTATCAAGTTTTTCCGGGTGCTGGTTTCCGGAGCTAACCCGGAGGTGACGGTGCCCTTAGCACTGGCTCGCACCGGCTGGCAGGGGGTGCCACAACCGCGCGGATACTCTCAGCTATACCTGTGGGATCCAGACGGTCAACCCCAACAGGTCACCACTGCTTGCGCTGCGGTTCGTCTCGATGAGGCGCGGGATGGTTTCCGCTTGGTTTGTTCCCTGGCCAGCAGCGGCGAAGACCCCACAATAATGGCTCGCCAGTTAGGGAAGACCACTGCAAATATGCATCGCCACCTCTTAGAGGCTTTTGGTGTCGGTGAAGATCCCGCCTCGGGTACTATGATGGCTACTCGGCTTCGGCATCAATATCAACAGGCAGAGGCAGCATACCCCCAGCTGCGAGAGCATCCGCAAATTGGGGAGGAAGTTGATCGCCTCGCCCAGGCGCTGACTGGTCTGGGAGGACTGCCCCCTACACAGAGGGTTCATGGGGACTATCACCTGGGACAATGCCTCTACAGCTCTGGGGATTGGTACGTGATTGATTTCGAGGGAGAGCCTCTACGTCCTCTGGAAGAACGTACTGCCCCCGACCAGGTGGAACGGGACATTGCCGGAATGCTACGTTCTTTCGACTACGCTCGGGTAGAAGGCGGCGCTGATGGCGATTGGCTTAATCGGGCGCGGCTAGCTTTCCTGGAAGGATATTTTGGCGAGGAGCAACGCCCCGCCCCCGCTCTAGTGGTTTTAAGGGCCTTTGAAGTGGAAAAAGCCCTTTATGAAGTGCGCTATGAAGCAGAGCAACGCCCCGACTGGGTAAGCATCCCTCTAAAGGCGCTAATGCTACTTCTGCCACAGTCACATTAACCAGCATAAATAGCCGATCTTTTAGGGCGGACACACTAGCGTTTCCACCCTAAATTCTGATAGACTTGTTACAGAATTGTAATCTTTGTAACTTTGAGGAAATCAGCAGGAGTATTCATGCGCAATCCCTTCGCAAAGCGCCCTACGGCACTCGTCCTCACTCTCTCCTTAATCGGATACATGATTGCCCTGATCGGGCCGGCTTTAGCGGTCGGTGCCGCTAATGCTACCAATGGCAAGGTCATCAAATCCTGGAACGAAATCGGCACCGTCATCACCGAAGATATTAACCTCAGTGATTCGGATTTGCCCGAAGATGCCGCGGGACGCACCCTGAGGGTGGGCAAGAACGTGACTGTCACTGGCGCGACCAGCAAAACCTTCAAAGGACTATCTTTTCTCATTACCGAAGGTCACACCCTAACGCTGAATAACCTGAACATTGACAACTCTGTTCACCCGGAACTAGCGATGGTGACCGTTGGCGACAATAACGGAAATAACCGCCTCGCTTTTACCGGGGAAAACAACTTCACCCGCCAGGATGCCTCCTCGGAAAACGCTTCTAAAGATTACACTGTTCCATTGCCATTAGTGCAGGTAAAGGCAGACACTACCCTGAATATCGGACAAAGCGGCTCCGGAACCTTGAATCTGTCTAACCCGAAATCTCCCCGCTCTCAAGCAGCTCTAATCGGTACCCAGCATTTTTCAGCTTTTGGCACTATCAACATTGCGGGCGGGTCTTTGAACCTCCAAGGATCTTCCCAAAGCGCAGCCATGATTGGCTCGGGTGGCGCTTTTTACGAGGTCAACCCGGAAACTAATCCCAGCTGGCTCAACAACTACGACGAAACCCCTTGGAGCGCCGGGGGCACTATTAATGTCAAGGGCGGAACCATTAACCTGTCAAAGGTTGGGAGCGGCACCTATGGCGGCGCTTTCATTGGCAGTGGTCGCGGCGCGGTGCAGCTCCCAGATTCGGCCGGGGCTGATTGGGCGCAGAAAAACGCGGCGGTAAACATTAACGTCAGCGGCGGACAAATCAATGCTCACGGCAACCATACCGCCTTGGGGGCGGGCAGCTTCACTACCCCGCTACAAGATTCCGCAGGTCAGGTCACCGCTACTTTCACTCAACCTTATGCGCGGGTAAATATCTCCGGTGGCACCGTCCAGGTCAGCCCGGATGCCTCTGACACCGGCAATAGCGCGATCAACATCGGTTGCCGCGGGGTGGGCAACTGGAACCAAGACTTCGCTAATCACAGCTTGCCTTTGGCTCCCGGCTGTGAAGTAGCAATCAGTGGCGGCAAAGTCACGGTGGGGACTGCTGATTCCACCCTCGATAAGACCGGGGATATCGCTGCTATCGGGTCCGGTCCCGATAGCGCCAATCTAGACGTGAAAATCTCCGGATCGGCGCAGGTAACCGCCTATTCTAATGGGCGCGGCGCCGCGATTGGTGGTGGCTACGCCTCCGGAACTTCTAAGGTCACCATCTCGGATAATGCCCAGGTAAACGCCCTGGGGGTAGTACGCGAATCCCCCGCGATTGGGGCGGGCGGTCTGCCTGGACAAGCCGAATTTGCCGGTAACTCCCGCCTAGATGAAGACGCGGTGCGCGGGGCAGATCAAAACCAGGTGATTATTGCAGGAAAAGCAAAGGTAAATGCGGAGACTGCGAAGGATTCCGCTGAAGTCGAACAGCCGCTTAACGGGGCTATTGGCTCTGCCGCTAACCGTTCCGGCCAGGTCAGCATCACTGACCATGCTGCAGTCACCGCCAAAGTGTACGGCGTTCGCCGGGGCGCAGTGATTGGTAGCGCGGGGTGGATCGATTCTTACGTTTCTGACCCCTTCAAGGTTACGATTTCTGGGTCTCCCAAGGTGCAGGCAGTGGTGCAGCCGGTGGCGCAGTCGGGTGCAAAAAAGCTAGCTTACGGTTTAGGGGCGGCGATTGGTTCTGGTTTCCAGACAAAAGTTCCTGCTCAAATTACGCTTTCAGGCAGCCCCAATCTGGATTTGATTGGCGGGCAAGCCAGCTCGGGCGTAGGTCTTGGTTTCAAGAGCAGCGGCGGGGGCAGCTCGGTGACCGCTAACTTGGACGCGGGCGCTAAGATCCAGGCAACTTCCCCGGTCGGCACGCCGAGGACGGACGGTTCTGCTGTCCGCAGCGGCTTTCCTCTAGCTAAGGGGCAGAATATGCCCCTTGATACCACCACCGGCAAGGGGCAGGTACTTAATCTGCGTTTTGCTGATGGCTCCGGAAATCCGCAAACCCTGGGTTTGACCACTGCGGTAGACAAACTCACCCAGGATAAACAGTCTGTGCCTTTCTCGCTGGTTACCCCCGAGGGCGAAACTGTGCATTCTTCTGCGCTCACCAGTACCCTTTACAATAATCTGGCGCTGTCGGTACCTAAGACCGGGAACTACTACCTGCAATCAAAGGTAACCCCCAGCTTGTTCGCCTATCACGGGGACAAGGACGCGGAGGATGCTTTTATCTTCCCAGTTAACGGGCAGATTTACACCCAAGACGGATTGCTGTGGGCGCAGGGTTATTCCTTAAAGTACCAGGTAGCTGGCGCGGGCGGTACCCTCCCCCCGGCTTACACCACTACTCGCTACCTGCCCCCGAATACGGTAATCGGGGCGCTACCGGCGGTAACTCTCCCTACGGTTACTGGTAAAACCTGCGCGGTGGATTATTGGGAGCTAAATGATGCCCAGACCTCAGAGGAAGAGATAGCTCAGACAAAAATCAGCGCCAACACCGTGGTGAAAGCGGTAACTAAGTGTGAAGACACGGTCACTCCCCCAGAACCCCAGCCCGAAAAAGTGTCTTTCACCTGGCAGCTGCGAGATTCCAAAGGCCAGGCATTAAGTGGCGGGCAATTCACTTTGACTGAAAAAGGCGGCGCGGCGGTTAGCGTCCCAGATTCTTCCTCCGGCACTTTCACTGTCAGCGACTTGAATCCGGCAAAGAGCTATGTACTTACTCAAACTGCTGCTCCCTCGGGCTACGACTTGCCGCAGCAAAGAACCCATACCGTTACTTTTGAAAAGATTTCTCAGGAATACCAGGCAAAAGTGGACGACCAGGCAATCAGCGGTGAAGCGTTTGTTATTACCAATACCAAGACCCCGCTGCCTCCCCAGCCGGTAGCCTTCAACTGGAAACTGCAGGATGCAGATAAGAACCTACTACCCGGCGGCAGCTTCAAACTGGTTTGTGGCTCTGAGGAGGTAGCAGTTCCCGCTGCGGGTACTGCCTCGGGCAGTTATAGCGTTTCTTTAGATCCCACCAAGGGAGGGTGTACCCTCACCCAAACTGCCGCCCCCGAAGGCTACGAGCTGGGTGACGTCACCTCCTACGAAATTAGTTTCAAAGAGAAAGATAATGCCAACGGCATTTGGGCCGCGGTGGTTGCCGGTAAAGAAACCAGCGAAGTTACCTTCACTAATGTGGCATTACCGAAACCTCCGGCCACTACTTCTTTTGCTTGGAAACTAACCGACACTGCCGGCAAGAGCCTCAATGGGGCAGTCTTTACCGTGAGCGGTGGGGAAACTCCGCTCACGGTTACCTCGCAAGATGCGGCTAATCCGGGGACTTACAGTGCTTCGAATCTTGATCCCAAGAAGACCTATACTTTGACTGAAACTGCTGCTCCCAGTGGTTACAAAGCCGATACCGCCAGCTATCAGCTCACTTTTGTTGCCGATGGTGCCAGCTACCGGTCGCAGATTGGCGGGAAAGACTTGCCGGATACCGGTCTGGTCATTAAGAACGTCAAGCTGCCCACCCCGGCAGAGATTCGTTGGGAAGTAGTTTCTTCCGCGGATGCTACCCAGTATGTGCCAGGAACTTCCTTTAAGATTACTCCTTTTAAGGCCGATGGCACGACCTTGGATGCGGAGAAAGCTTTCACCGTATCTGATGCCACCACGGCGGTCAGTCTTGATTTGAACAAGGGCGAGGGGCAGTACCGGGTAGTAGTCCCGGATGGTTCCCGTAAGTACCAGGTGGAACAGCTAACCACCAGCCCTGATTTTGCGCCTAAGACGGGCGCCCAGGTGGTAACTTTCACGAAGCAAGCTGACGGACGCTACCTCCAAAACGTAGAAGGAAGCGGCCTCAAGTTTGAAAACACCCCGGTGATGAGGACCGCCCAGTTCACTTGGAAACTGGTAGATAAAGATTCGAAGAAGCCTTTATCTGGCGGCAGCTTCTCCCTAACTAATGGCAGCGAAAAGGTCAGTATCTCTGAAAATGCGGCAGATGCTTCTTTCCAGGCCACTTTGAATCAAGCTAAGACCTATAAGTTGCAGCAGACCGAAGCACCGGAAGGCTACGAAAAAGACACCAAGACCTACACCATCAGCTATGAGGATGGAAAAGTTCAGGTTTCGCCAGATGGCACCAGGGTTGACCTCACTGATGGGGCGCTGGTGATTAGCAATGCTAAGAAAGCTACCGAGTCGACTACCGATCCCACCACGGATCCCAGTACCGAGCCGACTACGCCCGGAACGGAGCCGACCACGGAGCCCACTGATAACCCTACGCAACCAATTGGCGGAGAACTCACTTGGAAAGTGGTTGATTCTAAAGGTCAGGCAGTAGCCGGGACTTCTTTCCAGATCACTCCCCTGGGCAAAGATGGGAAGCCCAATACCGCGGTTGCCTTTACGGTCACGGATTTTGTCAGTGGCCCCACCTCCTTCAGGGTACCCACTGACCTAAACGGCGCTGTCGGTGCCTATAAGGTGCAGGTTGATGACGTAACCTTGCAGTACCGGCTAGAGCAGCTAACGACTGCCAAAGGTATGAAACTAGCAGAACCGCAAACGCTGTCCTTTAATAAGACGGACGGTAAGTGGTCACAAAACGCGACGAGTCCGCTCGTTAACCCGGCGGATCCGGAACAACCTCCGACTACGGAGCCTACTGATAATCCGACTAGCGAGCCGACTGACCCCACCGCTGAACCCCAACCGGGTGACAACGGTGGAAGCACTACGCAGCCGTCAGCTGGCCAAAACGGCGGAGCTACCGAAGCCCCTGCCGGTGCCTATATAACAGGTGGTTCTTCTGCGGGGTCTAGTTCTGCGGCTGGTCCGGCGCCCTCTTCCTTGCGGGTGACCGGCGCGAACGGAGCCACCTTGGCTTTGATCTCCGCGATTCTGGCACTCGCCGGTGCCGGACTGCTCACGGCGCGCAAACTGCGCCAAGACCGTTAGGGCTCGCGTCCTTGGAGGGCTACCCAGGCGGAGGCTTGGGCACCGGCTTCTGCCAGGTTAATCCCGAGTTTGCTTTGCAGTTTTTCTAGCCGCTTCGCCACCGTATTGCGGTGCAGCCCCAGGGTATTGGCCATCTGCTGCCGGTTACCTTTAGTGGCAACATATTGTTCCAGCAGTTCCAGCAGGTCTGTCTCTCCCCGCAGGGGTCGCAGAAACTGTTGAGAAAAAGCAGCCGCGGTTTCCCTACCTATCACCTGCATTAGCCCGGAACGAGAAATCTCTTCCCAGCGGGCTACCTGCTGACTATTTCCGGTGTGCCGCAGCGCCTGCCGCGCCCCAGAGAGACCCGAACTAAAACGAGAGATCGGGTACTCCTGCCCCACGCCTGCTCGCAAAGCAGAAAACTCTTTCCGGGAAAAGTTCGACAAAGTCAGCGGCAACGCCGCTACCGGAATCGCCATCTCCAGATTTTCGGCGTGAAAACGCCACAGCGGTGGAGGCATACTTTTTGTCACTGCCCGCTCCACCCGAGCAGTCAAGACCCGCAAATCCCCCTCTTCCCCCGTAACTACTACCGGCACATACCGCCCGCTTAAGGCGCGAGAGAGAGGAAACGCCATCTCGGTTAGAATCTGCGCCGCCCCCAGCTCCCCAGAAAGTAACAGTTCAAAAGCCCGTTGCAACAAGCGCCCATGATAGGAGGAAACAAACCGGGAGTTAGCTAAGGCCGAAGCGATTAACAGCCCCGCCTGGGAAAGCGCCTGCTGCTGCCACGGCTGGGGAAAGGTAGTCCAACAGGCTTGCAACCAGGCGGTTTCCTGCCCAAGAGCGTTAATAGCAGTGAAAAGACAGTAGCCTTCCTCGGTTTCAAAGGAAAGCTGCGCCATATTGGCGGAAAATCTTTCCCAAGAGTCTGCCGCTAAGTCCTCTAAATCAACAGTTACCGTAGGGGCTATTGTCTGCGTTATTGTCCTGCCCGCCGTATCCCTGACCATTACTAGGGCGCCGATTCCCCGCGCTAGCTCCCCGGTAATCATGTAGACACTGCGCGGCTGCGCAGATGCCTGAATCAGGCGCTGCTGCAAAGCCGTGAGCTTATATTTTCCCGAGGTAGCTTCGACCTCGATCATCCGCGCCACCTCTTGAGAAAGCGCCACAAAAGATTGATCGGCGGCAACCTCTATTAGGTTAAGACCGGTTTTTCGGGCTGCCTGCACCAATAGCGGAGGAACGGTATCGTGGCTGAACCCTAAACCGAATCCCAGGGTAGTAATACCCCCGACCAACAGGCGCTGGGTATACTCTAGCCAGCCTCCTTCACCCTCCGGATTCCCCGCGGAAGTGGTCAGCAGCAGTTCGTTTCCCTCTAAGAAAGTAGCGGGATTTATCTGTTCCGAGGTCGCCACCCAGCGTAGCTTCGCCAAGGGATTGGGACACCACAGGGATTGAATATGTAGCTGCGGTCGCCCGAGCAGCGCCTGCACAGTAATCATATATACATTATGCACATCCTAGTTCCAGATTTTATGCATATTGCATATTTACCCCTGACTTACGTCCTATATAGACTGAAGTCACCACCGCTCAAAAACGGAGGTAGATGGGGCGCTGACCACCTGAGCCGGCAGATAAAATCCGCTAGCGTTTCCTGTTACCCAGGAAAAATCTCAGGTCAGACCCTATTTTAAAACCTTAAAGGAGATCAAAATATATGTCCGAGGATTACAAACCGAATCCCTATGAGGACGCGAAGAATCAGCTGCGGGAAGCCCAAAAAATCTTGGGTTTTTCCGAAGGCGACTACGATATGCTCGCTTCACCGCGCCGCGAAATGAGCGTTTCCATTCCGATTCGTCGCGATGACGGCACCCATGAGGTACTGCACGGCTACCGGGTACAACACAACTTGACACGCGGACCGGCCAAAGGCGGCATCCGCTACAACGAACACGTCGATATTGACGAAGTCCGCGCCCTGTCTATGTGGATGACCTGGAAATGCGCCCTAGTGAATCTGCCCTACGGCGGAGCTAAAGGCGGGGTGACTATTGACCCCAGCAAGTATTCGCAAGCAGAGCTAGAGCGGGTAACTCGCCGCTACATTTCCGAGATTCTGCCGATTATCGGCCCGGAAAAGGATGTGCCCGCCCCGGACGTGGGAACTAACGAACAGACCATGGCCTGGATCATGGACACCTATTCGCAGTTCCAAGGCTATACCGTCCCCGGGATTTGTACTGGTAAACCGGTTTCTCTCGGCGGATCGCTCGGACGCGCGGAAGCCACCTCCCTGGGCGTAGTAATCATGGTAGAAGCCGCTCTGAAGAAAAAGGGCATCAAGTTTGAAGAGGCGTCTCTGGCAGTCCAAGGCTTCGGCAAAGTAGGGCGCGGAGCAGCCGAAATCGCGCAGCGCCGCGGCGGCAAAGTAGTCGCCATCTCCGATATTTTCGGCGCCATCTACAACGCCGACGGTATCGACACCAGGGCGCTAGGCGAATATGTTGACGAAAAGGGCAAGGTCGTGGGCTTCCCCGGCGCAGAACCTCTAGAAGCCGAAAAGCTGCTACTGCTGGACGTAGACGTAGTGGTACCGGCCGCAATTGAAGGGGTGCTCACCAAGGACAATGCACCCGATGTCAAAGCCAAGATCATTGTGGAGGGCGCCAATGGCCCCACCGATTCTGCCGCGGACAAGATCCTGAACGAAAAGGGCGTCATGGTGGTTCCCGACATCCTGGCGAACTCCGGTGGCGTAATCGTGTCCTACTACGAATGGGTACAAGGACGCGACAACTTCTTCTGGCCGCTAGAGCGGGTACAAAAGGAAGAGGAAGAGCGGATTACCGCTGCCTGGAAAGATGTAGAGGCGTACGCCGAAGAAAAGGGCGTAACCTTGCGGGTCGCAGCTACCGTATTGGCGGTGGAGCGCGTCTTGCAAGCTCACAAACGGCGCGGTCTCTACCCGTGATCGGCATCTAGGCAGATAATCTACCCGTTGAGGTGACACTTTTCTCCCCCGAGCGGATCAGACGCTCGGGGGAGATGCTTTTCCGTCACCGCTGACGGTAACGCTATAAACTGAACGCAAAGACGCAGAAAAAGCGGTATTTAAAACGAAAAGAGAATAAGAGGTTATGGATAGCGCAGAACTAACGCAGTATGTTGCAGACTTGGAACCGGCAAAACCTATTTGGATTAATAACTCCGGCAGACCAGCCGCGAGCGGGGAAACTTTCCCGGTAATAGACCCCGCCACTACCAGCACGATTACCGAAGTGAGTTCTGGCACCGCTGCTGACGCCAGTGAGGCTCTCGATGCTGCAGTCAGCGCCCAACCCGGGTGGGCAGCGCGCTCCCCACGTGAACGCGGCGAGATATTGCGCCGCGCCTGGGAACTGATGATGGCATCCACCCAGGAACTCGCTAGCTTAATGAGCTGGGAAAATGGCAAAGCCTATACGGATTCTCTGGGCGAAGCCTCCTACGCCGCCGAATTCTTCCGTTGGTTCTCCGAAGAAGCAGTCCGCTCCGATGGCGATTTTGCGATCCCGCCTGCAGGAGGCTCACGCACCCTGGTTACCGCCCGCCCGGTCGGGGTATGCGCGCTGATTACCCCCTGGAATTTCCCGGCAGCTATGGCTACCCGAAAAATCGCGCCCGCCCTCGCTGCCGGAAATGCGGTAGTGCTAAAACCGGCCTCCGAAACTCCCTTAACCGCCCTCGCTATCATGCGCATCCTAAAAGAGGCAGGCGTACCAGAGGGGGTAGTAAACCTAGTACCCTCCCGTCACTCTGCCGAAATTTCCAATACTTGGCTAGCCGATCCCCGGGTGCGGCTAGTATCTTTCACCGGCTCTACCCCAGTTGGTCGCTCCCTGCTGGGGCTCGCCGCTCCTCGGGTAGTAAATACCGCCATGGAACTAGGAGGTAACGCCGCCTTCGTAGTGGGAGCCACCGCCGATGTAGACGCCGCTATCGAAGGGCTGATGGTTGCCAAGTTCCGAAACGGCGGTCAAGCCTGCACCGCCGCTAACCGCATTTACCTGCACAAAGACATTAAAGAAGAGTTTACGCAAAAACTTTGCCAACGAGTAACGGCTCTGAAAGTGGGCGCGGGACTAGATCCAGAAACCGAAATCGGCACGGTAGTTAACGAAAAAGCGATGCGGGGAATCAACGAGCTACTTTCGTCCGCCCTAGACCAAGGAGCAAAAGTCCTGGCTCAAGCACCCCTCCCCAACGATTTGACCGGATATTTCGTGGCACCCACAGTTATCGACGTGCCACGCGCCGACTCTCCCCTCCTACAAAACGAAATCTTCGGCCCCCTCGCCCCCATTAAGGAATACTCTAGCGAGGACGAACTGCTCAAGATGGTAAACGGCACCGAAATGGGGCTGGCCTCCTACGTTTACGGCGACCTGAACTGGGCGTTACACCTAGCAGAAAGAATCGAAGCCGGGATGATTGGGGTAAACCGCGGTCTGGTTTCTGATCCCGCCGCCCCCTTTGGTGGGGTAAAGCAATCCGGTATTGGCCGCGAGGGCGCCCGCGAAGGGATGAGGGAGTTCCAAGAGGTGCAATACTTCAGCCTTGATTGGTAACCCCACCGGCTAATTACCACCGTGTAAACGAGATCCCTTCCGTCGCGCGCGAGGGATAGATTCATCTGTTTCCCTATCCCGAGGCTGTCTCGGTAAAAGCACTCCGGGTAAAGCGCGGAGGATTAGTTTTTCCTCCTGCCCAAAAACTCGAAAAAGCCCCAAGGGCATTTTTCGAGTTTTACGCCCGCCTAGCCTGCTCGGATAAAACTAATCCCCCGCGCCAATAATACGGTCGGTACGAGATACCCGAGAGGCACGCACTTAGCGTGCAGGGGCGGATTTATGCCGAGGGGTAGGCTTCGGGCCTTAAATCCGTGAAAATGCCAGAGCATTTTCCGGATTTCGGGGCGCGAGGCAAAATCCGCCCCTGTACGCGGACGCTATTCCCCGCGCGTAGCTTTAAATCGCGCACCCTCTTGAAACTCCGGGGGTCGGAAAAATTCCGGATTTCGGGGCGCGAGGCAAAATCCGCCCCTGTACGCGTAGCAGTCCCGCGAGCTATGCACGCTGTTGGAACTCGGGTCGGAAAAATTCTGGAAATCGGGGCGCTATTCCACAGAATTATTCCGCGATTCGTGACACGCTAGATGCATGAGTTCAAAACCTGTAGCAGTAGATCCAGATGTTCTTGCTAACGTTGCCCATGGGCGTTATTTTGACCCCCATTCGGTGCTCGGCACCCACGTTGGAGAGGACTCCGTAACTATCCGTACCGTTGCCCACTTGGCAGATGCGGTCGAGATTGTGACCCCCAAGGGTACTTTCCCGGCAACCCACGAACAAGATGGCATTTGGGTGACAGTCCTAAACGGCACCGAAATCCCTGATTACCGGGTGCGCACCACCTACGGTGAAGAAACCACAGAGCTAGATGACGGCTACCGTTACCTGCCTACGGTGGGCGAGTTCGACCTTTACCTGATCGCCGAGGGACGCCACGAGAAACTGTGGGAGGTGCTGGGAGCCCACCTGCGCACCTACGAGACCGAAATGGGGCAAACCAAAGGTGCCTCCTTCGCAGTGTGGGCGCCCAACGCCCAAGCTGTGCGGGTGGTTGGCGACTTTAACTATTGGGAAGGGGAAACTTCCTCGATGCGTTCCCTGGGTTCCTCCGGGGTTTGGGAATTGTTTATTCCTAACGTGGAAATCGGAGCCCGGTACAAGTTCGAGATTTTAGGACCGGACGGCAACTGGCGACAAAAAGCGGACCCGATGGCGCGCGCCTGCGAGATTCCCCCGTTGACCGCCTCGGTAGTTACTGATAAACATCACCAGTGGGAAGATAGCGAATGGATGGAGAAGCGGGAAAAAACTAATCCCCACACCTCCCCTATGTCGGTCTATGAGATGCATATCGGGTCTTGGTCTTATGACACCCATTACCGGGATTTGGCAGAAGACCTGGTCTCTTATGTGAAAGATATGGGCTTTACCCATGTAGAAATGATGCCGGTTTCCGAGCATCCCTTCTATGGTTCCTGGGGATACCAGCAGACCGGCTACTATGCCCCCTCTTCCCGCTATGGCACTCCCGATGATTTCCGCTACCTGGTAGATAAACTACACCAGGCTGGTATCGGGGTAATCCTAGACTGGGTTCCCGGTCATTTCCCCAAAGACCAGTTTGCGCTCGCCGATTTTGACGGCACCAAACTCTATGAACACCCGGATCCCACCCGCGGGGAACAGCCCGATTGGGGTACTTTGATCTTCAACTTCGGGCGGAACGAGGTGCGTAACTTCCTGGTGGCTAATGCCCTTTACTGGTTGGAAGAGTTCCATATCGATGGTTTGCGAGTCGATGCCGTCGCCTCCATGCTGTACCTGGATTATTCCCGTGAGGAAGGCCAGTGGCATCCTAACCAATACGGCGGTCGCGAAAACCTGGAAGCGATTTCTTTCTTGCAGGAAGCCAATGCCACCTGCTACCGGCTACATCCCGGTATCTGCATGATTGCCGAAGAATCCACGGCTTGGCCGGGGGTTACTGCTCCCACCGATACCGGGGGTCTGGGCTTCGGCTTGAAGTGGAATATGGGTTGGATGAACGATACTTTGCGTTACCTGCGCGAAGACCCGGTCAACCGCTCTTGGCATCATGGCGAACTTACTTTCTCCCTGGTGTATGCGTTCTCGGAACACTATATTTTACCCCTCTCCCATGACGAGGTCGTCTACGGCAAGGGCTCGATTCTGGCCAAGCAACCAGGTGACTACTGGCGGCAACTGGCAGGAGTGCGTTGCCTCTACGCCTATCAATGGTCACATCCGGGCAAGCAGCTCCTGTTTATGGGGGGCGAATTCGCGCAAGGTGCCGAATGGGATGCTAATCGTTCCCTGGACTGGTTCTTACTAGATGATGAGCGTAACCAGGGAGTACAGTCTGCGGTACGCGATATGAACCACATCTACACCACCGAACCGGCACTGTGGGATGACGACCACACCGGGTTCGAGTGGATTGAGTCTAACGATGCTGAACACAACGTGATTTCTTATGTACGCAAGTACCGCGATGATCACGGTGAAGAACACAAGATGGTTTGTATCTGCAACTTTGCCGGTAATCCCCATGAAGGCTACCGGGTAGGTTTACCTGACGGTGGGGAGTGGGAAGAGATTCTCAACACCGATGATGCCAAGTATGGCGGCTCGGGAGTCACCAATTTGGGGCAGGTGAGCGCCGAAGCCATGGAATGGAATGGTCGCCCCTACTCGGTAGAGCTGCGGGTACCGCCCTTGGGCGCCCTCTGGCTGCGCCCCAAACGGGACTAAAATCGGCTAATCTCAGCCTTTAGGGGCTTTGCCCGGATGTGCCCTCGAGAGCAATATTGTTCTCGAGGGCGTTTCCCTATTTCTGAGCTAAAAATCCGGGGTTAATACCCAAAGCCTGCAGGTAACAAAGCCTATCTCGAGGACGCAGCTAGCTTGCAACCAGCTGCGCGGGTTGGGGATGCTGGTGTCTAGACATCTACTCCCATGAAAGTAAGGACTACTAGCAGCAGGTTCAGGGCAATAATCAAGCCCGCGATGACGCCCATAATCCAACGCATTCCGCGTCCATCGGTGTAGCTACCCATTAGTTCGCGTTTGCGGGTATAGGCCGCCAGCGGCACTAGTGCCAAGGGGATCCCGAAGGATAATGCCACCTGGGAAATAACTAACGCCCAGGTGGGGTTGGGGTAAAGCCACAAAATCAATAATGCTGGAATCAAGGTGACTAGGCGCCGGGTAAATAGTGGTACCCGAATATGGAGTAGCCCTCCCATGATTTCCGAACCCGCATAGGCACCTACCGAAGTAGAGGCTAAACCGGAGGCTAACAGGCCAATCGCAAAAATTACTCCGATTCCGTTGCCAAGGGCGCTTTGGATGGCGGCGTGCGCTCCCTCGATAGTGTCAGTCCCGCTCTTTCCAGATAGCGCCGAAGCCGCCAACAGCAATAACGCAACATTGACTGCGCCCGCAACTACTAGCGCATAGACCACGTCATGTTTGGAGACCCGTAACAGGTGAGGAACATCATGGGAACCCCGCTCCGGAAACCGGTGATTTACCAGCGAAGAATGTAGGTAAATCGCGTGCGGCATGACGGTTGCCCCCAGCATGGAGGCCGCGATTAGCACGGTATCGGTACCGGCAAAGCGCGGCAGTAATCCCCCCAGCACCCCCACGGGATCGGGCGGGCTAATTACTAGCCCGGATAGGAAACCCACGGTAATGATTACCAGCAGGCCAATCACAATGCTTTCAAACTGTCTTTGCCGACGTTCATTCTGAAAAATCAGCAGCGCCAAAGATACGCAACCAACTATGCTGCCTCCTGCTAAAAGTGGCAGCCCAAAGAGTAGTTGCAGGGCGATCGCGCCCCCAACTATTTCGGCGAGGTCGGTGGCAGCCGCAATGATTTCCGCTTGGATCCAAAACGCGATGCGTTTCGCTTTCGGCAGTCTATCCCCCAAGATTTCTGGTAGGGATTTTCCGGTAACTAACCCCAATTTGGCGCTTTGATATTGGATAACTACTGCCATCAGGTTGGCCAGTACCAATACCCACACCAACAGGTAACCGTAGCGGGCGCCTGCAGTGATATTAGCGGCCACATTCCCGGGATCGACATAGGCAACAGCCGCCACGAAAGCCGGGCCTAGTAGCGGCAACAGCCCTTTCTTCGCCGCCGCCTTGCCATCGGGAGCGTTCTGAGAATCTGGGGTTAATTGTTCCATTTGCGCAGCTTCACCTTTCTGCATCGGGGAAACTACTTCATCTAGCTAGACTTATACTTTCCCTTAGCCGTTTTTCGGGTATCCCTTAGATAAGTTTCGTATACCCGAAACTTTACCTCGATTTTTCGGAAGATAAAAACCACGCAACAATGCCGTTAGGGCGTTCGAGTGCCATGATTTAGGGGGCGCAAAATCTCCCCTCGCTTTGCGCTAATCACCCTCTGTAAATCTGCTGCCGCCACCAGAATCTGATAACCGCGTTTACCCGCGGATACGTAAATCATTTCTTGCTCAAAAGCGGATTCGTCAATCACCGTCGGGAAATCTTTCTTCATCCCCAAGGGCGAACACGCTCCTTTCAGGTAGCCAGTGAGCGGAGTTAACTGTTTTAGGGGCAACATTGTCAGATGCTTTACCCCAAAGCACCTGGCCGCAGCTTTCAAATCCAACTCATGCGTAGCGGGTACTACCGCCACGAAATGTTCCCCGGGGCCGCCCTCTAAAACTAGAGTTTTGAATACCAGATTCGGATCCACCCCCAAAGCCTGCGCAATCGTGAGCGCATCCAAAAACTCCCCCTTGGAAGAAACCTGCGTCATTTGCGCTGCAATACCCGCATTTTCGAGGGCGCGCATGGCGTTAGTTTTCACATGTTTCTTCCCCATAAGCTCACCCATCCTTCTGCACGCGCTTTTCTGCCAGTTTAGTCGCCTGATGGTTTTACCGCTTTATAAGCCAGCATTCCCCCGCCTGCGCCGCCACACCTAAAGCCAATCGGCGAAGATAATAGCCACTACCCTGGTTCAGTAAAAGCAACTGTGAGAGTGCGGGAGGAGATTTTATCCGAGCGGGCGCGGTGGGCATAAGAATTTGGAAAACGACGCTACGTTTTCCAAATTCTTGGGCAGGAGGAAAAATCTACTTCCGCGCTATCAGCGATCGAAACTTTTAGCGACTACCACCCGTATACGCAGCCCCTTCGAAAAAAAGCTACATGCGCCTAGAGAAAATCGGCGAGGATTAGCACTCCTAGCAGGATAAGTACACTGGGAAAAATAATCGCTTCGAAGCGTTCTAGGACTTCTGCTAGATGCAGGCGTCCGGTAATAATGCGCGCCAACGCCAAGAGCACCCCTGCAAGCACTAAAAATACGGCGCAAAACAGGGCAATTTGCCACCAGGTGGAGAGGGCAAAAACTGGTAGATAGGCGGCTACTTCATCGCCTCCATTAGCCATAGTAACCAACGCAACTGCGCCCACACTGACCTTTTTCCCTTTTAGTTGTGCCTCTGCCTCGTCCTCGTCCTCGCAGTCCCTAGCCCCAACCCGCTCCCGGATTTCGCCGATCCCGGCTTTTACCCCCAGGGCCAGCGGTATCAACCCCAAAAGCCGCAGGTACTCCTGAGGGATCACGAAACCAGAAATCGTACTGAGCACCAGGGTGATCACCAGGATTACCCCGAAACCTACATATTGACCGGCGCATATACGCGCGGTAGTTCCGGGGCGATTCTGGCCGTGCACAAACCACAAAGTTAGTAACGCCAAGTGGTCAATGTTGGTGGCTACAAATAGCACTACCGCCTGGACGAGGGTCGAAAAAATCAATGTGGAGGTCACTCTGCCATTATTACCAAAGAGTGCCGAAGTGAAGAAACCGGGGGCGAGGAATCACAAAAAAGCCGTAGAAGAACGTAAGCTGAAGCACGTGAAAGCAATTATGACGGTTACCGGTATCGACCACACTGGGATTATCGCGGCAGTTTCGCAGGCGCTCGCTCAAAATCAAGTGAATATCATCAATGTGTCTCAGACGTTGATGGATGAATATTTTACGATGATTATGCAGTTGGAATTCGATGAGGAACAGATCGGGTTAGCGCAGGTGCAAGCAGCTATGAAGCCAGTAGAGGAAGCCGAAGGGCTGGTTATTAAAGTGCAGGCCGAGGCGTTGTTCAACGCCATGCATAAACTCTAAATCGGCTTGCCGCTGACCTAGGTAAAGCACCGTAACCACGAGGGAGAACAATGGGGCTGGATACCACCGGAGAAATCCTGGAAACCATACAGATGATTGCCGAGGACAATCTCGACGTACGCACCGTCACCTTGGGTCTGTCGCTACTAGACTGCGCCGATGCCGATATCGAGCGGGCATGTGCGCGGATTGAAGAACGGATTTTAAGCGCCGCCTCCCGCCTGGTGGACACTGCCGAGGAAGTCGCGGGCGAGTTCGGGGTGCCGATTATCAATAAGCGCCTCTCGGTAACCCCGATTTCCCTGGTAGCAGCGGCTTGTCGCACCGCTGATCCTCTCCCCTTTGCCCAAGTATTAGATCGGGCAGGCAAAGCCGTAGGGGTTGATTTCGTAGGCGGCTACTCCGCGTTGGTGCAAGCTGGCGCCACCCGCAGTGATTTAGCGTTAATCGATTCCATACCCGAGGCGTTAGCCACTACCGATATCGTATGTTCCTCGGTGAATATCGGTTCCACCCGCACCGGTATCAATATGAGCGCGACCGCCAAAATGGGTGGGCAGGTACTTGCCGCCGCGCAGGAAACCGCGGATCAAGATGGAATCGGGGCGGCAAAACTGGTGGTGTTTGCCAATGCCGTAGGCGATAATCCCTTTATGGCGGGCGCCTTCCATGGGGTGAGTCAACCGGATGCGGTGGTGTCAGTGGGGATTTCTGGTCCGGGAGTAATCGAGAGGGCGCTTGAGGGAGTACGGGGGCGTCCTTTTGAAGAATGTGCAGAAGCAATTAAAAAATCAGCTTTCAAGATCACTCGCATGGGACAGCTGGTGGGACAGACCGTGGCTAAACGCTTAGGGGTAAATTTTGGGATTGTAGATTTATCCCTGGCTCCCACCCCGGCAGTAGGAGATTCGGTGGCCGCAATCTTAGAAGAACTGGGGGTAGAGGCAGTAGGTGCCCCCGGCACCACTGCCGCTTTGGCGCTGCTAAACGACGCAGTTAAAAAAGGCGGACTGATGGCTTGTTCTCTGGTAGGCGGGCTTTCCGGTTCGTTTATTCCGGTCTCTGAGGATGCGAATATGATCCAAGCGGTGCAGCGCGGTTCCTTAAGTCTGGCAAAACTGGAAGCTATGACCGCTATTTGTTCAGTGGGCTTGGATATGATTGCGATTCCGGGAGACACTCCTGCCGCCACGATTACCGGATTAATTGCTGATGAGGCCGCAATCGGGGTGGCTAACGGAAAAACTACTGCGGTGCGGGTGATTCCGGTGCCAGGTAAAGGGGTAGGCGACCAAGCTAATTTTGGAGGCCTACTGGGTTGGGCACCGATTATGGAGGTATCCCCGTTTTCTTCCGAAAAGTTTGCTGCCCGGGGCGGGCGCATCCCCGCCCCGGTACATTCTTTTAAGAACTAACGCTACCTGACTTGTAAGATAGCCCTACCCTAGTCAGATTCGATGCCCCTGCGGGCCACGGTTATAAAAGTTTGGGCGGGTCTTTGGTTTTCCAAAGACCCGCCCAGAGTTAGTTAAACGAGCTTATTGAGCTTACTGTTCCTCGCTGGTAAACAAATCAGTTGCTGCCGACTCTTCATCGGGAGTAACCGGATTTACCGGCGGAGCTACCGGAGCTGGTTGTTCAGATTCGGCTGCTTCTTCCGGCTGTGCCAGCACTGCCGGCAACTGTTGCATGGGGGTTAGTCCCTCTAGGCCGGTTGCAGTTTCGGTTCCTAGCAAGCCACGCATCTCCTCAAGGTAGGCGGCGATGGACTCGCGCTGACGCTCCAGGCGCTCCACGGTCCGCTGCGCGGCGGCGCGTTCAGCCTGAGCCTCGATACGAGCAGCTTCGCGCACCTGCTCGGCTTCGCCCTCGGCAGCAGCAATGGTAGCTTCCGCCGCGCGGCGCGCATCTTCCTGACGGCGACGAACCACTGCGTCAGTATCAGTCAGCAAACGCTCTGCCCGCTGCAAGGTTTCACCCAAGTGTTTCTCGGCATCGGCGACCTGAGCCTTAGCTGCCGCCACCATCGCGGAGGTTTCGGAACGAGACTGTTCATGCGCTTGGGCATCGGCCTCGCGAGCCGCTGCCCGCGCCGCCGCAATCTCGGTTTCGGCCTCTTGGCGCATCTGCTGAATCTCGGCACGGATGCTATCAGCGCTTTCCCGCGCCTCTTTCAAAATGCTTTCAGACTGGGTGCGAGCATCAGCGAGCGTCTTTTCTGCCTGCGCCTTTGCCTCTTCTCGGCTCTTGGTCGCTTCTTGCAGGGACGATTCCCGCAGTGCCTGCGCCTCGGCGGTGGCATCATTGCGCAGCTGGGAAGCTTCTTGCTCTGCCTTGACCCGCATCTCCACGTAGTCTTTTTCGGCCTGAGCACGCTGTAGTTCAGTTTCCCGATCTACCGTTGCCTTCAGGTCAGAAACCTGGGTGTTGGTTTCTGCCCGCAAAGAGGAGGCCTCCCGCTCTGCCGCGGCCACCAATTCGTCTGCCCGATGCTGCGCGTTAGTCAACACCGTTTCGGATTCGGTTGCGGCGGTGGTGGTGCGTTCCTCGGCCTCGCGGCGAGCCTCTGAAATTAGGGAGGCGGCCTCTGCCTCTGCCCGCTCTGCCATATCTTGAGCGTTCTTGCGGGTTTTATCCATCAGCTGTTCGGCCTCGGCGTTGGCCTTGTTAATCACCGCGGTAGATTGTTCTTCCGCGCTGCGCAGCAACTGTTCTATCCGAGCACCAATCCCGGTATAAGAGCTGCGGTCAGAAGAGCGCAATTGATTTTGCGCATCTGCCAGCTGTTCACCCAAATCCACGTTGCGCTGGTCAACTGTTTCCAGCTTTTGCTGCAATTCGGTAATTTGGTTGTTCAAAGTCTGAATCTGCAAATCGACCTGAACGCGATCGTAACCGCGCATTACGATCGGGAAATCAGTTTGTTCTTCCACCTGGTCCTCCCTGAAGATGAGCCACTGAGATAACGCGTTACCTGAAACATTTTATTCCATAAATTAGATACCGCGAAACCCCGTATCATTGCCTAGTCTTTCACTTCTTGTGGTCTGAAACCAAACGTTCATCTAAAATTGACCCTAGTCACACCCGCAACCAGGTTTAAGCATGGAGGCGGCAAAAAAAGTACAGTGTATATATAGTTGCTCGAATTCGGCTTGGGGGAAACTGGTGAATAAATTATTGCGCAGGTATTGGCTTCCGCTGGTGCTGGTGATTGTGGGCTCTATCGTGGCGCTGTGCGGTGTGGGGACTGCGACTATTTGGAAACCGTCTCCGCGGGTTGCAGCCTCTTTACCCGCTGCTGCTAATAAGCAAACACTGGCGATTACCCGTCCGGGAATGTTTGAGCTCTATGATTCCCCCACCAAAATCACTGTCTCCGGTCAAGGCAAAGTTGCACTGGCAATTGGACGCTCAGCGGATGTGACCGCTTGGGCAGCTGACCAGAATTACGTGGAAGTTACCGGACAAAAAGATCAGAACACCCTATTGACTGAGCCGCACCCCGGCAAAGGCAAAGCCCGTCAGCCCGGTGAAGCCGCCGGTAAAGATATGTGGGTGAAATATAAAGAGGTCAAAGGGGGTCAGATTAACGAAACCTGGGATCGCTCCGAGGGCGCCTGGTCACTGATCGCCTGGTCGGAGGAAGGGAACGTGCAACTAACCCTGCAATGGACCCAGGTAGTTTCCACTCCTTGGTTCTGGCCACTGCTGATTGCGGGGCTGCTATTAGTGCTGCTAGGGGCGCTAGTTGCCATTGTTATTAACCGTCTGGCAAAGGCAGCAGCGAAAGAGGAAGCACAGGTGCGGGCGCGGCGCAAACAGCGCGCTGAACAGGCGGCTGCCGCACAAGCAGCGGAAACTGTGCAAATGCCCTCGTTAAATGCGGTTGCCCATCCTCCTTCGCGTGCCGCCCTGCGGAAAGCTCGTGAGCGGGGAGAAGCCACTATTGAGGTGGAGGGGGTTAAATTCCCCACCGGTTTGGTGCCGGTAATTCACACCGATGAGGACGGGAAAGCGATAAACCCACAGGTAGCTGCCTCCCCAGCGCCGATTGAGCGGGTTTCTTTAACCCCGGCTGTTACTAACTTGGAACTTCCGGCGCCTGCAGACAGTCCGCTGCCGACGCCCGTTGAAAAGACCCCGGATATACAGCCGGCTCAGTCTTACGAGCCACAGCAGCCCGCCGACTCTTATCAGCCCCAGGCTTCATTGAATCCCGCCCAATCCCCACAACCGGTGGACTCTTATCAGCCGCAAGTTTCCTATAACCCGGCAGATTCCTATCAACCGGCTCAGTCGTACGAGCCACAGCAGCCCGCCGACTCTTATCAGCCCCAGGCTTCATTGAATCCCGCTCAGTCCTCGCAACCGGCGGACTCTTATCAGCCCCAGGCTTCCTACAACCCGGCAGATTCCTATCAGCCGACGCCGCAGCCGCAACAGTCAGCTCCCGTAGCAGACCGCCCCGAAGATTGGTTTGAAGACGATAATTTTGACCTAGACGGTTTAGGAGAAGGTCCCGATATTGCGGACTTTGAGGGAGAATCTACCTTCAACCAGAGCCAAGGAGGGCAGCAACAATGAGAAGCACGCGAATCCTGTTGAGCACGGCAATAGCCGGTACCCTGGCGCTGGCTAGTCTTTCCGGATGCACCACTACCGCCCAACGCAAAGAAGTTCCTAAACCTACCAAAACCGTGTCCTACCCGGCGTTGCGCACTGAGCAAGTTGATTCTGTACTAAAAGCGGTAAACGCGGCCTTAGCTGCCGGAGACAAGAGTTTTGATGCGAATGATTTGAGCGGGCGAGTAGCTGGGCCGGCATTAGAAATGCGCAGTGCGCAATATAAAATGCACCAGAAAAATAGCAACTCCTCCCCCACAGCCTTACCGACGTCCTCGGAACTAGCCACCGTTACTTCTGGAAACGATTGGCCACGGAGCTTGATAAATGTTACTGGAGCTGATGGTAACGGCGCCAAATATGTAGAGGTCATCCGGCAGAGCAAAGCCACCGACCCTTATCAGTTGTGGCAGTGGATGCAACTGTTGCCAAAGGCATCACTACCGGAAACAGACGTAGTGGCTCGCGGATCCAAGACCCTGGACATAAAGAGCGACAAGGGACTGTTACTTTCTCCAGAAACGGCCATAAACACTTGGGCACAGACCGTATTTGACGAGAAGGCAAAAAATGCCGACAAAGTCTTTGTCGATCCTTTAATGGAGGGCAAACGGGAGGAGCTTAAATCCCTTAAAGAAGGGGTTGGCAGTGCGGGGAAAGTTGCCACTTCGATTAGTCCTCTAGAAATAAAAGAAAATACTTTAGCGATTGATCTGCCCGCGAAAAATGGGGCGCTGGTGGCAACTACCTACACCCAGGAAGTTAACTTGACGGATGTAGCTTCAGATAAGCCCATTACCCTCAGCGGGGACGTGGTTAATCTGCTGGATAATGGCAAAATTACGGAAAAAGCTACCTGGAACCGGGTTATCTGCGTATTACTGCAGATTCCTCCCAAAAACACTAAAGATGGCAAAATCCGGGTAGTAGCCGCTTCCGAAGTGTTGACGGCAGCCTCTAAGTAAGGAAGGTTTCAATTGGCACAAACACATGGAGCAGTAGATCTTTCCCAGTTTGCTAATAACAATTCTGGGGAGCCTCAGGAGGGGCAAAAGGCAAATCCGGCAGGTAGCGATGATTTTGCTAACGCCGGAGTACCGATGTCTGCAACTGAGGGCAGCGAAGTGGTTCCCGGACCGTTTATTTGCGATGCTAACGAGAGTACTTTTGATCAGGTAGCGGAAACTTCCCTGAAGGTGCCGGTAATTATTGATTTATGGGCACCTTGGTGCGGACCGTGTAAACAGCTCGGTCCGATATTAGAAGAACTCGCCCGCGAGTATCAGGGGCGTTTCCAATTGGTGAAAATCAATGTGGATGAATCTCCCCAGTTGGCGCAGGCTTTTCAAGCGCAGTCCATTCCACTGGTGGTGGCGTTAATCGGAGGGCGTCCCGCTCCCCTTTTCCAAGGCGCACAGCCAAAAGCCCAGATTAAACCGCTTATCGACCAGGTGTTACAGATTGCGGGGCAGGCAGGTCTAACCGGAAAGATGGCGGGGGAGGCAGATGCCAGTCAGGCAGATCCCCGCACCGAAGAAGAAAAAGCAGTAGAAGCACTGGTAGAGGCAGGAAAATATCCAGAAGCCCTGGAGCAGGCACAAAAGCTGCTGCGCAACTCCCCTGAGGAGGCATCACGCTATCAGGCATTAGTCGACAAGGTATCAATGGCGCAGCGGTTAAATGCGGAAGAAGGCCAAGATGACTCTGATCCTCTGGTGCTGGCAGATAGGTTTTTCCAAGCTGGTAATGAACCGCAGGCCTTTGATCTATTGCTTTCGCTAATCGCAAAATCTGCAGATGAGGAACGCGACGGGTATCGTGAGCGATTGCTGGAGTTATTCCGCCTCTCACGTAACCCTGATGCGGTGAAACTGGCACGCCAGCGGCTCTCGCGTCTTTTGTTTTAGCTTTTGCCTGGGGCAAAGAAGGTAGAGCGTTCCTTACGGCTTTGCGGATTTGCTTTAAGGGAAGCCAAATTTTTTGCAAGCCCCTACTCGCGCCCTACTCAATAGATAGAATAGTTTTCACCAGCAATAACAATGAGGTGCTAACGTGAGCATAAAACCCGAGTTCATCCCTGCTTACCAGCCTAAAGAGGGTGCGCAGCGAGCTAAAGAACTTTTTGAAAAAACCTTTTCCGCCCTGCCTTCGGGGGTCTGGCGCGCTCCCGGCAGGGTTAACGTAATCGGGGAACACACCGACTATAACGGCGGCAAAGCCCTCCCCCTGGCCCTCCCCCACGCCATTTACGTAGCCCTTAGGGTTAGCGAGGATGGTCAACTAAAAATTATTTCCGAAGATTTCCCCGAGCTTAGCATCATAAAGCTATCCGATTTGGAAAAACATTATCCCGCTACCGGACCGGGAGCTTTCGTAGGCGGCGTAATTTTAGGATTAGCGCAGGTCCTTGGGGATAATGGTCAAGAGGAACTCGCACGGAGGCTGCAAGCAAAAGTCCCCGGACTAGAGGTGGCAGTAGCCTCTAGCGTGCCGCTTAGTGCCGGGCTATCATCGTCTGCCGCTTTAGAGTGCGCCATCGCAGTAGGAATTGACGAACTAGCAGGTCTAGGACTGACAAAAAGCTTTGAGGGACGCAAACTGCTGGTAGAAGCGGGAAAGCTTGCCGAAAATCGCTACGTAGGAGCCCCTACCGGAGGGCTGGATCAATCTGCATCGATGCTCTGCGAAAAAGACTGCGTGCTAGAGCTAGATTGTTCCACTTGGCAAACCCGCTCCCATCCCTTTGATTTGCCGGCTCTGGGATTATCTTTGCTGGTAATAGATACCTGCACTTCCCATGACCTAGCAGACGGACAATACGGGGCGCGCCGAGCAGCTTGCGAAGAGGCTGCCCGGGTTCTGGGGGTAGAAGAACTGGGAGAACTGGTACCCAAGATTATTTCCCCCGCCGATAACCTCACCGATTTGGATGCGGACGATTATCCTCCAACCTGGGTGCAACAACAGTTGGATAAATTGGAGGATACGGAGCAAGTTTTGCGAGTTCGGCACGTACTAACCGAGATTGCCCGCTGCCAGCGACTCTGCGAGCTTTTAGAGGCAGGAGCCGACCTAGACGAATGGCGTAAACTGTTGGACGCTTCCCATGACTCCTTACGGCGTGACTACCAAGTTTCTTGTAAGGAACTGGATGCGGCAGTAGCGGCTGCGCGCAAGGCGGGTGCATTCGGAGCCCGGATGACCGGAGGAGGCTTCGGCGGCTGCGCGATTACTCTGGTTAATAGCGACCAGGTGGAGGCTACTGCCCGCGCGGTAGTGGAAGCCTTTAATAAGGCTGGTTTTAACCGTCCGCGCTTCCTTTCAGTATCTCCTTCACCGGCAGCTGGGAAAGTAGAATAGTCGCCAAATAAATACAAGTTCCGCCGGGTGAAATCCTCTTAGTTTCACCCGGCGGAATCTTGCGGTTATCTAAACCAGCTGCTATTTCGGCACCCTTAGTAGTGCCACCAGCTGGTGGTTATTCCTCTCTCTTATGCTGTTTGTCATCAGGATCTACCACATTCGGTAATTCATCCGGATTAGGGAGCTTGTCCTTATCTAGCTCAGCTAGTTTAAGTCCCTCGGATTCTTTAGCTCCCGAGCCGCCCATGGCATGCCCTTGCACTATTTTCTCTGCAGTACTTTCTTCTGGGCTAACTTTCGGAGAGGCAGCTTTAAGCGCGGCCGCTTCCTCCTCCTTGAGCTGGGCTAACAATACTTCGTTCTTCTTTTCCACGTCCAAGAAGAACAGCAACACCAAAATCAACAGGTTAGCAATCGTGGGTACCCACAGGTACATGAACTTAATCATTTGCAGGGCGGACTCAGCCTGCACCTTGGCGCCTCCGACATAGCCGCCGGCCTCTAGCAACCAACCGGCAACAGCGGTACCTACCCCGCTACCAATCTTCACGCCGAGAGAGGAGCAGGAGAACATCATGCCGTCAATGCGTTTCTTGGTGCGCAAGAAAGTGTTCTCACTGATTTCTGCAATTAGGGCATTGAGGGTTCCCTGTAGCGGACTCATACCCAGGGAAGCTAACCCGGAGAAGAACAGCATCAGCGGGATTGACCCCATAGACGCGCCCAAAACTACCCCGAGACGACCGAGGACGGCCACGATGTACCCTACAACCGTTACTGGTTGCATCCGTCCCAGCTTGGAGACTACCAGCGGGGTTATCAGCAGCCCCACAATCAACGGAATGTTGATCGCCCAAGCAAAGACCCCCAGCAAGTTAGCATTACCCAAAATATAGGTCATGAAATAGATACCCATATTTAGGGTGGCGGTAAAGAACTGCATCAGGATAAAGCAAACTACGATAATCACGTAATAACGGTTACCCATCAGCTTCAACGCTTCTAGGAAGGAAACTTGGTCATCCTTGGCCGCCTCTTCATCACCATCGTCCAGTTCAGTGTGAGAAAGTTCTTTGACCGAGAACACCGCCAAGCTGTTAGACAAGATACCGATTATGGCGTAAATAATCGCCACGTTTCGCCAGGCAGCGGCATCTCCACCCATCCATTGCACCAAACCTACGGTAATGGTCTGAATCGTGAGGCTAGTACCAAAGGCGAACATGAAGCGAATCGACCCCATCTGCACCCGCTCGGAGCGATTCTTGGTAATCAGCGCGGTCAACGCAGCATAAGCAATGTTGTTCGCGGTGTAGAACACCGCATTCAACAGGGTGTAGGCAATGAAGAACCAAGCATACTGGGCAGTTTTACCCATTGAAGTAGGAATGGCGTAAATCGCTATCAGCATCGCGGCACAGCCGAAGAATGCATAGAACATCCAGGGGCGAGCTTTACCCATTTTTGAATTGGTCTTATCCATTAATCGCCCGAAAATAATGTCAGAAAATCCGTCAAAGAACTTCGACAGCATAATCAGGGTTCCAATGATTCCTGCGCTTAACCCAAGGGTGTCCGTAAGGTAAATCATTACGAACGCCGACAGGAAAGCATAAACTACGTTACCGGCGATATCACCAGAGCCGTAACCTACTTTGTTGTACCACTTAAGGTATTTCTTTTCTTCCATGGGGTATCTTTCCTTTAATTAGTTAGAAAATTTAATAGTGAAAGAGAATTCGGTGGTCTCGAAATCAACCCGATATTTTTCCAGCAGTTTCGGTCCGCAGCTTTCCGAACCAATCCCTGCCATCAGATGATCCAGACACAAGATGGTGCTATCGGATTCCGATAACTGGTAGTCGTGAGTTTTTTCGGTCAGTTCCTCCTGACTGAAGTGGGAAGCGTTGAAGGAATAGGCTTCTTCACTTGCTACTTCTACCTTTAGTTCTTCCCCGCAAAGACGCAGATAGTCGCAGTCTGAGCGGGTTCCGTTTTCTTGAGGACGCAGATAGTTTTGGAACAAATCGCCCACCGAAGATTCAAAATATCCATGCCAACTGGAGCGGCGCTTGTCCGTGTAGTTTTCGTGCGGACCTAGCCCTGCCCAAGTGGCTTGCTGTAGGGATTTGTCTAGGAAGAAACGCAGACCCAAGCGAGGCAGCTCCGGGAACTGGGTATCCCGACATACCTTCGCGTCCACCCGCAACGCTCCGTCAGGTCTGACAATCCAGTCAATATCGGCTTTCAGCATCGGCTGCAAACTAGGAGACACTAAGGCCACTTTGGCGCTGACCACAACGCCCCGGGCTTCGCTATCAGCGCGAACCTCATAAGCATGAGAGTAGGCGCGGTCGTAGCGAGCCCGCTCCCAGAGGGGACGAATATACATATCGTTATCGGTGGGCGCCCGCCAGATATTTAGCTCTGCCGGCACCTGCAGCAGTTCTTTTCCGCCTCGCTCAATCCCATTCAGCATGCCGGTATGCCGGGAGAAACGGTAAGTGTATTCCCCGCTAGACACGCAAATCTCTAAAGGAGTTTCCTCTATCCTAGCTGCGTCCTCTCCCTCGACATCCGCTTTTAATAGCTCCAGGGCGCGAGGAGTGTGCGGGCTGGGATTCTTGAGGGCGAACTCGTCAAACCCTAATGAATGTCCGGCTTCCAGGAACGCCATGGGGCGGGTCAGATAGGTTTCTACCCGCAGGTAACAGCGCCCTTCCGCAGGTACTTCTACTTGCAGTGGAATTTCCACAGTTTCGTGAGCCGGCAAATTGGGTACTTCCAAAGTGCCGCTTTCTTCCTGCCCGTCTACCACTTTTACCCAGCGTAAGGAGGTAAAATCGGCGGCGTTTAGGTGGTCGGCAGTATTGGATACCTGCAGTTTTCCGCCTTCTTGATTATATTGGCAGCGCAAAGGGCGATAGACATTCTTGGCTTCTAGCAGACCGATATGCGGCACCCGCTCTGGGGATACCAAGCCGTCTACACAGAAGTTTCCATCGTGGGGATCTTCACCGCTATCGCCGCCATAGAGCAGGTGCCCTTCGCTATCCCGTACCGCATGGTCACACCATTCCCAGATGAAACCGCCACACATACGGGCATCGGAACGCACTTTGCCCCAGAACTCTTCCAAATCACCCGGACCGTTCCCCATGGCGTGACAGTATTCGACTAAGAGTAAGGGCTTGTCACCCAGCTTTTCCAAATAATCGTCGATATCAGAAAGGGGCGGATACATCCGCGCATACAGATCGATATTTTGGTAGTCATATTTGCGGTCGGTTGACCGATAGAACGCGCTTTCGTAGTGAGTTACCCGGCTGGGATCGAACTGTTTTGTCCAAGCCAAGCATTCTTCGAAAGTACACCCGAATGCGCATTCATTACCTGCTGACCAGGAAAACACACTGGGACGATTCTTTTCCGAGTGGACACAAAGCTGCATCCGATCCATCGTGGCCTCTATCCACTCGGGGTTATTGGCTATCGGATGATTCCAATGCTCCACGATATTTTCTTCAGATTCATCCTGTAACAGACGGTTCCGGGTGCCGTGGCTTTCGTTATCAGCCTCGCTCATCACATAGAATCCCGCCTGGTCACACAGATGATAAAGCTGGGGACAATTGGGATAGTGGGCAGTGCGCACCGCGTTGATATTGTGCCGGCGCATCATCTGCAAATCCCGCTTAATATGCTCGATAGAAACTACCGGGCCGGAATCAGGGTCGCTGTCGTGGCGATTTACCCCTTTGATTTTGAGGGGGCTGCCGTTGAACTTTAAGACCGCGTCCTCGATAGTAACTTCCCGCACCCCCACTTTTTCGGTAATAACTTCGGCCTCGCTGATCATTACCAGGTCATATAGATAAGGGGCGCCAGGGTGCCACAGCCGGGGATTCTCGATAGTAAAGCGTGCGCAATGGGTATAGATACCTTGCGGATCCTCAAAAGGCTCGAGGGCGCAGGTGGCGATCTCTCCCTCCCTACCACTTAGGGTGGCGGTAACCGCCAGAGCTTCGCCGCTAAAGTTGGCACGCAAAGTCACTTCTGCCTGATTGTTCTGCAAATCTGTAGTAACGAAATAATCATTTAGATGGGAGAGCGGTCGTTTCAGCAGGTAAACGTCACGAATAATCCCCGAAGTGCGGAACTTATCCTGGTCTTCCAGGTAGGAGCCATCTGACCACTTGAAAACTAATACCGCCAGGGTGTTTTCGCCCTCTGTTAGATAGTCGGTGACATCAAAAGCGGATTGAGCATGCGCCACTTGGGAGTATCCTACGTATTTTCCGTTTAGCCACAGGTAGAAGCAGGAATCTACTCCCTCGAACACCAAAGTGGCTCCGGGAGCCTGTGGGTCTTTTTCGTAGTTAAAGGTATGGCGATAGGCACCGGCGGGATTGTTATGGGGAACGTGGGGCGGATCAAAGGGGAAGGGATAGTTAATGTTGGTGTATTGATGCTGGTCATATCCGTGATGTTGCCAGGAGCCAGGCACCGAAATCCTATCCGGTAACGCCGCCGCCTCCGGGACAAAGAAATCGGCGGGTACCGCCTCTAGGTTCGGGTAGAAGCCGAAGTCCCATTCTTCGTTCAGCAGCTGGAAACGTTCAGAGGCTTCCCGCTCCAAGTTAAAGTTGCGCCCCCGGTTTTCTTCCTTGGAGGCCTGCAGCGGCGAGAGCGGAATATAGTAGGCGCGCGCCGGGAGGGTATTTTCGTGTAAGACTTTCAGGTCTTGATGGTGAACTTTTAACTGCATCTGCTTCTCCTATGAATGCGATTTTTTATTGTTTGCAGTCCACACCCACTGCGGTGTTATCGATGCCAACGATACTGGCAACGATAACACATGTTAAAGCCGGGCAAGTCCTAATTGAAATTTGTTTTCACCTGGTACGCTTCACGCGTGGCAGGAAAAAACAACCGAGGAATCAGAACTGCCTCTATTCACGATGTGGCGAGGGCAGCGAAAGTGTCTGCGCAGACCGTTTCTAGGGTCGCGCGCGGACACCAGAATGTGTCCCCAAAAACCCGCGAGCGGGTGCTAAAAGCCATTTCTGACCTGGGATATAAACCTAATCGCACTGCCCGCGCCCTGCGCACCGGTTCTTATGAAGTAATCGGGTTGCTGACCCAAGAAATCCGGCGTACCGGCGAAGCACACACTGCCAATGGGGTATTTGACCGTGCCCGCGAGCTGGGATATTCGGTAAGCCTGGTGCAGGTAGAACACCCGAATTCCCCGCAAGTTCAGCGGGCAATGTCACTGCTTTCCCAGGAAGATATTGACGGTCTAGTAATCGTGCAAGCCGGGGACGCAGATGCCGAGCAACTTGCCCTCCCCGCTAACCTCCCGGTCGCCTCCTCGGATTCGAACCTGGTAGATATCTACCCGTCAGCTTCTGCTGACCAGGTAGGAGGAGTCCGCGCGGCAATGCGGCACCTATTAGATTTAGGGCATCGCACCGTTTATCACGTGAGCGGTCCCGATCATTCTCGTTCTGCGCGAGTGCGTGAAGAGGTTTGGCGAGAAGCACTTACCCAGGAAAAGCGGCAGATTCCCGCGGTAATCCCCGGTGACTGGTCGGCTAATGCGGGCTACGAAGCCGGCAAGCAGCTGGCGAAGAACCCGGAAGTCACCGCAGTATTTTGCGCCAATGACGAGATTGCCTTGGGGCTGATTCGGGCGCTACATGAAGAACAGGTGCGGGTGCCTCAAGACGTGTCGGTAGTAGGTTTTGACGGGATTGAGCTTTCCGAGTTCTCCTTCCCGCCCCTTACTACTGTGAACCAGGATTTTTATGCTGCCGGAGTAGAAATGGTCAAACTGATTGACCGCCAATTAAAAGGGGAAACAGAGAATCTACACCTGACTATTCCTACCGAGCTAATAGTCCGCGCTACCACCGCCCCACCCCAAAGGTAATAGCTACCAGCAAAGACTGTCAGTAAAACTGCAGGTAAAACAGGTATTTGGCGGAGAGTAAGGGATTCGAACCCTTGATACCCTTGCGGATATAACGGTTTTCAAGACCGTCTCCTTCGGCCACTCGGACAACTCTCCTGGCCTACGCAAAAGCGCTAGGACACCCCTATGTTACAGGCGCTTAGTGCCACGGCTAAAATCCACCGAAGCGTTTTTTACGAACCGGCTCTTGCGGCACTGGTTTATCTAGCAATCCATGTGCCAGCGCTACCGAGAATGCCGGTGTTAGTGGCAAGCGGGGCAATAACATTGCCTGCACCGCGTGGTAGACGCTATCGCGCAGCCTTTGGTTCTCTAAATCTAGCGGCTGGTTCTCTGGGGAGAGGCGATGAACAATCCGCCCGCCACGCACCAGAAAATGTTCGTAGGCGAAATCAATCCATACACGGTAGCAATGTTCGTAATGGTCTACTTCTTCGGCCTCAGCATCTTCTGCTTGCGCTACCCGCAGCAAAGTAACCGCCGCGCCGATAGCCTCAAACTGTACCCAGGCTTGGCGATCTCGAATCACCGGTTTACCTTCCCAATCTACGGTGAAGGCAAAACCAGGCGCTCCGTCGCGCCGCCAGGCGTCCTCCCGAGCCCGCTCAAACATTCCAGTTGCCGCCAGAATCATCCAGTCGGGTACTTCTTTACCTGCTTGCTTGAGCATCGCTCTGGCTTCCAGGATCAAGCGCGAAAACATAAAGGAATGCCCAACATCGCTGCCGTAGGCACGATGGGTTTCCTGCGGATTTTCACGATTGTATCCGAGCAGGGGTTTCCAATCTGAATCAAAATGCTCCGGGAGCCGCCAGTTATATTCGCGGGAAACTTGAGCAACTCGCTCCAGAATCCGCAGGGCACGCTCTAGCCATTCTCCTTCATTAGTAACCTGTGCCACCAGCATATAGGCTTCTGCTATATGCATATTGGAGTTGATACCCCGGTAATCTTCGCACTCAGAATAATCGCGATTGTAGCTTTCACGTACCATCCCGAATTCGGAATCCCACCAGTGTAAATCGTTATCGCGGATCGCCTCTTGCATTAGCTCATGAGCGCCTATCCTGTCGGCGGCGGTGGCAGAAGCGGCACCTAATAATACGAATGCGTGTGAATAGGAGCGTTTATCATCGCGACCCTCATAAGGAATCGCATTCCCGTCCGCATCTAGTTCGTGTTCAATCGCATCAAACCAACCCCCATTTTCCGGATCCCGAAAATACTGGTTTAGGCAGCGAATCCCGTGTTCTACCAGTCGGCGACAACCGGGCATCCCCAGCAGCACCCCCAAAGAAAACACATGTATCATTCGCGCAGTCAAGTAAAGCTGAATCGGCTGTTCCAAGTCGATTTCGCCATCGCGATCTAGGCAGGCAAACCCAGTCTTGACTTCCGATTTACGCCCATAATCCAGCAGATCCTGTAGACATCCGGACAACCAGCGATTATGTTCGAGTGAGTCGAACCAGAACATTGTTCAGCTCCTTTTTCTTTCTGATAAGGGGTTAGATGAATTCCATTTTTATGGCTAGGGGGGTCACGCAATCGGTTAAAGAATCTAGTGCCAGGTAATCGACTCCGCATTCCCCATAAGCTGCCGCCGCTTCAAGGCTGATGTCCCCGCTCACTTCCAGCAAGGTTCCCGGGTTTAAAGTATCGCGATGATCGGCGGCAAGTGTCGCCTGCTCGGGGCTAAATCCTCGCAAAGTTAGCAACTCTACCCGCATTTTCAGCAGCGGATCGAGATCTTGTACCCGGTCAATCTCTACCTGGATGGGGCTACCTGCAGCGGCGGCACGTACGTGGTTCATAACGTCCCCCAGTCCGCTCCCTAAATGCAGATGAGTGGCTCTCACCAGCGGAAATGACCCTACCCCCAAGCGGGAAGTCATCCCTCCGCCCACGCGCACCGCATATTTTTCCAGCTCTCCCAGACCGGGAGTAACTGAAAGAGTATCGCGCACTACCAGTTTCGTTTGTGAAAGCGCCTGCGCCCACTGCGCGGTCTTGGTGGCGATACCCGACAGGTGCGTTAAAAACCAGAGGCAAAGATCCCCCGCTTCTAGTAGTCCGCGAGTGTTACCACTTAGCTCTAGCACGGGAGTTCCCGCGGTTACGTTAGTGCCATCGGCTACCCGCATAAGCAGGTCATACTCTCCTAACACCTGTGCTAATACTTCGCGGGCAACCGGAATCCCACAGATAGCGCCATCTTGCCTAGCTACAAAACGTACCCGAGAGCGGTCATATTCGGGTACCACTGCCGCCGTGGCGACATCTTCCCCATAGCTGCGTGAAAGGGCGAGGGCACGCTCCACCACTTTGGGCACATAATCTCCCTGAGGATACTGCAGATGATCAGCCATTGATTTTCTCCGTCCTGTCGGTGACTATTTTGGATACTCGAGGGCGCCCTCGCTTTATCTTTTCACGCTTCGCGCCCAGATTTAGGAGTTCAGTACTGGCTCCAGCACTTCTTTACCCCCCAAATAGGGGCGTAATGCCTGAGGAACATACACACTGCCATCTGCTTGCTGGTGGTTTTCCAGAATAGCTACCAGCCAACGAGTGCAGGCTAAGGTACCGTTCAAAGTGGCTACCGGCTGGGTCTTTCCATTCTGGTCGCGGTAGCGAATCCCCAGGCGGCGTGCCTGATAAGTAGTGCAGTTGGAGGTAGAGGTTAGCTCTAGGTAGCGTTCTTGGCTGGGTAGCCAGGCTTCACAATCGAACTTGCGAGCCGCAGAAGTTCCTAAATCCCCGGCTGCGGTATCAATTACTCGATAGGGCAGCTCTACCTTGGCTAGCATTTCTTCTTCTAAAGCTAACAGGCGCTGGTGTTCGTCCTGCGACACTTCAGGGCGGCAGTAAGAGAACATTTCTACCTTATTGAACTGGTGGACCCGAATAATGCCGCGGACATCTTTTCCATGCGACCCGGACTCCCGCCGGTAACAGGCAGACCAGCCAGAATAACGCAGAGGCTCTTCCCCTAGTTCCAGGATTTCCCCGCCATGGTAACCACCGAGGGCGACCTCGGAGGTACCTACCAGGTAGAGATCATCGGCGGGCAGGTAGTAGATTTCTTCGGAATGTTCAGTCAAGAATCCGGTTCCCCGCATGGTGTCGGGAGTGACCAAGGTAGGAGTGGTCATGGGGATAAATCCATGCTGCTCCGCCAAATCCCAAGCGCAGGTAAGCAGCGCCAGCTCCAGGCGCGCCCCGATGCCTCGTAGATAGTAGAAACGGGAGCCAGATACTTTAGCGCCTCGCTTAACGTCGATTGCCTGCAGCGCCTCCCCGATTTCTAGGTGATCGCGTATTTTGATGCCCTCGGCAGCGAAATCACGAATCTTGGGACCACGCTGGGCAAGCACCACGTAGTCATCCTCACCTCCGGAGGGAATCCCGGGAATAATGATATTGGGTAGTGCTGCCAGCAGCTGCTGAGCTGCTTCCCCGGCAGCTCCCGCCTCTGCCTCTGCCTCTTTAACTTTCCCGGCCAGCTCTTTTGCTTGAGCCAGCACCGCAGAACGCTCCTCGGGAGTGGCCTTTCCAATGCTCTTAGAAAGCGCCTTTTGCTCGGCGCGCATGGCTTCAAAGTCTTGTTGTTTCTTAAGCCGGTGCGCATCGGCGGCAAGTACCTCATCAATCCGAGCGGGATCTTCCCCCCGCGCAACGAGCGAATCTTTAGCGGGCTGCGGGTCTTCACGCAGCTGACGAATATCAATCATGTATTAATCATATCGTCACCCGACATCCGTTCTCATCTTGCCTTGACCTGGATATTTTATTTTTCTGGGTTTTCCGGCCCCAGTGAAGGTCGCTTTCCTTCACCCTTCAGCATTCTCCGTCGCTCCCCCGCCGACAATCCCAATATGTTTTAGACTGAAGACTATGACCACTGTGCTCTGGATTCTTGTAATCGTGGCGCTACTTTTAGGAGCTATCGCTTTATCTTGGGCAGTGAATGCCCGCCGAATTGCCACCCGAGCAATGAAAATCGCAATTAAACAAGGATTTTCTGCTCCTACAGCTACCTGTAGCAATGAATCCTCTCGGCGGGTGGTAGTGATCTATAACCCCATGAAGATTGCAAATCTGGATGATTTTCGCAGTACCGTTACCCAGCGCGCTCAAGCCACCGGCTATGAAGAACCGATTTTTTTAAAAACCGACCAGGAATCTTTGGGGGCTAGTCAAGCCCAAGAAGCGATCAGACAGGAAGTGGGACTGGTTATTTCTGCTGGTGGCGATGGCACTTTGCGGATTATCGCCGCCACTTTAGCCACTAGTCGGATTCCCTTGGGGATTTTGCCGCTGGGAACCGGGAATCTTTTAGCCCGCAACCTCAACATCCCGATTGATTCTTTACCCCGCGCCTGTGAAATCGCTTTTACCGGTAAAAACACCGGGGTAGATTTGGGGGTGCTTAAAACGGAAACTGGCGAAAAGTTTCCCTTCCTAGTGATGGCAGGAATTGGTTATGACGCAGAGGTCATGAACCGAGTATCTGACAAGCTGAAAGAATCGATTGGTTGGGGCGCCTACGTGCTTTCCGGGATTGCTGCCTCCAATAAACCCCCGATTACCATGGATGTATCCTTTGGGGGGCAATCGCATCCACGCACTCGCAAAGTCAATACCCTACTATTTGCTTCTTGCGGAGAGCTGGTAGGGGGGATTCCGCTCCTGCCGGAAGCTAGTCCCCATGATGGCTGGTTAGAAGTGTTGATGCTGAGTGTCCGCGGCGGCTTAATCGGATTTTTAGAGGTAATCAGCGGAGTGTTTCGGGACACTCTGGGAGTAAAAAAGCTAACTGCGGGGTTGGTTTCTAAAACTGATGTGATCCGTACCCGCACCGTGAGCGCCAAGGTACACGGCCAGGCACGGATGATTCAGGTAGACGGGGATACCGTGGGTAGCTACCGCGAGATTTCTGCCTCTTTAGATCGCGGCGCAGTCGTGGTACGGGTTCCCTAAGACACCGACCACAGCCTTAGTTTATTTGCGCGCACTCGTGACTATTTGCCCAAAATAGAATCCACCCAGGCTCTAGCCCGCTGAAAATCACTGTTTCCGGTGCGAGGAGCATGGTCGTTTCGCACTTGGTCAGCGCGAGCGTACGAACCTAAGAAACGTAAGTCCTCACTGATGCGGTAGAGACCGCGCAAAGCAGATTGCACTCGTTCTTCTCTAATATGTCCGTCCAAGTCAATACTGAAAACGTACCGTCCCGGTTGCCCGGCTAGCGGACGCGACTCAATGCGACTGAGGTTAATTCCACGAGCCGAGAACTGTTGCAGCATTTCTAGTAGCGCCCCGGAGCGGTAGTCATTAGGTAAACGCACTTGAATCGTGGTTTTGTCCGCCCCGCAAGCTTCCGGTACCTGACCGGGGTTGGCTACTTCCACGAAACGGGTAACTGCGCCCGGATTATCGGCTACGTCCTGGTAGAGAGCTTTAAGTCCATAGGTACTTACCGCCGCTGTTGAGGCCAGAACTGCTTGAAAACCAGCATTACCCTCAGCCAGCATCCGGGCTGATTCGGCAGTAGAGGTGGTGGCCACGTGAATTGCCCCCGGCAGATGATCCGCCACCCAATTACGGCATTGCGCCCAGGCATGAGAGTGGGTACCGATGCGGGTAATATCGGAAAGCTTAGTGCCGGCGCTCACCGCCAAAGTAAACCCGACCGGAACTATCATTTCCGCTACTATCTGCAGGCGTTTATCCCACCCCAGAGAATCCAGGGTGGCGCTAACTCCCCCTTCAATTGAGTTTTCGATGGGAACCACGGCTCGATCCGCTTTCCCTTCCCGCACCATATCCATAGCTAGGCGTTCTCCTGCACAGGGGATCATTTCCGCATCAGCCGGTGCCACTTGGAGCAACGCCTGGTGACAGAAAGTACCCACCGGCCCTAAGAACGCATAACTTTTTATCCCAGTATTCATTTCCGTTTCCTTTTCCAACTGCTTTCACGATACTAGGAAAGATACGCTTTCCCCCTATCTAGACCGTAGAATATGGCTATGGCAAGAACGGTTAAGCACTTCCTCCGCGCGGGCTTCACCCTTCTGTTTAGCTTTTTATTTACTTTACTTACTTTACCTTTAGGCTCTGCGGGGGCTACTACCTGGGAACCTGATCCTGCGCCGAGAACGCTTACTCCAGCCCAGCAAGTCTTTTACCCTGATTTAGAGACCTACACCCCGCCACGTAAGCGCGCTCCCCTTTTAGTGGTATTGACCTCCAAGCTTTCTTGGGAAGATATTTCGGCAGAGTTCGCAAAAAACTCCAACCTAAAAAGCTACGCTACTGCGGGGTTGCTAGGAACAGTTGCCGGCGCTGATTCCAGTTGCGCAAGCCGGTCGGTTATAGCTATTCAAAATGGAGCCCCTCCCGCTACCTATACCTCTTGCCCCCAAACGAAAATCGCGGGTGGAAGAGTAGAGGATGCCGCAGGTTTTAGCCAGTCGGATGCCTCCAAAGAGCAGTTGGAATCTACTTCTCGGGGACAGTTAAGCGGGATTTTAAAAGCCTTTGGACTGAAATCCCAGGCAATCGGCCCCCAAGCGGGATTACTGTTAGCCGATAACCAGGGAAAAATAGCAAATTATCATCCCCTCCCCACCAGCCCGAAACAGCTGCAAACCCAGGTTAAAGCGGCAACTAAACAATCAGCTTTGACAGTGGTTGATTTGAGCGGCATCGAAGAACCTGCTACAGCTTTAGCAATGTTTGAGGGCGCACTGGCTGACCTGGCTCCGGAAACTGCGCTAATATCTGTTTCGCTAACCCCGGCGTCCTCGCAAAACCCTGCACCCTACCTGCTTGCTTATTCTCCGATTGACGCCACCGGACTGGTTTCTTCCCCCAGCACCGACATCCCCGGTTTGGTCACTTTGGCAGACATTAACGCCCAGATACTTTACCAATTGCAACTGCCTTCCCGCGCTGCAAATGCCGGCAAAGCCTTCAAAGCCAGTAATATCCCCGGCAAAGAACAGGCACTGATAAACCTGACAGGCACTTCCTCCCGCCCAGCACAAAATAACTTACAACAACGCCTAGACTATCTAGACCAGCAGTTTTACCGTTCGGCTTCCGCCAAGGATGCTAATAACTGGTTTTACCTGCTTTGGAGTCTTGGTCTGCTCGCAACCGTATTGGGATATTTTGCCACCCAAAGCGACAGCCGCAAACACCACTCAAAGGTAAATAAGGCGCTCAGCTTTACGGCCTTCTTTACCGCTTTGCTAGCTCCTGCCTGCTATTGCGGGTTTTATCTTTCCGGGCTCACGCTAACTTCCTCTTTCCTGCCGGCAATCGGGGCAATTTGCCTGGGCTCCCTAGTTTTAACTGCCTTGCTATTCCTGCTCATCTGGGCTCTGCGGGAAACTTTTTGCTTAAAAGGACGCGCAGTTGCGCAAATAGCCGGGCTGGGCGCAGTCGCCCTCACCTGGGGAGTGCTTTGGTGGGTAAGTCAGAATCCCGAATTCTCTCTGATCGGTACCCCTTTCGGTTATTCACTATTGCATGGTCCCTGGTTGCTGAAACTATCTGCCGAGGCCTTCGGGTTGCTCATTAGTGGCTTAGGAGTAGCGATTGCCTGCCTGCTATTGCAACTAGCGCCACTGCGGCGGATTTTATTGCAAAATCCTCGCCGCCAAGCAGCAACCCTGGCATTTTACGCCGCTTTGCTGTCTGCCGTAATTTTCTACTGCACTAGCTTCGCGGCACTGCTAGCTGCCCTACTATTCCTAATCCCCCTAACCGTCGCGCTTTTCACCCTGGCTCGTCCTCCGCTTTCTCCCCGCCCTAAAGTAGTTAGCAAATCCCGTTTACGACTAGTTTCCTTTGCTTCGCTAACCGTAGTAATCGCAATGTTTTGCGCGGCGAGTGTGGGAGTTATCGGAGTGAGCCCGGATGCTGCCCCCGATAAAATAAAACCCCTGCCATCTTCCGCTAAAACCCCAGTTGCCGTAGTTTTTACCTCCGGCTTGAACTGGACGGATCTTATGGCGGCCTCCCCACAAAACAGTGAAAGTACCGCCGCTCTAAACTCTGGCACCCTGTTTTCCCTAGCGCCTTTCCCCCTTAAAGGGATGGCCTGCCCCCAAGATGCCTGGTTAGCGTTTTCTGCGGGTAAAAATCCCAGCAAATCTTCTCTGGCGGGCAGGAACCTATGTATCATTCCGGAAGATTTAAGCCCTAATCAGCGGGTCAAACTATGGAGCTACTATCAGCGAGCTGCTAAACAGAGTTCCCTATCGGCTCGGCTGGGAATGCTCTCGGAACAACTCCAAGAAAACCAAGTGAACGTGGGGGCTATCGGCAATAGTGCCGGTCTGGCCTTAGCTGACAAAAATGGAATCGTTCGCGGGGAAGTACAAGATATTCGCCCGACACAATCTGGGTATTCCCAGGTCGTGCGGAAGATGGTTTCTACGCACTCTCTTACCCTAATCGATGTGCAGGCCAGCCCCTTAAACCGCAACCCTAACCGACAGAATCAAGAAGTGCTTGCGCAGCGGGGAGAGATATTTTCTTTCCTTAACCCGTCCTCAGGAACTGACACTCCCCAGCCAAACGAAGTGTGGGATCCGATCTGGCTTTTAGAACACGGCGGTTCCCTCTCGGGAGATTCCCTGCAAGCAGGAGCTATAGTTCCGGATCAGAAGGTAGCGTCTGCCCCCACCCAAGATCGCAACGAACTGCGGCAATCCGAGATGAATCCTCAAGAAAATCCCACGCCGGCTTCCTCTCCGGGTATTTTCGGGGATTCCGATAATAATTTCCAGCCAGGTAACCTGCACATATCTTCGCTGTCAACCCTGTTGGTACCCGATCCGGGTAAAGACCAAGAATATGTAGCGAAAACCCGGCGCGCTAACGCCCGGTTATTCCCCAATGTTTCTCCTCACGAGGCGCTGCGCGGAATGCAGCCGGCACGAATTTCTGTTGACCAGCAAGATGCGCAACTAAAAGCCCTCCAAGAAACCTTGGCGGCACTACCCCGTGGTACCCGCACTCTGGTAGTTTCTACCAACCCCGATTCTGCTAAGCAAAAACTGCAGGCAGGTATGATTTTTGGGGAGGGCGTGCCGGCAGGTATAGCTTATTCTTCCTCTACCCACCAAGTGGGGATTGCCCAAAGCGCAGACCTGAGTGCAACCGTTTTGGACTGGCTAAATGCTTCCAACAGCAAGCTAAGTACCTCGGGTGCGCCCTTAACGGTTAGCAGGCAAGCGGGCACCTCCGCCGGAGAACGGATTGAACGTCTGGCGGGTTATGGGGAAAGAGCGGACGCCAGCTATTCTCGCCTGGGGTTTCCTCCCAGTTCCTACGTAATTTTCGCCGCGGATGCGCTATTGATTCTGGGGTTACTGCTACTAAAACTGCCGCGAATCCATTTTTCCCAGCACCGGTCTTATCTCCTTTCACAAGTGGGATATATGGGGCGTTTTATCTGCCTGGCGATAGCAGCCTTGCCGGCAACTTGCCTGGTGGCAGCCATGTTTCCCTGGTGGGAGGCAGATTCCCCCTCCCCCATATTTACTCTGCTCAGTTTCCTTGTTGCCGGATTACTCTCCTTGGCAGCCTGCACCGGTCCTTGGCGCCGTCGCCCGATAGGTCCGGCGCTGGTTGTGGCCGGGTTCAGCGTTTTTGTAATCTGCCTAGATGTAGCTTGGGGATCGCATATTTCCATGGATTCGCCCTTCGGGTCTTTCTCGCTATTAGGCGCCCGTTTCTTTGGCTTCGGAAATGTTTATTATTCCGTGTGTGCAGTCTGGACACTATTGCTTTGCGCCTGCCTAACTCCCCTAGCTAAACGCGCGGTTTCCGGTAAGCATACACTTGCCCGCTGGCAGATTTGGCTGTCGAACTCATTGATTGTGGTGCTCGCCTTAGCGTTTATGATCGTCGATGGGATGCCGCGTTTTGGCGCTGATTTTGGCGGTCCGATTTCTTTCCTGCCTGGTTTCTTAGTGCTACTACTGCTAATTAACGGGAAAAAAGTAAATATAAAACGGTTGCTTATCGCCCTAGTAGTAGCGGGGACTGCTTCCGGAGGGATCGCTCTCGCCGATTGGTTACGCCCTGCGGCTCAACGCACTCACCTGGGTAACTTTGTGCAATCTATTTTAAATGGGGACTTGTTAGAGATTCTAACCCGCAAGCTGTTAGCCAACTTGGGGAGCTGGGGTTTCACCACTTATGTTTGGTCGCTACTGTGCTGCCTGTTGGTTTTCGCCCTCGTGCTTCGCCCCGCCCTATCCCGGGAAAGCCACCCCTATAACTTGGTGGGTCCTTGGGACTTGTCGTTACCTCTAATTGATTCTTCCTACCTAGAATCTGAGGATAAATCCGCACGGTCTTGGCGACAGCAAGCTAAATCCCGAGCCCGGAAACTGATAAACATCATCAGCAACTCGGGCAGCTATTTGCGTCCCCGTTTAGGCGAAATTTCCCTGGTGGACAGGGAAACCGGTTTGCGAATAGGGTTGGCAGCTATTGCGGTAAATCAGCTTTTTGCCTATCTGCTAAATGATTCCGGAACCCAGCTACCAGCTATCGGACTACTCCTGACCGCTCTGACCTATTGTTCGGCAGTATTTGCTCAGCTTTCAGAACCTTTACCCAAGGGAACTCGATAAACTTCCCCCGGTTTTTGTTTTAGCGCCACTTTTAAGAACTTGTATTTCTTGACATGTACCCGGCGCGCGCGCAGCTTAGAAAGCGCTTTCGCAACATCAATAAACTGGTGCAGGCGATGCATTTGGGAACCAAAATCCCGCCTGCTAACGCGATGTTTAAAAGCCACCGGGACTTCTTTAACTGCAAATCCCGCACTTAGCAGGCTAATCGTCATATCGGTTTCCACTCCCCAGCCAGCAGCCAAAGGCAGGGCAGCTTGGAAAGCCGCGGTAGTTAGGCACCGTTGCCCCGAAAGCGGGGCCTGCGGATTCCAACCGGTGGTGCGCCTAATCGCCCACCTGGAAAGCCCGAGTACGAATCCGTGTCCGCCCGCACCCGCCGGTCGCGGCAAAACCGCGATGGTGAAATCAGCTTCCCCCTTGATTACCGGCTCTATCAGCGGGGCAGCTTCAGCGGCAGTGTCGCCGAGGTCTGCGTCTAGGAATAATAGTAGCGGCGGGGTTTCTCCTTTTACTGCCCGCATAGCCACCACTTTTGCCCCGGTTTCCATCGAGGAGGCCTTGCCGCGGTTAACCGTATGGCGTACGGTTACCGCGCCTGCTTGGCGGGCAATAGCTTGGGTATCATCAGATGAACCATCATCTACCACTACGATTAGTTCCAGATCGACATAAGGTAGAGCTTTTACTGCCCGAACAGTGGTGCCGATTCGTTCGGCCTCGTCCTTGGCGGGAATAATTACCGCAACCCGAGGATTAGCCTGTTTACCTGGATCTACATGCATATTTTGCCTCAGTTTTACCTATTTCCTAAGGTCTAAACTTATAACTTTATTCTAACCATAAATAGGCAAACTCTAAACTATTTTTGGGGTCAAGTCCCCGAGCTGAGGATAGCTACAGCTTGGTCGCGCCCTCACGAGTAAACAAGTTCTAGGGTTAAACTTGACTAGGTTGCCAGTTAACAGGAAGGAGGAAGCGGGTGGCTCGCGCGCTGCGAATAAAACGCCGACTCTTCCGGCTGGTCGTTGTTATCCTGACCCTAGCTTTAGTAGCGATAATCTGTGGGGGAACTTTTTTATGGCTACGCTACAACTCCCGCCAGGCGCAGGCCAGTGGTTACTTCAAAAACAAACCGGTTTTGCAGGCTGATTTCCAAGCCAGCGCCTACCACATCAACTCCTTCATTCCCCTCCTGGGTCAACAGACCTTACTAGAACCGGTAAGCTATGGCGATTACCGCATTACCGCAGGTGTTACCGACTCTGGCAGCGCAGTTATTATGCAGCTGGCTGAGGATGGTACCTCTGCCTGGTCAGTTGATTTAGGCGCTCCCCTGGTTGCCTGCTCCCGACAGGCCATCGCAGATTCCGCTGAAGAAAATCGCTATTTGCCTTGCCTTTATCGATCCGGCAATGGCTCTGGGATCGCCCTAGTAGATCTGAAAATGGGAACTGCTGATTGGATCTGGGAATCAGCGGATCCCTACGTAAATATCGGCACCACTGACTCCCAGATTGTGCTGGTGGGTGAGGATCTTTCCCTGCTACGGATCTCGCAAACCGGTGAACAGCTAGCCGAAGGATTAATTTCCCAAAAACCCTCCGATATTCAGTTCCAGCCAGATTTAGACGCTTGCGCTCTCGATGGGCAACCTACCGCCCAAGCTCCAGAAAGTTTTGAGACCTTTTCAGATACTTTATGGATAATCGGACATAAAGGGGTAAACTACCTGGTTAATCCGCAGACTAACCAAATTCAAGTTGCCAGCCCGGGACGCCTGATCCGCAACTCTGATGACACTGCGTGGGCGCTCAGTCCCGCGGATGGGTGCGTGCGCTCGTTCTACATCCAACCGCAACGTTCGCATATCGCCCCTCTTCCGAAAGGCACCACAGTTCCTGCCGATAACACCGGGCATCTTTTAAATATGGTGCAAAAAGAGGGAAAACTTTTCCGGATGGATTGGGAAACCTCCCGCTCTTTACGCGCGGTTTTCACCGAAGCCGAGTTCAAGTTGGGGAATGATACCCAGATTCTACCGACTAAAAAGTTTTTTTATATAGCTAGTGGCGGAAAGCTGGGATGCTATTCCAGACAGGACGGGCACCGCCTCTGGGAATTCAATGAAAACCTGGATACTTTACGTTTGCACCAAGATATTTTGCTTTACACCACTAAAGAGGGCGAGCTAAAAGCAATATCTAGTGCCGATGGCATTACTTTGTGGTCTCTTTCTGATTCCGCTGGCACTAATTTCCCGCCCATCCGCGAGGACAAGCAGTTACGCACTTTATCTCCGCAAGCATTTAAAGCCTGGGGGAAACAAAGCACAGAAAACCAAGGTGTCGCCCAGGGGGCGGCTAACCCCATGAACAAAGCGAAACCTGGTCTTAATTTTCCAGTTGATTCCTGTATTCGCGTCAGCGATGTGAGCGGTTCTGGCAGTTCCTACCAGGTTCAATTTGACCGAGTTTCCTGCAAACTAAAAGGTGCAGAAAAGGTTATTCGGGTTATCGATACCGGAGAGCTGGAACGGGGAAAACCCGCGAAAGACTACATGAGCAAATGTTTAGATAACCCCAAAGCCACCAGTGCGATTACGGTGACCAGCGCTATTGCTGACCCGAAAATCTCTGCCCTTTGTACCGGCAAGGTGGAAGGTGGCCAGAGCAAAAACGCTCAGGAAGAAACTGGCACTACGCAGGTTTCCGAACGCTGAATCTGTAAACCCACCTCTTGCGAAGTTTGCTTTTTAGACAAATGTAGACCTAATCCTGCCTCTGCCTGTCCGGAATATTCTTCACTGCCCTGTCGCCAAGCAACTTCAGCCAAATATTTTCCCCGCCGCACCCGCAAATCTCGAGCGGTAGCCGCAACCCCTTGCTCCGCCAGGCACATTTTTAATCCTCCCGGCGCTACTGCTAGCTGTTCGCGCTCACCAATCTCTATGCCGAATTCTGCCGCAGCTTCAGCGCTGAGGAAGGGACGATACCCCAGGAAGGAGGCTGCAGCTTGGGAACCGGGATGAGTCCAGATTTCCTCGGCACTATTTAGCGCCAAGATTTTGCCTTGATCCATAATCACTATCTGGTCTGCCAAGGAAAATGCTTCATCTTGATCATGGGTTACATAGACGACCGTTAATTCCAGGCTCCGGATAATGTTACGCAGGGTAATCACCAGCTCCTCGCGCAACGCCCGATCAAGAGCAGACAAAGGTTCGTCTAGCAGTAGCAGCTCAGGCTGGGGAGCTAGACAGCGCGCTAGCGCCACTCGCTGGGCTTGCCCACCAGAGAGGGTGTCAATAGTGCGATCTTGATAACCACTTAAACCCACACTATCCAGTAGTTCTGTAACTTTTTCTTGCCTTTTCACTTTAGGAAGATGCGCAATTCCATAGGCGATATTGCCGCTTACATTGCGACTGGGAAAAAGTTGTCCATCTTGGAACATCATTCCGAAGTGACGTTGATGTACCGGTACCTGCTCCATATTGCGTCCGCGCCAAGAAATACTGCCTGCCGCTAAAGGTTCCAGTCCCGCAATTGCGCGCAGGAGCGAAGACTTTCCGCACCCCGAAGGTCCCAGGAGCGCAGTTACCGTACCTAGCGGAACCTCGATACTGAGATCTTTAACCGCTTCCACCTGCCCATATTGCACCCGCGCTTGGGAAATAGTTAAGCCATCCATTAGTATTCACCAACTTTTCTTTTTCGCAGAGCTTCTACTGCACTCATCACCACAGAACAGGTTAAACAGAGGATAACCGCCGCGGCCATCGCCATCCCATTTTCGGCTGGTCCCGCACTTCCCGAGAGTTTATAGATCATCACCGGCAAAGTTAAAGATTCTGGCATCACCAGGAAAGAGGCCGCCCCAAACTCCCCAAAACAAACCGCGAAAGCAAAACCGAAAGCCACTACTAGCGCTCCCCAAATATAGGGACCATCAATGGTTAAGAATATCCGGGAAGGATGCGCCCCCAAGGCGGCGGCGGCTTCTCTTTGCTTGGGGTTAATAGTTTGCAGCATCGGACGCATTAACCGGATTACCAGCGGAGATGCCCCGAGCGCTTGGGCTAAAGGCAGCAGGAAGGGACTGTCAGCCAGGTTCCAGGGAGGAGCAGCCAGGGTGATTAAGAATCCCAAACCAATCACCACGCTGGAAACCCCTAAGGGCAACATATTTATGGAGTCAAAAATCTCGGCGGCGCGCCGCAATCGAAGATTACGATATTGCCGGGAGGTCACGGCTGCTACTAGAGCCCCCAGCAAGGTAGAGACCACCGCTCCGATAAGTGCTGCTCGCAGCGAAACCCCCAGAGAGTTGATTACCGGTTGCTCTATCAAGATAGAGGCATCCGGACGGGTGAGGTCAAGATAGTTTTGCACGGTCCACTGTCCGCGGCGACGAAATGATCGTGCCACTACCTGCGCCATCGGCAGGGCTATCAGGATTACAATCACTGCGGCTGCGCCCCAGACCGCGAAGCGTTGCTTTCCGCGAGCCGGTCGGGAACTCTCAACAGCTTTGAGTTTTACCCCGCCACGTGCCTTATTTTGAAAATGTTGCGAGCCGGCTAGCGCCGCCGCAACTATTACTACCTGCAGTAGTGCTAGGACTGCCGCCGCCGCTAGATCTAAATCAACCGAGGTGGTTTGGTAAATCTGACTCTCTAAAGTCACTACCCCGATTCCCCCCAGAATCATCACCAGCGAATAGGAGGAAGAGCAGTAAAGAAACACTAGGGAGGCTGCCGAGGCGATTGCCCCCAGCAGTTGCGGCAAAGTAACGGTGAAAAACGCGCGGGTAGGTGCGGCACCTAAGGTACGTGCTGCCTGATAGGCGCGGTGATCGATGCGCGCCCAAACCGGCCCTACGGTGCGTACTATCAAGGAAACGTTATAGAAAACCATCGCTAAAATGACGGCTCCAAAGGTACCGTCCAGCTCTAACCCAGCTAGCCAGCCGTCCTCGGCAAGGAGCGCTTTAAAAGCGGCCGCCACCCCGATAGTCGGCAGCACAAAGGGGATAGTTATCGCCGCGCGTAGGGTGGTTCTAAAACGAAAATTTAAGCAGTACAGTACCCAGGCGAGGGGCAGCCCTACCAGGGTAGAGAAGAAAGTTCCCCCCAGCGCCAGGATGAGGGTGTCCCGGATTGCCCGCCAAGTGAAGGGATCAGATAGGACTCGCCAAAAGGTAGAAAAATAGCCGGTTTCGCCGGCTTGCCCCACCCCTAACCAGGCAAGTGCCAGAACGGGATAGAAAAAGCAAATCCCCAGGAAAAGGGCAGGAATTCCCACTGCCAGGACGAGTAGTACTCGTCCTGGCAGCAGGTGGTTTCGGCCAGATAGCCTCATAAAGCCGCTATCCTAATACCGCCTGCACCTGGCGAATCCACTCGCCGCGGTTCTGCTCAATCTGCGTCGGATCTAGTTGCTTATCGTTTTCTGGACGGGGAGCGAACTTCTCTAGCTTCGGATCCAGCTTCACCTGCTCATCAATGGGATAGGTGATGTTTTCACTCATAATGGCGCTCTGACCTTCCTCGCTGTAAAGCCAGTTCAAAACTTTTTCCGCACCAGCAGCGTTCTTTGCACCCTTCAGCACGGCCCCATATTCGACCGCCGGATAGCAGGTACCTGCAATATTAGCGGTGGGAGCAGATTTGCCGTCCTCAGAAACCGACCAATAGGGAGAGGAGGAGTAAGACATTACGATTGGGAATTTTCCTTTGCCTTCCCCTTGGGTAAATTCTTGGTTATAGGCTTCATCCCAGGTGTTTACGGCTTTGGTGCCGTTCGCCATCAAGTCTTTCCAGTAGTTAACGAAACCGTCTTTGCCCTTTTCCTGTACCGTAGCCAGTAGCATCCCTAATCCGGTATCAGATTTGGCGGGATTCTCAATCACGGTCAAGCCTTTATATTCTGGTTTTAGCAGGTCGTCAAAGTTTTCTGGCACTTGCAGATTATGTTCTTTGAAGTAGGCAATATCGTAGTTGGCGCACACATCGGAGCGATCTAAAGGCAGCGCCCCCTCTGCTTCCTTAATCAAATATTTCTCCGCTGAAGCAGGAACCTTAACTTTAGAGGGCGCGATTACCCCCGCTTTGGCTACCTTCACCACGTTATTGGCGGTCAATCCTACCGCCAGATCGCCCAGCGGAGAATCTTTACGCAAGATTAATTTGGAATCGAGGGTACCCGATTCTTCCCCGTTGACCAGCTTAATTTCTTGCCCGGTAGCGGCTTTAGCTTTGGCTAAAGATTCTTTGCCTAGCGTCCAACTGCCATTGGTAACAATAGTTACCTTGTTGCTATCCCCTTTGGTGGGGGTGGAACTTTTATCGTTTCCACAACCGCTTAGTCCCAGAGCCAAAGCTCCGATTGCTAGGGTTGCGGTAAATCGCGCGAGTTTGCGCATTTTTCCCTCCATTTGTCAGGAGGGGACTTGCGGGCGCAAGTAAGAGACTCGACTTCCTGCGCCAGCATTACCTGGTTCAGGTGCGAGGGTCTGTCCACCTGGACACTCTCAGCCTATTTGGCTCCCCTGTCGTTACTGTCACCTAGAGCTTATCACCAGTGATTCTTTAGTCTCTAAAAGGGCGTGTTAATACTGGTTAACACACTTTGGGGAACTTTAGTTACCCAGGTCGAGGACGTCCTTATGGCGTCCCCCATACCAGCTGTTGGTGCGGCGCATGGCTGCCCGCTGAATCAAAGTAACTGCCACCCCCGAGATCGCCGCAAACAGCACTACCTCCAGTAGCGAAGACTGTGCCGCTTCTTCCCCATCTTGAGGAGGTTTATGCCCGGTCACCAGCTTCCAGCCGGCGTTAATTACCAGGTTTGCTACCAGTCCGGCGCCCGCCAAGCTGGCGGCGCTTGCTACTTTCCACCCAATATCCATGGTTTGCCTTTCCGCCTTGTTAGTTATCTCTAAACTACCCTAGGTTAGGTTTTGCTGCTCCCGAATCCCGCTCACCTGCATCGGGTTTTTCTGTTAAATCCTGGTGCGTAATGTCCGCTGAATCGGGCGCGCCCTCCCCGCTTGCCTGGGCATCTTCGGCGGGGTGTTCTTCGCCGGTTTTTACCCTTTGCCCCCGTTTTTGCGCAAGGGCAGAGAGGTCTTTACTTATTTGATCTTTTTCGAGGGCGCGGCGCACCAATTCACGTTCACGTTCGGTTGCCTGGTGTCTGTCGGCTTCATGCTCGGCATATTCGGAAATCAGTTCACTACCTTTCATGAGGGTTACGCAAACTAATCCGATTAGAGAAAGCACCAGGAGCGGCACAAAAATATCCCCTAAAGCACCCGCGTAGGCAGCGCGCACCACCTGCTGTTGGGCGGGGGTTAGCTTGTCCAACTCTAAGGTAGAAGCTTCAGCCATGGCGGCACCTTTTTCCCCTAGCTTTGCCATCCCCTCGCTGACTTGACGGGCAATTTCCCAGGTGAACACGAAACCACAGATTTGGATGCCAATCGCGCCACCCATGGAACGACAAAATGTAACCGTGGAAGTGGCAGCCCCCATATCGCGTAGTTTCACCCCGTTTTGTACCGCTAGAACCAGGTTTTGCATACTGGCACCTTGACCGGCTCCCAACAGGAACATTCCCAAGGCGCAAAACCAGTAGGGACTGTTTTTATCAATCAGGGTAATGAGGAAAATCCCAAGACACATAACCACAAAACCGCCGACCACAAAACGTTTCCAGCGCCCTATACGGGAAACCAGTACCCCGATTAAAGTGGAGGAAATAAAGGTACCGACCATACCCGGAAGTAACGCCATCCCCGCTAGTGCCGGGTTCATATCCTTGGCGATTTGAAAAAACTGGGTGAAGAACAAAGGCGGAGCATTTAAGGCAGTTCCCACTGAGATTGACCCTAAAATTGCCAGCAGGGTGGTACGCCGGGTAAACATCCACATTGGGATAATGGGTTCGGGAAAATGTAGCTCCCATAGCACGAATGTCACCAGGAAAATTGCCGCTAAAGCCAGCATCACCGCGGTTTGCCAAGAGGCAAACGCAAAAGTCTTACCGACCAGCGACAGCCAAATCAAGGTACCGGAAACTGAGGCAGTAATCAGGGCAGTACCCAAAAAATCAATTCTCGGTTTAGTGATTTGCGGGGTGGGAACCTTCAAGAAGCGCCAAAGAACCACCATGGCCGCCAGGGAGAAGGGGATAGAAATCCACAAACACCAACGCCATCCCAACCAAGGAGTCGCCACTATGAAACCGCCAACTAGCGGCCCGGAGATATTGGCAATTGCCATGATTGCCCCAATATAACCGTTGTAGCGTCCGCGTTCGCGCGGCGGAATAATCAGCGCCATAACCACTTGGGTCAAGGACATAATCGAACCCATGCCTAAGCCCTGCAAGATGCGAGTAAATATTAATTGCCAGGCGGCATTAACCGCTCCGGACAGTAAAGATCCCAAAGTGAAGAGCCCGATGGCCCCAATTAGCAGCTTCTTGGAGTCATACATGTCGGCCAGTTTCCCCGAAACCGGGGTGGCTACCGTAGCGGAGAGCATCATGGCGGTAACAATCCAGGTGTATTGAGATTCGCTGCCGCTAAGTGCCGCCATCATTGTGGGCAGCGCGGTACCGATGATAGTTACCGACATTACCGCCACGAACAGCACCATCAGTAATCCCGATAGCACTTGCATAACTTCTGAATGCCGTCTAGGAGAGGCGACCTCATTATTTGAAATCATTTAAATCCTTGCGCCTGGTGATTACCGCTGAATTCTAGCCGCCGCCAGGAAAACTTTTCTAGTTTATCTGGCGATTTAAGCTGAGCCTTTTATTCGTTCTTGACAATTGTGACAGTCGGGAGGTTACTTGCTGCCGCAACTATTGGTGACAGGAAAACTAATTCCAAGTTACCAGGAAGGAATCTTCGTCTATGACGGCTCCTGCAGCTACCTGCGCCAAGAGACGAGCCGCGTCCTCAAACGCGTTTATTACTTTCATCCGCGCCACCCGCTCTACGCGACTAAGACGCCTATTCCCTGGCGGCTGCCCTAGCCATTGCAGCTGGTAGATTGCGAAAGGTTTTCCATGATGAGGGTGAAAGCGCAAGGATGTCGGTACCTGCAGGCTGGTTTCGACCCCCAAGAAGAAATCTGCCCCTGACCCCAGGGAGCCGTAAAGGGCTAATGTATTGCTCTGATTTAGCTGACTGCCCACCTCTTTATCGAATGCGGCTGCCTCTGCGGCTATCCACGCAAGTTTTTCTTCCCCCAATTGGGCGCTTACCAGGGCTTCGGCTTCCTGGTTAAGACGCTGCTGAGCGCGACTGGGGCGATCGGGGGCTCCGGGATCGGTACTCAATTCTCCCAACACTGGTTCTAGCAGTTGCTTTAAAGCATTTTTTTCTATCCAATAAGGGGAATAAATCGCTAGATTAACCGCCGAGTCCGGGTCGGGGGAAAGTATCTGCGCCGGTGAACCAGTAGCGCGATTACCTGGTCCGACCCGCAGACTCCCTCCTAGGCGGCGGCAAATCGCCAGCAAGCCACTGAGCGCATCATATTCCAGACCAATCGGCTCACTGGCGGCAAAGGCATCGGTGAGCGGGTCAATTCCCCGTAATTCTTCTGCTAGTTCTCCGCTACGGCAGCGCGGACAGTCCAGGCGAAAGGCAATCTGGGAATACGGGGGAAGCTGCAAGCATTCACGAATTTGCTGGTCAAGAGAGAAAGGGCCATTAAGTTCCGCCTGTCCACTCAGGCGCAACCTGCCGGGGCTCACCCAGCCTGCGTCCTCCCAAAGAGAGACCGCCAGTGCCTCTATCTCTTCCGGGGTGACTTCCGCGGGGAAAACTACCAATTGTGGGCAACCTGCCGGGGTAAAGTCAGCGGCTTTCAGCAAGCCCTGACTGCGCATATAGGCGGCTCCCGGATTGATAGCTGCCGCTTGGGTTTGAGTTTGTATTCCCTGCTCAGTTAGGCGCAGCGCAGGAACTTTGCCAGTTTCAATCCGCGCAAAGGTAGAGGTATCAGTAAGCGGATTATCGCTCACTACATTTCTTCCATTTCCGGAACTTCACTGCAGCTAAATCCCAGGTAGGATCGGGAGGCGGTCGGCCCACGTTGTCCCTGGTAACGCGATCCTCGAGCCTTAGAGCCATACGGTTTTTCTGCCGAGGAAGATAACTGGAAGAAACATAGCTGACCGATTTTCATACCTGGGTAGAGCAGAATCGGCATAGTTGCGGTATTTGATAGTTCCAAAGTCACGTGACCGTTAAAACCAGGATCGATAAAACCGGCAGTGGAGTGAGTGAGCAGCCCCAGGCGTCCCAACGATGATTTCCCTTCCAGGCGGGCAGCCACATTGTCGGCTAGGCGCACCCGCTCCAGAGTGGATCCTAATACGAACTCGCCGGGGTGCAGCACAAAGGGCGCATTCTCCCCTACATCTATCAAATGGGTGAGGTCGTCTTGGGGCAGCGCCGGGTCAATTACCGAGTATTTATGGTTATCGAAGAGACGAAAGTAACGATCCAGGCGCACATCGATAGAGGCGGGCTGAATCATTTGGGGGTCAAAGGGGGAAATCTCAACTTCCCCGGAGGCACACAGCTTGGCAATGTCACGGTCAGATAAAAGCATGGCTTCAGTCTAGCGCAGCCGGGATAGGTATTAGGGGCAGCTGCTAGCTATCTTCTGCCTATCGGGTTTTACTACTGGATATTACAGAGGACGCGCACGCTCATCCATCCCAATCCGGCGATAGGCACGCGGGATGGCGAAAAATGACCACAGGCAGCCACTAAAAGCTAGTATCCCGGTAATTTCGGCTGCTGTTGCCGCGCTGGCAAATCCCACTATGGCGGAGGTAAGGAAAGGACCTACCGTAGGGCCGATTTGGGAAATAGATTGCCAGATTCCTAAAAACCGCGAGCGTCCTACCTCGGGAGATAGGTCAGCTCCCATTGTGAACAAAATTCCAGCAGCCAGCCCGTTGCCGAGCCCTACGGTGCAGGCAGAGATGAAATAGGGCACCAGGCTCCCTGCCATACCTAAAGCGATGAATCCGACGCCCATAATCGTCAGGGAAGGGATGATGGCAGCGCGGCGCCCGAAGCGATCCATTAGCTGCCCGGAGGCATAGAACACTGCCACATCCAGCAGGGCGCTAACCGCGAAGGTTGCGGAAATAACTTCATTAGACACCGCTAGGGCTCGCCCTACCAGTGGTACTATCACTATCTGTCCTGCTCGCACCAGTGACAGCAATACTGCACACACCGCCAGCAGGGCGGTGGCTAGTGCGTCGGAGGAAGATCGCTCCGCCACCTGCGGGGGAATACTGCTGGCAGCGGGAGTTTCCACCGATTTCGGGGCAGCGGTTTTTATTCCGGTCGCGCCCGCTGCTAACATTTGCGGATCTGGGGCGGTAAATATGGCCACTAATGCCGCCGCTAGCAGCGCCGTTACTATCTGCAAATAGAATGCTCCCGCAACTCCCCAGGCGGCAATAACTGCCGCGCCAATGGCGGGACCTAACAGACGTCCAAGCCGAGCGATTCCTCCTAACATGGCCATTGCCCGGGCTCTAAAAGCTACCGGAACCGTTTCGGTTACGTAACATTGCCGCCCTAGCTGCCAAATTCCGCTGGACAGCGCCAATGCTACTATTGCGCCGAGGTAAATCAGTTGCGCGAATCTGTGTCCGGAAAACCGCAAAGAAATCAGGGTGGCAACCAGGGCGAAGGTAGCTAACACAGAACCCGTAATTAGGGCGTTGCGGTCTCCTAGCCGATCAACGAAACGCCCGATAAGCGGGCCGGTTATGACTGCGGTGATGCCCGCAATTCCTACCAGCGCCGAAGCTAAGGACGCGTGCATCCCCAATTCCAAGGCGGTGATCACCATAACCGCATTCAAGGTTCCCAGCCCGATCCCCCAAGTCAGTGAGGGCGCATAGAGCGGCAGGGTTAACTGCACTAGCGGCGAGGAAGGAGGTTTTGACACCTGGCAAGTATAGTACCGCCTTTGCCCAGTTAGTAGGATTGCCCACCCTATAGGGCTGAAAATCTGTGCAACGCCTTCCGAAGGATTAATTGCAGCTAGCACGCTTTTCGCTCCTGAGAGGACGTGTATTAAGAAAATACAGAAGAGAAAATATGTGCAAAGTGAGTACTATCTGGGGCGAGAGATACTCGCACGATATACCCTAAAAAAGAGCCACAGGAGCAAATCCTGAGGAAATAGCTGAAGGCGCGGCAGCGAGGCCGCGTTTGATTCTGGAGGCAAAGGGTGAAAAAACTAGAAGTCGATGTGGTGGTGATTGGTGGTGGCTCCACTGGCAGCGCCGTGGTACGCGATGTTGCTATGCGCGGATTTAAAACTGCACTGGTAGATCGGGTGGATTTAGCTCAGGGCACTACTGCTAGGTTTCATGGCTTACTCCATTCGGGAGGACGCTACGTAAAATCAGATCCTGAATCTGCAACCGAATGTGCGCAAGAGAACGCTATTTTACGCAAAATTATTCCTCACGCGATTGAGGACACTGGTGGTCTGTTTGTTACTACTTCTCAAGACAGTGAAGAGCACGCCGATATTTTCTTGGAGTGCGCCAACAAGACCAAGGTGCCTGCCTACGAGATTTCTCCTGCCGAGGCCTTGAAGCGCGAACCCCGTCTAGACCGGAAACTGAAGCGGGCTTTCGCGGTACAAGATGGCACGGTTGATGGCTGGAAAATGGTGTGGGGGTTTGCTGAGTCGGCCAATGAGTATGGCGCAGAAATCCTCCCCTACCATTGGGTTACCGCTATAGAGGTTACCGATGGCGCAGTTTGCGCGGTCATCTGTGAGGATCACAAAAATGGTGGGGAAAAAGTCCGCATTGACTGCCGGTTTGTAATTAACTGCGCGGGCCCCTGGGCAGGCGAAATCGCTGCTCTAGCAGGTTGCCATGATGTGGATGTGGTTCCCGGCGCAGGCATTATGATCGCCATGAATCACCGTATATGCCATCACGTAATCAACCGCTGTGTTTACCCTTCGGATGGGGATTTGATTGTGCCTGCCCACCAGGTAGCCATCATCGGCACCACCGACCATGTAGCATCCAGCGCCGACTTTTTACAAATAAAAGACCAGGAAGTCCAACAAATGCTCGATGCTGGGGAGGCTCTCCTGCCGGGATTCCGTCATTCTCGTCCTCTGCACGTATGGGTAGGGGCGCGCCCCCTGGTCAAAGACAACCGGGTGGCGGCTACCGATTCGCGCCACATGTCCCGCGGCATGTCGGTTATGGATCACGAGGAACGCGACGGGGTCAAAGGCATGCTTACCGTTGCTGGTGGCAAGCTAACTACCTGCCGTCTGATGGCCGAGCGCGCTGTAAACATTATGTGCGACATTATGAAGGATGAGCGTCCTTGTCGCACCGCCCTGGAAGCAGTTCCCGGTCAAGAAGACGCCCGCGAACACCGCTTGACTGACCGGTTGCAGGCGCGAGAACAACAATGGAATAAAGACCAAATTATTTGCGAATGTGAACTGGTTTCCCGGCGGATGCTGGAAGAAAAAATCCAGGAATTCCCCAATGCTTCCCTCGATGACCTGCGCCGCCAGCTACGGATTGGGATGGGACCATGTCAGGGTGGGTTCTGCTCTATGCGCTGCGCCGGGATTGTAAATGAACAGGGTGCCGCCTCGGTTGAGCGGGCAACCAATATGATTTCCCTATTTATGAAAAACCGCTGGATTGGAATCAAACCGATTCTTTTCGGGGAGTCCGTCCGGGAAGTCGCCCTCGATAACTGGATTATGCAGGGGATTTTTGACCTTGCGCACGTACCGGGAAAAACACAACTTAGCGAGGTGGCACTCAACCCAGTAGAACAAGAACGCGATAGACAGGAGCGGGAAACCGTAAAGGAGGCACTCGCATGAGAGACGTAGTAGTAATCGGCGCTGGCCTTTCCGGACTTAGTGCCGCAGTTCGCCTGCTTCAGGCCGGACAGGAAGTTGATCTAGTAACCAAGGGCATCGGGGGTATCCAGCTGGGACAAGGCACGATTGACCTGTATGGATACGGGCCGGAGCGGGTAGATAACCCTCTCGAGGCGATTGATAAATTACCCGAATCCCACCCTTACGGGAAACTGGGATCCCAGACAGTTACCGACTCTGCAAACTGGCTAAAAGAGCAGTTGGGGGCAGATTTGCTCGTCGGCAGCCCCGATAAGAACGTGTTCTTGCCCACCTGTCTGGGCGCTTGGCGTCCCACCTGCCTACCCCAACCGTCAATGCTGGCGGGAGCTCCCGAAGATGGTAAGAAGTACGTAATTGTGGGACTACGCCGCCTGAAAGACTTTTACCCACAGATGGTGGCCGAAAATCTAGAAAAGGCAGAGATTCCCGGCGGGGGTAAAGTTAACGCCCGACATATATGGATAGATATTGCGGTACGTAAAGACGAAATGGATACGTCCGGCTTGAACTTCGCACGCGCCCTCGACACCGAAGATTTCCGCACAAAATTCTGTGACCAGGTTAAACCTCATTTGAAAGAGGGGGAAGTGGTTGGTTTCCCAGCGGTGTTAGGACTGAAAGATCGGGGCGCCTGGAAGGATATTGCTCGCCGTCTGGGTCATGAGGTTTTCGAGATTCCCGCGCTACCTCCCTCTATTCCGGGAATGCGAATCAATGAAACTATGACGCAAATGGTGCGTGATCTGGGAGTACGCTACATTATCGGCAGTGAAGTGACCGGACTTACCGCCCGAGATGGTCGGGTGGAATCGGTTACTATCAACTCTGCGGGCTCTGACACCATTATCAAAGCTAAGCACTTTATCTACGCTGGTGGGGGCTTTGAGTCTGGAACTTTGAATGTGGATTCTTACTGGAACGTTAAGGAAAGAGCCTTTGATTTGCCGCTGACAATCCCGACCGGGCCGCTAGTTCATGACGACTATTGGGGACCGGATCAACCCCTGTTCGAAGTGGGGGTACAGGTCGATTCCCAGATGCGGGTACTTGATGCTTCCGGGGATTCACTATATCAGAACCTGTATGCCGCTGGCGGGTTACTAGCGGGAGCCACCCGGTGGCGGGAAAAGTCCGGTGACGGCATTGCGCTAGCTTCCGCTTTGCGGGCTTGTGACACGATTTTGGGGGATACCAATGACTAAGGATTTACGTAATAAACCCGAGTTCAATCCGCTGATGCGCGCCAGCTTGGATGCTTGCGTCAAATGCACGATTTGTGAAACTCAATGCCCGGTAGCGGCAGTTACTCCTCTTTTCCCGGGACCTAAATATGTGGGTCCCCAAGCGGAACGGTTCCGCAAGGGGTTTTCGGTTGATCACACCATTGATTACTGCTCCAGCTGCGGGACTTGTACTTTGGTATGTCCGCAGGGCGTCAAAGTGGCTGAGCTAAATAACGTGGCGCGTGCCGCGATGAAGCAGCAAAATGGACGCCCGCTGCGGGACGTGCTGATTTCCAACACTATGTTTATGGGTAAAGCGATGACCCCGGTGGCGCCGCTGGCGAACTGGGCGCTCCGACAAAAACCGATTCGCCAGATTGTAGAGAAGACTTTCGGGATTCACCATGAGGCGCCGATGCCGGTGGCTGACGGGTTCAGTTTTGAAAAATGGTTCAAGAAGCATGCCCGCACCGCTCCTGCTCCCACCAAGGGCAAGGTAGTGTTCTTCCATGGTTGTGCAGGAGAGTTCTTCGAAACTACTACCTCTATTCGCTCGGTGCAGATTCTCGAGTACTTGGGATACGAGGTGTTAGTACCTCCCCATGGTTGTTGTGGATTAGCGCAGCAGTCTAACGGTCTTTATGACGGGGCAAAGAAACTGATTCGCAAGCTGGCGCATGATTTGAACGTCCCCGGGGATGACCTGACAATTATCGGGTCTTCCGGATCCTGTGTGGGCATGGTCAAGCATGAAGCCCGTGAGATTCTGGGAGTTCAAGATGAGGAACTCGCACAGGTTTCGCGGCGCATCTGGGATATTTCCGAGTTCCTGCTGGATTTGTATGACCGGGGCGAACTGGATCTAGATAATCTGGAGCCGATGAACCTGACGGTTACTTACCACGCGCCTTGTCAGCTAAAATCCACCGGGATCGGTACCCCGGGCAAGCAGCTACTGGATAAGATTCCCGGCCTGACCGTCCACGAATCAGGCGCTACCTGCTGCGGGATTGCCGGTACCTACGGGTTGAAGCGTGAAAAGTACGACATTGCACAGGCAGTAGGTAAGACCGCATTCGACAAGATTAAGAGCACCAACTCTGACCTGGTAGTTTCGGACACCGAGACTTGTCGCTGGCAGTTGGAGAAGGGCGGCGGCAAGCCGGCTGTTCACCCGATCTACCTGTTGTTTGAGGCCATGGGGCTAAAAGATAACTGAGGCTAAGTTAGCTGGGGCTTTTAGCTTGCCCCCCGCTTCGTATCTATTTTGAGGACGCAGCTAGGCTGGTTTTTTTGAGGAGTCGACTTAACGCTTCGGCGATAGGTAAGTCGGGTTCTAGCCAGTCTAGCTGCGTTACTTTTTCTGCCAGGCTCCACTGTAAGCTGAGATGTGAATTCCCTGCTTGCAGGACAGGTATATCACGGGGATAGTAAAGCATTACTCGCATCTGGGCGCCTTTTAGTAGCGGCCAGTTCCCCGCCGGGAGCGGTCCGGGTAAAATCTGCCCCAACTGGGAGGGAGGGATCTCCCAGTCGAGTTCCTCTTTTATTTCCCGTACCAATGCTGCCACTGGTTCCTCGCCTTCGCGCACTTTTCCACCTGGTAGCTCCCATTTGCCGCGTAGTTTTTCGGGGTAGGATCGCTGCGCGCATAGTAGTTTGCCATCGCATATCGCCGCTAGCGCTACTACGAAAGTCATTTGTCCCTCCCTGGGGTTGATGAGCCCAAGCTAGCCGCTTAGCTCATCGTTTCCGGTCTTTATTCTCACTTTAAACGCTCGTCTTGAGTGGAGCGCCGGTACTGGTTATACTCTAAAGGCGGCTAGATGCCAACGCGGGTGTAGTTCATCGGTAGAACGACAGCTTCCCAAGCTGTAGAGGCGAGTTCGATTCTCGTCACCCGCTCCACTATGACGTCGAAAATGATAAGTAGGCGTTTGCGTTAGCGAGTATGCCCCAAGGGGGTCAAAGCGTTAGCGAGTGTATAGCGCGTTTTCCCTGACCTGCGGAAACGCTTTCCTCTCTTTTGGTTGAGCGGGCGTTTGCGTTAGCAGGCGTTGATTTGATCGAGGCGGACGCTATGATCGGCGACCTCGGTAACGAGTTCGGCATCGTGGGTGATGACGATGACGACGGCACCGGTGTCAGCGAGTTTACGCATTACTCGGGAAATCGCGACAAGGTGCTTGTAGCCAACACCGGATGTGGGCTCGTCGAAGATGTAAACTTTCTTGTTCGCAGCCAGTGCTGTAGCAATAACCAGACGTTGACGTTGCCCGCCAGAGAGTGCTTGGGGATGATCAGCCTCGTGGTCGGCAAGGTCGAGTTCTTCAAGGATCGCGTGGGCATCGATGTGTTGCTTTTCGGCTTTGGTCGTGCCGAGCGTGACTTCGTCGATGACGGTATCTGAGAACAACTGTCGGGTAGGGTCTTGCATCACAAGGTAGGCGTCGCGGCTGGTGAATTTTTGTCCGCCGAGTGTGATGGAGGCACCTTTGGCTTTTTCGAGTCCGCAGATGATGCGTGCCAGTGTTGATTTCCCTGACCCGCACGGGCCGAGGAGCGCTGTGATTTTCCCTGCCGGAAACAACACGTGGTTAATATTGAGGACTGTGTTTCCGTGGCGGTAGGCAAAGGTGAGGTTGTCGATCGTGAGCCCGTTCCCTGCTGGTGGCGGGAGTTGTGGAATGGACACGGGAACAAGGGACCGTAGTCCAAGGTGTTTGCGTTCCGCCTCTGGCGTGGCGTAGAAGTCCTCGCCGGTTGCGGTGAGGACGATGTTGCCTTTGTCGAAGCAGTAGACACGGTCAGCGATCCCGGAAAGGAAACTTAGCCGGTGTTCAGCAATGATGATGGTGTGTCCATCGGTTTTGAGGCTGGCGATGAGTGTGGCGAGTTGGTCGATAACGTCAGCGGACAAGTTCGCAGTCGGCTCGTCAAAGACGATCAGCGACGTGTTGTTGCACATGGCGACGGCGCAGGCCACGCGTTGCATCTGTCCGCCTGATAGTTGTGTGACGCGGGATTCCAGCAGGTCGGCGATACCTAACTCGGCTGCAACCTCGTCAATGCGCGCACAAATCTCCTGCGGGGCGCGGCCGAGATTTTCTGGGCCGAAGGCGAGTTCTTGGCGCACGTGGGTGGTGTAGAACTGGGTGCGCGGGTTTTGAAACACTGTCGAACAGTGGTGGGCAAGGCGTGGCAGGTCTGTTTGTGCCACGTCAATGTCGTCGACTGTGACGTTTCCGGTGAGGTCGCCGTCGTGGAAGTGCGGGATGAGCCCGTTAAATAGCCGTAGTGCGGTGGTTTTTCCTGACCCTGACGCGCCACACAGCAAGGTGACGGTTCCGGGTGTGATGGTGATGGTTGCGTCGTTGATTGAGGGGTGGTCTGCTCCTCGATAGGTGAAGGTGACGCCGGTGGCTTGGGCTGTTGTCATAGGACGATTCTCCATATCGCGAAGCCGATAACGATGAGCAGAATGACTGCGTCGATCACACGGAATTTCACGACTGTGACTGAGGTGGGCTTTGCGGTTCCGCCCAGTCCGCGCACGAGGGCAGCCGATGCCAGTTCGTCCCCGCTGCGTACCACGGTCGATAGCAGCGGGATTGTGAAGTATTGCGCCGCACGCAGGGAAAGCGCGGACATGCCGCGTAGTTTCATGGCATCTGAGATCGCTTTAACCTCGTGGCCGATCACGGGCAGCACACGTAAGGCAACCGAGATTGGGATCGTGAAACAGGCCGGGATCCGTGAGCTGGCGAGTGCTTTTTGCAAGGTGGCGGGTCGGATCACGCCGATCGCGTAGGCTCCCATTCCTGCGCTGACACTGAATCGCCACATCCACTGCAAAAACAGCACGAGGAACGCGCTGGCCGTTGACTTCCACACCAGTGGTATCACGAAGACGAGCCCGCTGAGGACCGCAAACGTGGCCAGGTAGACGGCCACCCAGCTCGGGCGCACGAGCGTGTTGGGGTTGATCGCAGCGCTCGCCAGCATCACGGCGGCGAATCCGCCCAGAGCACACACGAACCACGGCGAGTAGGCACTGTAGATCGTGGTGGAGACGATGACGAGCGCTACGATAATCGTGCGCGGGTCGGGAAGTTTAGACAAGACCGGCCCGTTCAAAGTGTTTGCGCGCGACCCTGGTTCCCAACAGACCAGCAAGCCAGCCAACGATGAGCATCACGACGAAGAAGCCCAGTAGAATCGGAATCGTGACAACCTGCGCCATCTTGGCGGCGTACTCTGCGCCCATTTGTTCGGCGATCTGCGACATATATGCGTCTTGGTTCATAAACAGCGGCATCCACGGGGAAACATAGATCGGCAGAATAAACAGTGCGTATGCCAGCGGGACGCGAACCTTCACGTTCTTCGGCCCCTTGGTGATGACTAGGTCGGCGAGCAGGCCGAACACAGCGGCCACCGCGATGCCTCCCACCCAGTGACCGGTCACGAAAAAGAGGATTTCGATGATAATCAGCATGATTGTCAACGCCCCCATCTTCGGAGTGCGTGCTGTGAACAGCGCAAAGACGATGCCGTTAACGAGGATAGAAAGCAAGAAACCGGCATACATGGCGGCGGGGATGAACCCGAGCATTCCGAATGCAAACACGATGACGAACATCAAAGCGGTGAAGACGCCGATGTTGATGAAGTCGCGCGCGTTGAGGCGCGAGGACGTGGGTGTGGACATAGTTATTCCTTTCATGATTATGAACAGTGCTGTGTTTTAGACGAGTTGCCATCCGGCGGCGTTGATGCGTTCTTGCCAGAAATCGCGGTATTGGCCAGACTGGTTGACCAGCTCGTCGTGAGGCCCGCGCTGAGCGATACGCCCACCGTGGGAGAGCACAATGATTTGGTCAGCTTGGCGAATGGTTTCAAGTTTGTGGGCGATGACAATCAGTGTGGAGTGTTTGCGTAGCTCATTCATCGCCGCAACAATGTTGGCTTCATTTTCCGCGTCCAACGCGCTGGTGGCCTCGTCGAACAGCACGATTGGGGCTTTCTTCACCAAGGCGCGAGCGATGGACACTCGTTGGCGTTCCCCACCTGACAGTGCACGCCCGCCAGAACCCGCCAATGAATTCCAGCCGTCTGGGAGGCGGTTGACGATTTCCGTCACGCCCGACAGGTCAGCCGCCCACCTGATTTCTTCATCGGTGGCTTCTGGGTTGCCAAGGCGAATGTTGGCTTCGAGAGTGTCGTTGAATAAGTAGACGTCTTGGAAGACGAGAGACACCTGGCGCATCAGGTCTTCGATGGTCTGCTCGCGCACGTCCACTTCGCCAACGCGCACGCTGCCGGACTGCACATCCCAGAAACGTGCAACCAACCGGGCGATCGTCGTCTTCCCGCACCCAGATGGACCAACCAGGGCACACATGCCACCTTGCGGGACATGGAAGGAAATATCACGGAGAACCGGGGTGTCCGGATCGTAGCTGAAGGTGACGTCCTCGAAACGAACATCACCAGGGGCGTTTATCGGTGTAGAGGCATCGGGTTCGGACAGTTCGGGGGCATCCATGACCTTGTCGACGTGGTTCATCTGCTGGCGGCGTTCTTCCAGCCCGGTCATGCAGCCACCGATGTCTTGGAGCATGGTGGTGAACCGCAGGCACATGCCGATTGTGACCACGGCGTTCAGCGCATTCATTTGCCCGCCGAGGGCGAGTTGGGCGGTCAGCCAGATCATCACCACAATGAGCGCTTGGACGAACATTCCATTAATCAGGTTCGCTAATGTTTCGATCCACAATGCTTTGCGACCCTTGCGGTCAGCCTGTTTGAATGCCCGATCAAGGGCCGGGTAGTCGTCGGCGACATGGCAGGAGCGCAGCGCGCCTTGGCAGGTGGCGAATTCGACCATGCGAGCCGCCAGCTCCGATTCGGCTGGTTCGGAAACCTGCTTACCTTTATCAAGAAGCACGCGGGAAATATGGAGGAAGGCGAGCATGATCGGGAAGGCGATCGTCAAGGTCAGGCCCAGTCGCCAATCCCAGAACCAGGTTCCCACAGTGATCACCAGCACGGCTGAGAGTTTTTGGACGAGGGAGAAAATGAAATGTGCCGCTGACTCGCCCAGGTTCATCATTTCCTGGGTGACCATGCGCGACAGCCGTCCAGAGCTACCCGAATCGAACACTCCCAACGGTAGGCGGGCTACCTTGTTGCCGACCGCTTGGTGGACGTCGTGAATGAATCCGAGCGCGCCGATATAGCCGGTGCGCATGCCATAAAACTCCGTGCCCACGCCCAGCATCGCGATCACTGCCAAGGCGATGAGCCAGCCCGAAAACGACAGCCCCCACACCGGCATTCCGGTTGCTAGGGCACTTGCTGCGGGAAGCAGAGTCAGCAGGGCAAAGCCGTGACACAGTCCTGAGACCGCACCCCACGCTTGACCGACCGAGAGGTCTCGCCACGAGGCGGGTTCCATCAAACGCTTAAAGCGTGGCAGCAATAGTTGATTCATCGTGTCATCTCCTCGCATGCACCTTGGGCAAGAAGTGCCTGATAGTGCGCATTACCCAACAGCTCGTCGTGTTTACCGACCACAGCAATGCGCCCGCGTTCCATGACGACGATTTGGTCTGCCCCTCTGATCGAGGCCAGTCGGTGGGCGATCACAATCACGGTTCTGCCTTTGGCAAGAGTCGAGAGAGCTTGTTGGATTTTCGATTCCGATTCCGGGTCCGCCATCGCCGTCGCCTCGTCCAGCACCAACACTGGGGCATCAACCATGAGCGCCCGAGCGATCGCGATACGGGCTGCCTGCCCGCCCGAAACGTGGGTGTCCTCCCCCAACACGGTGTCGTAACCATCTGGCAGGCTCATGATGAACTCATCGATCTGCGCTGCCCGCGCCGCCTGCCGCACCTGATCCAAGGTTGCGTCTGGCGCGCCCAGGGCAATGTTGTTGTGGATGGTGTCGCGAATAAGCTGTGCATCTTGCAGGACAAATGCAACCGTCGAATACAACACATCCTGGGAAATGCTCTTTAGATCAACCCCGCCGATAGTGATCATGCCAGCGTCCGGGTCATCGAAGCGGGCCATCAAACTCGCCAACGTCGACTTCCCCGCACCCGACGGACCAACCAGCGCGGTCACCGTGCCTGCCGGAACGCTCAGGCTCACCTCGTCTAATGCCTGGGTGTCGTCATAGGCATACGACACACCCCGAATCTCAATATCATGACCGTGTGGTGTCTGTGGCGCATCGGGCTGACTCAACGCCGGTAGCTCCATGACGTTCACCAGCCTCACTGCCGCAGACCCTGCGAGCTGGTACGACCAGGCGATCGTTGCCACCGTCATCAACGCTCCCGGCAACACCAAGGCAATCAACGTCGTCGTTATCACCTCGTAGATGCTCACCCAACCGGCGTTCATCATCAACGCGCCACCGCCAAGGTTCACGATCAACAACACCGGGATCGACACCCACGAAAATGAGGCGACCGACATCGACACCAGCGGCATACACCACGCCCGGTAGAACTTAGAAAACTCGTTAGCTGCATCTAAATAGGCTTTATGTGCTTGGCCGACCTTGCCGAACGCTTTCACCACTGAGATACCGGCAACGAACTCGGCCATCGTTGCCGAAACCTGAGCGAGCTTGGTGTCCATTTGGGCGGTCTTCTCATTCATCCCACGCATCGACATGCCATACATGCCCACATAGAGCGGGATCGTCGCAATCGACAGCAACGCGAGTCGCCAATCCACCACAAACGCATATATCAACAAGGCGAGCGGGGATACGATCGCGTTCAGTTTCTCGATCGGCCCGTGCGCGATCACTGTGTGCACCGTGGACGTATCATCCTGAATGGTCTTGCGGATCTTCCCCTCACCCTCGCGGGTAAACCACGACAGCGGAGCAGTCGACATTCGGGCGGCAATTTGCCGACGCATCTGATTACGCAACGACAGGTCAATAAAATGCGTCACGCCCAATGCAACAAAATATAAAGTCAACCGGGTCATGTATGCGCTGACGAGGAGCATGACGATCCAGTTCACCCGCGCCGGGTCCACCTGGTCTTGCATAAGTTCTCTGCCAAGCTCCACCAAAGCCACATACGGGGCAATGGCCAACACCCCGGAGGCGAACGCTAAGACCTGCGCGACGAACAGTTTGCCTTTCACCGGCTGCGATAGCTGACGGATCGCGTTCTGGCCAGCGACAGATTTTTCCTTCGCGGATCCATACTCGCCTTCAACAACCTGATCTGTTACACTATCGTCCACGTAAACACCGTCCTTATTAGGTAAGTCTAACCTTACTTTATTTCTGGGAGGTGTGTCTAACCGTGCACGTCAACCGCTACAATATCACCCTTGCAGGGTCATGCTCACCTGTTCACCGGTGCGGAATACGAATCGGATCGTATCCTCGTCTACGATGGCGTGGTCGATGAGTGCGCTCCACTGGGCGGGGCGGAACTCGCTCACAGGTTCGCCTGCCAGATCGTCTAGGGCTGTGGTGACGGCGGCATGCTTGGCGGTGTTCGCTGCAATATCTGCCTCTAGGCTTGTTTTGCGTGCGAGTGTCTTACGGTAGGCAGTATCGAGCTCTGTGTACTTGTTTTGGTAGGCGTCTTGGTCGAGCGCGCGTTGCTGGTTTTCGGCTATCAGTGCTTCGATCTGCTCAGTGAGTTCCACGATTTTTGTTTGGCAAGCGGCGGCTTGTTCTTCCATACGGCTCGTATCAAACATGGAGTCAAAGATTTGCAGTAGGTGGCTTTGCCGTGGCTGGCGGGCGATCAGTTGGTTGAGTGCTTGGACGAAAGCGTTCTTGATATGTTCGTCTTTCACCGTCGCGCTGCTGCAAGGGTGTTCGCCTGCGTATTTGTGGTTGCATTGCCAGACTGTGTACTTGTATTTCGTGTTCGACGCCCACGTTTTACGCCCATACCATGCACCACACTGCGCACACTTGAGCCGGGTGGAGAATAAGCCGACTTTTGCTGACGATATGTTGCCATGCCTGGTGGTGAGCTCGTATTGCACCTGATCCCAGATGCGCGGAGCAATAATCGGCTCGTGATTGCCTGTTACGTAGTATTGGGGTACTTCGCCTTCGTTGACCTTCATCTTCTTAGTAAGGAAATCGGTGGTGAACGTCTTTTGCAGCAGGGCATCGCCCTTGTATTTTTCATTCGACAGGATGGAACGCACTGTCGACGTTGACCACACTTCTTTCCCACGCGGGGTGAGAATCTTGCGGGCAGCGAGCTCGGTTTTGATCTCACTGATAGCCATCCCGTCAAGGAAAAACTGGTAGATCAACCGGACAGTCGGTGCCTGGGTTTCATCGATGACGAGACTGCCGTCCGCTCCTTTCTTGTATCCGAGCAGCGACTTGTAGGGCACCATGACTTTTCCATCGGCAAAACGTTTCCTGTGTCCCCAGGTGACGTTTTCGGAGATAGAGCGGGATTCTTCCTGGGCCAGGCTGGACATGATCGTGATGAGCAATTCGCCTTTGGCGTCAAAGGTGTAAATATTTTCCTTTTCGAAGTACACCTCCACTCCCACTTCTTTGAGTTTCCTGACTGTGGTCAAGGAGTCGACCGTGTTGCGAGCAAACCGGGACACACTCTTGGTGAGGATCAGGTCGATTTTGCCTGCCAGGGCGTCATCGATCATGGTTTGGAATCCCTCACGGCGCTTCATAGAGGTGCCAGAGATACCTTCGTCGCAGTACATGCCCGCGAACTGCCAATCATTACGGGAGCGAATGTAGGTGGTGTAGTAGTCGATTTGCGCCTCGTAGGAGGAGGTTTGTTCTTCCATCTCGGTAGAGACTCGCGCGTAGGCGGCGACCCTTCTGCGTGCCGGTACACCAGACAGGGTTGTGACAGTTCCGGGTTTCTTTGTTGCGGGTATCGCAGTGACCGTGCGACTCACACCAACCTCCCCTCACTGGTTAAGCCCACCGGCGTCATAGTTCCATCCGCGAGGTGGAATGTGAGCTGATGCTCGAAGGCTTCAATCATCACGATCTGCTCAACAACCGACACAGGGTCGAAACTTTGGGTGCCGAGCACATCTGCGCAGGCGTGTTCGAGGAGCGTTTCGCGCAGATTATGCCCCCTACAGGGGTTGCCGTTCCCGGTACAGGCACTCCAACATCGCCAAAACTTATACGAGGTTCCAGACTTGTAGGTGCGGGTTTTGCGTTGATAGTTCTTCCCACACGCGCCACAACAGATCCGTCCAGTGAACACGCCCGTGTTCTTTGACGGGGTCGCAGCCGGACCAATCTCACGCCGATAGGCGATTTCTGCTTGCACCGCGTCAAACACAGACTTATCGATGATGGGTGGGAGGGCTTGCTCACCCCAGTATCGCGGCAGCTCCCCGTCATTGAGGGCACGTGTGGGTGCTTGGATCGCAGGGCGGTACATTTTCTGCAGCATCTGGCAGCCCTTGTAGCGCTCATTTTCGAGCATGCGACGAAACACTGACCCGTAGAAGCGTCCTCCACCGCGCGAACGTACACCTTGACCATTGAGGATCGCGGCTGTCTTTTCCGGGCTGATCCCATCGAGATAATTGGCAAACAGTAGGCGCACAATCTTGGCTTCATCGTCAATGATGGTGAACTCGCCGTCTGCCCAGCTATAGCCGTAGACGACGAAGGAGTTTGTTCCACCGTTCTTGTACCGGTTACGGATCGCCCATTTGACGTTCTGGGACAGGGAACGTGATTCTTCTTGAGCAAACGACGCCAACAAGGTCAGCAGGAGTTCTCCGTCAGCGCTGAGGGTGTCGATGCGTTCGCGTTCGAAGCGCACGGCCACACCAAGGTCTTTCAGCTCACGAACCGTAGCGAGCAGGTCGACAGTGTTGCGGGCAAGGCGCGAGATCGATTTACACAACACAAGATCGATCTTTCCTGCTCTGGCAGCGTTCATCAGGTCGGCCAGGCCTTGCCGGGATTTCATCGAAGTGCCAGTAATACCCTCATCGGTGAACACGCCCGCATAGGCCCATCCGGGCGTGGACTGGATCAGGCGCGAATAATACGACACTTGCGCCGATAGGGATGCTAACTGCTCGACGGCGTTGGTTGAGACCCGCGTATATGCTGCCACGTTGACCAGTTTCGGGGTCGGCGGCCGAACTGGTGTCACCACACTAACTTGTGCCACGTTTTCTCCTTTCGCGTTAGGTCTATACACGCTCTAAACCAGGTGTTTATCCAGTCGTTTCGCCCACAATCTGTGGTTGATAGATCGGCGTCCACGCCTGGAACAACAACCGATAGACACGCCGATACTCTGCGGGGGTTAGCACTCCTCGACCTGCCAGCATGCTCAACGTGTGAGCGTCAGTAATGAAGGCGAGTTCTCGGGCGAACACCTCGGGCCTTGTCATCTGATCAACCGTGGTGGCGAGCGTGTTCATGAGCGCCCACCTCGGGTGCCAAAGCGAGCACGCACATAACAGGCGTGACAGCAATACTTTTGACCTGGCTTGTCCACGATCACGAAGCGGTGCCCGCAGTGCGCACAGGTCTGCTCGCGCACTGGCTCGGTTTTCTGCCGTTCCCGCCACGCTTTATGCCTGCAGGCGGGGGAGCAAAACCGAGCCCGAGCACCTCCCCGAATAGGGCTGGCACACCAGCGGCACACCCGCTGAGCCACCACTGAACCGGCCTCGAGATTTCGGCTGGTGCAGTATGAACGGACCTGGTCACGGGTCAAGGCGCAAAACTCGGCAATCGCTTTATATCCCCAGCCTGCTGTGCGCAGGTTACGGATACGTTCTTCTTCAATGTTCTTCACAGTGGGGTCACTCCCTTCACCCCACTGCCGACAAACCCGTATGTGTTAAATCCGCCCGTAAAATGACGAAAAGCCCCGCCACCACCCATGACGGGTAGCAGCGGGGCTAAGTTGCACAGTGGCGCGTGTGGTTAGTAGCCGAGCTTGGCGTTCACGCGCGCTTGCACCGCGCTGTAGAGGTTTCCGAGACGTCGTTTACGTTCCTCACCATTGCCGTACTCGCCACGGATCACGGCGTCAGCCAGCGCATCGATGTTGGGTGCAGCGGGCTTCGTGGCAGGCGTGTTGCCGGAGAGCTTTTCGTTGACTCGCTGTTGGATGGCGGCGTAGTTGGCTCCGAGGCGACGCTTACGTTCTTCACCGTTGCCGTAGTCGCCACGGATCACGGCATCGGCGAGAGCGTCGATGTCCGGTGTGGCTGGTGCTGGTGCTGGTGCTGGGGTGTTGCCGGTCATCTGGTCATACCAAGACTGTGCGCGAGCCATATAGGCGGCATGCTGACTGCCTGCCAGCGAGGCTGGGCATTCGGTCGAGGAGAAGTTCTTGTGACCAAACACGTTCTTCCCCCAGACCGGTCGGCCGAGACCGTAGAATTTACAGATTGCGGCCACGAGGTGTGCTCCGTTATCAAGGCACGCCTCGGATACAGTCCATGGATCACTGGTCATGTCGGCGTGTTCGATGCCAATACTGGTGGTGTTGGCTACCCAGTTTCCTGCGTGCCAGGCGGTGTCGCGGTCCCACACCAACTGACCTATGCGTCCGTCGGATTGGACTTGGTAGTGGGCGGAAGCTGGGCGGGTTTGCCAGACGTCGTAACATCCCTTGATGGTAAGGTTTCCGGCGTTGTGGTGGATGATGACCTTATCGATCCGTCTACCGTTCCTGCCGGGTGTGTAGTGCTTGTTCATGATGAGGTCGATGTCAGCCTCAAGCGCGAGCCAATTCTTCATCAGTGAATCTCCTTTGTGTTTTCAGTGGTCGTTTCGGTGAGTGAGGGTCTGGTGTCGGCGCGGTTCGCGATCGCATCCAAAGCTCCACGCATCTGGGCAGGCACAGGCAGACCCAAGCGGGTGGCGTTCTCAATCAGGGAGATGCCTTCGTTGGACAGGTAGAAGAAAATGACCGCCGCACGCAGCACGCCGGGCGCTCCGAGAATATGGACGTCGATCAAATGGGCGAGCCCGACGAGGGTGAAGATAAGGATCTTGCGGCTGATACCCCTGAAACCAACTGCGCTGGAGAGGCGGCGCTCTGAGATGGCGGCGAGCACCCCGGTGATGTAGTCGGCGATAGCGAAGACGATCAGGGCATAGACGAGGCCGTCGAGGCCTCTGAGGTAGGCGGCGAGCCATGCGCCGAGGCCTGCGAGGCCTGCTTGGGTGGTGTGCCAGATAGCGTGAATAGACATAAAGCGTGTTCCTTCCAGGGTGGGTGGGCAAATGAAAAATACCCCCACCCATCTGGGGTGAAGGCATCAAAAATTGGTGTAGCGCAGCGATTTACATAGTCGGGTCAGTCAAGACCTCCAAGATCGGCAGGCTCAAGTCGAAGGACGCCGCCTTGGGTGCTGGGAGTTCGTGGGTTTCGATGGCCTCTGCTGGTGGTGCAGGCGTTGTATCGGATTCAATTGGGACGATCGGCAACTGCACCTCATCGTCAGGCGTTGACTCATCAGCGGAGACTTCGGTGAGTTCTTTGCTCTTTTCTTCTTCGGCGCTCATGTGTTGTCCTTGGTGATCGCGTCGTAGAGAACGTCGTAGGCCTCGGCCGTTTCGCCAGACAGCTCACCGTCATAGCCATCAAGAAGTGTTTTCACGTCATTGTCGTGGCCGTCGTAGGTCGGACCAGATACTTCAGCGATCGACGCGAGCAGGGCCTGGCGAGCTTCGAGGAATTCACTCGCTTTATCGGGGTCAGCGAGAGCAAAGGTGCCGTCGTCACCAAAGACTGGGCGACCCTGATCGTCAAGTGTTGCGAATTCGGTGACGAGGTCGTATTCGTCCTCCCCGAACCGAGCAATCGCTTCCTTCACTAGCGTGAGGAGTTTGGAGCGCGCCCTAGATTGAGCGGCTTTGAGCGGCATCCCAGCGAGTAGCTCGGCGACGGGTTGGAGGTGCTGGTTGGCGATCTTGATCTTCATCAGTGTTTCCTTTTACTTATGCGAGGTTGGTGGACATGGCCGATAATCCAGTGTTGGAGAAGTACCGCCACGTGATGTTCGATCCGGTTCCGGAGATGGATGTGATCCACCCCTGATTGAGCAGGCTGAGGATCGCGTTCATCCGCGACATCAAATCTTTGGTGCGGTCGAATAGGCGGGTCATGTTGTAATACGACCCATTGGTGACGACCATCAGGTCGTAGGTGTGGAAGACGATCTTCGCCAGCCCATTGCTCGACGCCCACCCGGCGTAGGTGCCTTTCCCGGTGAGCGTGCAGTCTTGCAAGGTCACGTAGCGCGAGCCGGTGGTGTAGAACTTGTAGCCGTTGGTGCGCAAGTCAGCACCGAGATGAATGCCGGCCTTGCCGTAGAAGCGTCCCTTCGGATCCAGGGTGAGGCAGGTGTAGTAGGTGCCGCCGGAAACCGTCTGGTATGTCCAGGCCACATAGTCGCCTTGATAGGCGACCTGGTTGACGACGCCTTGCACGTCGGGCTTGTCCTTGTGGGCACGGCGTGCCATTTCCCCGATGTAGCGGGTGCCGTACCAGAATTTCATCCCGGAACTGGAGATTGTCCCTTCCAACGTGGAGCCGTTATACCAAGCGATCTGATACGGGGTGATGCGGATAGATTGCGTCCACCCGGCAAGACCTACTTGGATGGCGTTGGCTGCGAGCTTGTCTGCCGTAATCGAGCGCGCCTCAATCCGAGCTGCCGACAACGTGCCGGTGGTGATCTTCCCAGCATCCAGCGAAGCAATCTTGGCCGATGTGACCGCAGCGTCCTTGATCATCACGGACTGGATAAAACCGTTAGCGATCGTCAACTTGTCCGAGGTAATGGACCCTGCTGCGATGCGTGCAGCCGACAAGGTACCGGTCGTAATCTTCGACGCCGATAGACTGCCAACCTTTGCGTCCGTGATCGCGGCGTTGGCAATCATTGCGGTGGTGATGAACCCACTCGCGATCGTCAGCTTGTCGGAGGTGATCGAGCCGGCAGCAATCCGTCCAGCAGCGAGATAGCCGCTGGTGATCTTGGTTGCCGACAGTGAACTGATTTTCGCGTCGGTGATCGCGGCATCAGCGATGTGTGCGGTGCCGATGGCGGCGTCTGCGATGTGTGCTTGGCTGATCGCTTTCGGCCCGATCATCGCGGCACCGACCGGTGTTTGTTCCCATTGGTTGTTGGTGAGGATGTATTGGCGGGCGATCACTCCGTCGACGCGCACTTGCCACAGCGCACCCTCCGGTCGGCCAGCCGCGTCCGCTACGCTCGGGTCAACAACGGCAACCGTGATCCGCCCATCCGAGGTTACCGCGATGTCGTGGGCGTCCTGCGCCAGCTGGGTAGCACCAGCGGCTGCGGTCTTGGCCTGGTCAATCTCCACCTGCGCCGACGCCATCTGAGTGGCGACAGCATCGGCGGCGTTTTGTGCATTCTGGGCCGCAAGCAGGGCGTGGCCGACTTGTGTGCGGGCGGCATCGAGTTCCGCACCGAGCTGGGCATGATTCAGATCGGTGGCGAGTGCTATCCAGCCGGGCTGCCCGGTATCAGTGAGCCGGTAGATCCAGATCTCGACCTGTTCGCCATTTTGCCGGAACCACGTGTCACCCAGCTTGGCCTTGGCGGGCTGGATGCTGCCGTAGTGGTTGGTGTTCTTCCCATCCGCTGAAGCGAGTGCGAATCCTGCCGCATCCGACGCAGCCACCGCCGTATTGATGGCGGTTTTGACCTGCCGGGTGACAGACGTGAACTTCCGAGCAGTAGAACCCAGCTCAACGGAGATGTACTGGAGCGTGAGCGGGTTGTATTCGTAAGCGACCACCCGTGCCGTGAGCGCAATCCCAAGATCAGTGTGGCGGACGGTCACGGTGTCGCCAATTTCGACGGTTTCCAGGCGTGCAAGATCAGCGTATTCACGGGTGGTGGCGAGATCGACGAACCGCACCTTATACGAGCCCGACAGCTCATCGACATGTCTTGCGCTGAATTCTGCTGCAGCTAGTCGGCGCAGCTCAGAGTGGGCTTGGTCGAGTGGGAGTTCACCCTCACGCGGGTTGTCTTTGTCGGTGATGGCTTTGACTTGTCCGTAGCGGATGACGCGGATACGCGGCACCACATAATCACCCAACTTCGGACTATCGACATACAGTTCGGGTAGGAGTAGGCCGTCGTATCCGACTGGCAGAATCCGCGTCGCCACTGTTGAGAAGTCAATGGATGATTCAAAGCCGGTGAGGTTCTTCCGATCACGGATGACCACCCCGTGGTTGGCTCCGCGCATGGGCGTGTGATGGATCAGCCAATTATTACGCGTAATCTCGCCGCCCCAACGCGCAGCGAACGTGTTGTCCTCGCCCGCATCCATGAGAGCGGCGGCGATGGGCATGCGCACTATCCGCGCCGATGCCCTGGTCACCGTATCCGAGGAGGTAGCAGTAAACCCGTGCTTAGTGTTTGCCGCCCCAAGGATCTGGGTCAGTGCGCCTTTCGCGGTTTTGTTGACCACGTAGGTGTCGGCGATGAGGTTCGCCGCCAGATCATAGAACACGTGAAACGCCGTCACTTCGAGCATGCCGTCAAGCGTGGTGGCGATCTCGCTGATGCGGAACCCCTGCCGTTGCTCCAGCCCTGGCACGGGCGCTGCCACAATGTTCTCAAGCGTAAGGTTCTGTGCTGCAGGACCGTCTGCTGGGTAGGTGAAGGTCAGTGAGAATTCGCCACCTAGTTCCTCAACCACGATCGGGTTGATGATTTCCCGGTCGAGCACGCCGAGTCCGGTGGTGGTGAATGTCGTGGCGGTGCGGTCGTGAACCGTAATCATGAGAGGCCTTCCAAACAAAACAATTTGGCCACCCCACGAAGGGATGGCCATCGGAACTTGCGTGAGTTGGGTGTTAGGGGTTGCGCCAGTTCGGCGTGATCACGATCTTCGAAATACCCGCGCCGAGCGTGAGGCGATTGATCCCAGGCTTGAAGGTCGGGAAGGTTTCGGTGAGCGCATCGGTCTGGACTTTCCCGTGGGCGTGTGCGACGAGGCGTTCGCTGTCGAGCGTGACGGAACCTGCTGGCGAATTCACGTGATAGACGCGCGCATTGATCGTCAAAGACAACGTTCCGGTGCCAGTAACGGTGATGATCGGATCCGCATCGAGTAGGCCGGGGTTCGTGATCGTCCCAGATGCAGTGAGCGTTACTGGATTCAATCCCTCGGTCAGGTAAGTGAAGGGCTGGCAGGTGAGCCGCGCGGTGAAGAACCCCCACCCCGATAGCTCCCGGCGCAGTTCGCTCACTTCGCAGTGCTTAACCTTGCGGTAAACACCAGGCTCGGCAGTCAACTCAATCGTCGAAGAGCCCGTCAGCTCGTGAGCAGCCTGCCGATACTGGTGGAGCCCGTCACGAACAGGAACGGCGAGCTCAAGCTCGATCTCGGTATCCTCCCAGCCCGTGAAGCGCGTGAGGGTTCCTGCTCTGCCTTCGACCTCAATATCATCCACCGCACGGACGGCTGCGGGAATCGCCACCGGCGCCGTGAGTCGCAGACCGAGCGACGCCGAAGTCTCCGCGCTGTTCAGCGTGAAACCAAACATGATCAGTAGCCTCCTGCCATCACGGTCTGCCGCCGATCGAGGCGTGCGAGTTGTTTGTCAAGAGCAGGTGCGAGTTTGCCAACCAGCGTCCCATCCGAGAGCTTCACGCTAATGTCCAGCGAGGACAGGATGCGTTTCGCCGTTGCGTCCACGATCCCAGCGGCATCCACACGCTCTGCCGCTTCATCAGTACTTCGCTGAGATACAGTCACGGGTTGTGGGGTGAGGTCAACGCTCGGCACTTGCAGGTCTGCCACCGCCTCGATCGGCACGGCCAGCCCGTCCTCAAGGTCGGCGAAGGCGTCTATCGTGTCGCGCGCGAGCCCTGAAGCTGCGGTGACAGCCTTGTTGCCGTCCGTGCGGATGGAGCCTGCGAGGCCTTCGACAAGCATCCGTCCTGCCCAGGCCATCTTGCGTGACGGTGAGTGGATGCCGAAGAAGCCAGTGATGGAGTCCCAAATACCTGATGCCCAGTTCGAGACCGAATTCCACAGCCACCCCGCTAAGGATTGGATACCGTTCCACAGGCCGTAGACGAGGTTTTTGCCCGCCTGGGCCATCGCTGAGACGCCCTGACCAACAGCAGACACAATCCCAGAAATAATCGATGGGATTGCTGCGACGATTGTGGAAATAATCTGCGGCAGGTTTCGTACCAACGCGGTCAAGAGTTGGATGCCTGCTTGGACGAGTTGCGGGATCGCCCCACCAATCGCCGACACAATAGCTCCGATAATCTGCGGGAGCGCGGCCACGATAGTCGTAATGATCTGCGGCAACGCCCCAATCAAAGCCGTCAGTAGCTGGATCCCTGCGTCGATGAGTTGCGGGATTGCGCCGACCACGCCGCTGACGATCGCGGTAATAATCTGTGGGAGTGCTGCGACAATCGCTGTGATGATCTGAGGCAATGCACCGATCAGAGCCGTTAAGAGTTGGATTCCTGCTTCGATGATCTGCGGGATCGCCCCCACAAGGAACGTGACAATCCCGGTGATGATCTGTGGGAGGGCTTCGATGATCACGGGAATGGCAGCGATCAAGCCTTCGGTAAGTCCGGTGATGAGCTGCAACGCCGCATCAAGAAGCAACGGGAGGTTATCGACCAGCCCCTGCACTAAAGCCATGAGCATCTCCACCGCCGCAGGAACCAGTTCCGGTAGTGCTTCGCCGATACCAGAGACCAGTGTGGCGATGATCTGTATTGCCGCCTCCAACAGGGACGGCAACGCTTCGATGATTGCCTCGACCAGAGCGATAATCAACGTCACCGCCGTCTCGGCCACTTGTGGCAACACCTTGATAATGCCTTCAAGGAGCGCGGTCAAAATGCTCATGCCGGTCTCGACCACCATAGGTAGTTGCTCAGCAATAAAACCAAGTGCTTCTTGCAATACGCTACCGAGAGTGTCGATGAGGGCGGGTGTTCCGCCTTCTTCAAAAGCTGTCGTGAGTTCGTCGATCCAGCCGTTCACCATCGGCAACACCGACCCAGCCAACGCCTCAGAGAATCCGCCTGCGAGGAGGCCTTTGAGGTTCTCGACCCCATCCTGCATCGTCGCCAACTGGCCGCTAAAGGTCTTGGATTGGGCGTCCATAGCCCCGTAGAAACGCCCGCCCTCGCTAGTGGCAGACGCAAAGGCGTCAGCGACCATATCAGCCGAAATAGCACCCTTCGCCATATCTTCTTTGAGTTCACCAATACTCTTGCCGGTCTTACGCGAGATTTCTTCTAAGGGGTTGAATCCGGCGTTGATCATCTGCAGCAAGTCCTGCCCCGTGAGCTTGCCGGTCGAAGACATTTGGGCGAAGGCGAGTGTCAAGGACTCCATCTTCACCGCGTCACCTTGGCTAATGTCGCCGATTTCGTTCAGGTGCTTTTTCGCATCCTCCAAGCTCATGCCAAAGCTCAGGAGGGTTTGCATGTTGCCCGCAAGATCCTCCATACCAAACGGAGTCTTTGCCGCCTGTACTTTCAGATCATTGACGAGTTTTTGGGCTTTGGCTTGATCGCCGAGCATCGTGGTGAAGGAGGTCGAGTATTGCTCCATGCGGGCGTTGTACTCCACGCCCTCTTTGAGGGCTCCGGCCATGCCGCGACCGATCGAGGCGATCGCATGCCCGATACCCTTGACCCCGGCGATGATGGCTTCGGAGGCGAGGTTGGCTTTCAACACGTCGCCGAAGATGCGGGTTTTGGAGCTGGTGGTGTACATCTCGTCTCCGAGATCATCGACCGCGCCCTCGAGTTTGCCCGCGTCCTTGGCGGCGTCTTTAGCATCGTCACCGGCACCGTCTGCTTCGTTCCCGAAATCAGAGAGGGCGTCATTATTCGATTTGAGTTCACTTTCGAGCCGGTTGAGCTCCGCGCCTGCGTTGTTGAGCTGGATCTGCCAATTCTTCGTCCGCGAATCATTCTCACCAAACGAGGAAGCGCTGTTTTCGAGTGCGGCGCGCAGGGTCTCGATCTTGGCTTTCTGAGCTTCGATTTCTTTGCCGAGTACTTGGTTGCGGGCGGTGAGGGCTTCGGCGGACTTGTCGTTCTTATCAAACGAGGACGCCACCAGCTTCATCTCACTGCCGAGCACTCGCATCTCACGGTTAATATCCGTGATCGCGCGCTTGAACTCACGCTCACCCTCAAGCCCAATCTTCAAACCAAACGAACTGTCAGCCATGACAAGGTCACCTCCTCGAAGGGATAATGAAAAGGGAGCAAATTGCTAAGTGAAGGGGGAAACCTATGGGAATGAGTGCGGAAGACTTCGGTGCAGTACTAGCTGAGCTAAAAGGGCCTACGCCGCTTGCTGATGCCTTCGAGACGTGTTTCCCTCAACCAGATGAGAGCCGCTGGTGGTTCTCGATCCGAACTCACGCTTCGTCAGTTTTTCTATCGAAGGAATACTTTGATTTTGAAACTGCAAGGAGAGACAACGTAAAGCGAAGTTATAAGGAACTCTTGGCTCGAAAGGTTTGGGAAGGCCATTCGTTCACTCAACGACCTGAGCTTCGCTTGTGGATTCTCGAAGCGTTGGGCCTCCTACAAAACGACAAGCAAGCATTGAAACACATGCTTGAGATGGAGACGAATACTTCTCGCTGCAAGTACCTCAAGGATTTGTTTACTTGGGACGAAATCGAGGATGCAGCGCGTAAGGAATTCCATCGTCTCGTGAACGATTTACCCATGTCACATCGAAATTGCTAAATCCCAGCGGGGATGACGTCGTCGATGAACCATTGACGTAGCGGCTGTGCTCTGCCGGTTTCTAACCGCCAGCAGTCGACCAGATCCAACAGTTCCCCGAACACGGTTAAGCCCACCTCTACCCGTGATAGGTGAAGGTGGGCCATTCCGATATACGTCAGCCGCGTGAACACAGCCTGATCGTTGTCGACTATCCGTCCGCTTCTGGTGCTTTTGGGGCTGGCTCGGTAAGGATGTCTCGGCGTGTGCCGCGCTGGAGAGCTTCGGCGATCGCGCCACGATAGTCCGCCAGATCGGCAGGCACAGTGAGTAGTTCGACCTCGTCCTCGGTCAGCTCTGGGCGCTTGTCGTCTGGGTGGCGGTGGTTGTGGATCTGGATGGACTGGTTGGCCAGCAGCGTGATTAGCCAAATCACCTCACCGAGCGTCTTGCCCAAATCATCAGACGTTTCGAGGGCGTTACCCAGGTGTTCGAGGCCGCCATAGCGCTCGGCGATCAGACGTGTGGCTTTCGTGGTGAGAACGAGCTCGTAGTCCTCCCCGCCAATGGTGACAGTGGCGGAGCGCCCTAGTTCCACAACAGATTCAGTTTTCTTCTTGCAGGTCATCGCTTGGTACTCCTTGCTCGTTAGCTGGTGGCGGGTTCGTAGACTTGGGCATACCAGTTCGTGATCGTCTCAGGCTTGACCCCGGTTGCGCCCTCTAGCACTTCGGCCTTCCACGGATGACGCCCCTTCGCATCTGGCTTGTTACGCCGCAAAATCGTGCCCTCAATGCTCGGGGTCGAGAACGTAATCGAGTCGGCTTTGGTGGCCAGCGTTTCTGTTGGGAGGGCGAACTTGACCCGGTAGAGCCAAAAATACTGATACTTACCGTTGGAGCGTGCTGCGCGGAAACCAATCGCCACCGGAGCCCCACCATCCTCGGAGGCAGAGATGAGCACGCCGTTGGAGTCCACGGTCGCACCCGTCAGCGCGGCTGCCGCTTCGCCGCCGAGGTCGTCGACGCCGAGGGTCAGGGTGCCGGATTTGAATTCTTTGACGATCTCACTCGGCCCGTCATCGGCGTACAGGATCGCTTCAGCCACCTCAACGGAGAGCTCGGCCGAGATGGCTTTGGCCAGCGGTTTGGGTTTGGCGTAGGTTTCCTCACCCGTATCGGGGTTTTCGGTGATGGTGGCGTAGTAGAGCTTGTCTAAGCCAATAGTCGCCATGAGAAATTCTCCTTATCTGTAGGTGTGGTGGGTTGCGACGTCTATCGCGTAATGGTGGAATCCGGTATCAGCTTCAAAGCCAACATAGCTACGGCCAGTGATGGTTAGTTCTGCGTCGAGCAGGGCGCGAGTAATGAGGTTGCGCAGGTCGAGATAGTTAGATTTCGTGAAAAGTGCGAGGCGAACTTCCTCAACCTCGATACTGGGTTGATTGTCTGCGAACACGTCGAACATGTCTGTCAGCGGGGTTGCCACCAGGTACGTCTGCGGCACAGGCGTCGTCGTGTAGAGGCCGACTTCGAACGGCAGCCCGAGCTTGTCAGCGATCATCGAGAGTTGTTCCAATAATGTGTTCATGGCCCCACCTGCTCAATGCGCGCTGTGAGCGCCGCCTTCATGGCTTCGATCGCACCACGCCTTGTTTGCGACCGTGTGGGTGCAAGAAATGGGCGCGCGGGCTGATTACTACGGCCGTGTTCGAGGACGTTCGCGATCAACGCATTCGCTCTACCGTCGCGGCGGTTCTCAGCAAAGCCGACCTTAATATTGTGATCACCTTTCGAGTTCACCTTCACGCCCGTTGTGCCCAAAGCGCTGAGTAGTTGTCCTGTTGAACGCGAGGGCTGCTTGGTGGCGCGTCCGATTGCACTGGTGAGGTTTGCTCGCATGCGCGGCTCGACCACGGCTGCTCCTGCCTCAAGCACCTCATCAGCCGAAGACTCCAGCACACGGCTCGCAGCATCAAGAGAATCAATGAACGCGTTAGGCAGGCGAATCTGGACTCTAGCCATGGGCCTCTCCTTCGGGCGTGGTCTGGTGGGCAAGAATCTCGACATACCGGCCGATCACCTCGACTGCGTCGATCACATACCGCCCGCCTGGTTCACTGATCTCCATATTCGTGGTCACGAATAGTCCGGGGATGGTACGGATGCGGAAGAGGACATCGGCCTTTGAGTACGCTGCCCGGTTCACCCACGCGCTCGATGCGTGTCGGACCTCGATCTGCGCTCGCACGGTTGCTCGCACTTCGTCGCGCGTGGTGGTGAACCCCGCCTTATCGCGGATAACCGTTGGCTGTATAAGGTCGATGGTGGTGCGCATGGATCCCAAAGAAGCCATGAGTTGTTCTCCTTAGACTTTCCAATCCCGGTCCAGACGCAGCAGATTGTTCACCGCGTTCCACACCGCCCGCGCCGCATCTGGTTTATCGGACCAGAAACCTGCCGTGGAACCATCACGAGACTCATAGAAATGGCTGGCGAGCATGACAATGCCCTGCCTGGTTGCCCCAGACATCTCGTGTGTTTCGTAGTGGTTTTCGGGCAAGTGTTGGAAGGAGCAGGCGTAGGAGGTGGCCGCATTGATCAGCGCGCCGATCAGCTTGTCGTCATCGTCGAAGGTGATGAGCAGGTTCGCCTTCACCTGCGCAACCAAATCAACCGTGGTCATTGCGACCACCTCCTTCCACTGTCGCCGGGGTTATGCGGTGGTCTTTTGGGTGAGCAGCTTGACCGCTTCGGGTAGGACGAGTTTGCCGTCCAGTCGCTGGGATGCGAGGAATCCGACCTGTCCGGTGGTGGCGAACAATTCGTTCAGCCGTTTAAAGGAGCGGCCTTGTCGGTCGGCGATCCAGTAATACGACAGGTCACCGAAGGCTACGCTCTTAGCCCCCGACTTAATCTCCGGAATGAACGTGGATGTGTGGATGGGGCGGCCAAGAACCAGATCCGGCGTTCCAGCAGTCAACGCTGGCTGCCACAAGTACTGGCCGTTACCATCCTTGAGCTTCCGGATGGTTTTCACGGTCGAGTCGTTCATCAGCCATACCGCGTTCTTGCGGTACGGGCCGCGCAGGGAATAGTGCAGGTCGATGAGCTCATCAGCGGTAATGTCGGTGGCCTTGGCTGTCGTTACAGCATTTTGTCCGCCGCCAGAGGCTGCGAAGATGCCGGTCGGCTTACCCTTACCGTCCCCGGTGAGGAAGGCTTCTTCTTCAGCCGCGCCGATACGGCGAGCAAACTCCGCCGCCAGGTACTGCTCGACATTAAACGCGCTGTCATTGAGTAGCTCTTCGCTGATTTTGAGGAAGGTGCCGAGCTTAAACGCCGACAAAGTGACCTGAGTAAAGGCTTCATCAGATTCCGTATACGGCTTGCCCTCATCGAGCCACCCGGCAGTGCCATGCGTGGAGACGACCGGGATCTTCCGATCCCCGCTGGTGGTTTGAACGACCTTGGCCAGGGAGCGCATGATGTTCTGATCTTCAAGTGAGGAGATCAGCGTGCGTTCGAACTCATCAGGCACCAGATAGCCGCCCTCAGTATCGACACCCTCGGACAGGGCGTTGCGTACTTCCATCGGAGAAGCGTTAAGCCGCATCGCATCCCAAAACGCTCGCTTATAGGAGGCGGTCGCGCGTGGGGTCATGGGTTTGACCTCGTCATTGTCGGGGTTGATGCCTGGCATTGAGGTCAGCGGTGCGTTGGTTGCCTTAGCGAGGTCGGCGTCGCGGCGCAAGGCACGTTCAGAGCGTGCGATCTCGTTGGTGAGCTGGTCGATTTCGGCCTCCATCTTCGCGTAAGCCCGATCGTCTTCAGCAGACAGGCAACCGGTGCTGGTGTAGCGGCGCTCATCGAGGAAGGCCTTCGCCTTCTCCCAAACATCTGCGCGCTTGGTGCGAAGATCAGAAACAGAAAGTGAAGTAGACATGGATATTGGTCCTTTCAGTGGGGTTGGTTCGCTAGTTCGGCGTACAAATCAAGAACCCGCCGACCAAGAGGTACAGCGGGTTGAATGGTTGGGCGTGGTGGTCGCACCGGCCTCGGCGGCGGTGATGTGGCGGTCAGATGCGCGACGAGTTTTTGCTCGGCTGCGCGGCGGGAAAACACCGTGCCAAGTCCTGCGTTCTTGGGTGAGAACGGCGGACGCTTCAACTCTTCGCCCTCGTCATCGGGTTCGTCTGGGGAGTCGACTTCGTCCTCATCGTCTTCTAGTTCTTCGTCCGGCTTAACGTTGAAGGCCGGGTTGCGTTCGCCTGTCAAGAGTTCGTCGGCGAAACCCATATCGATCGCGGCCCGAGCATCCATCCACGTCTCAGCATCCATGAGCTTGGACAGCTTCGCCCGACTCAGGTTCGTCTTCTCCTGATACGCATTCAGGATCGATTCTTTGACCGAATCAAGCATCGACATCGCACGTGCGAGTTCGTCCTTATCGCCAACCGCCATCGTCGCAGGGTTGTGAATCATCAACATCGACACCGGACTCATAGCCACGGTGGATGCTGCCATTGCGATCACAGACGCAGCAGATGCGGCGATGCCATCGATATTGACGGTGACTGTGCCTGGGTAGTCGATGAGCATGTTGTAGATCTGCGCCGCAGCCACAACATCACCACCAGGCGAATTGAGCCAGATAGTCACCGGCCCAGACCCAGCATTCAACTCACTAGCGAAGATTCCCGGCGTGACATCGTCATCGAACCAGGATTCTTCAGCGATCGTGCCGCTAATGCGCAAAACCCGGACTGCATCTGCGTCCGGGTCAGTTGATGGCTCTGGTGTGAGCCAGTTCCAAAAACGTATCATATCCTCCTCCTTACAGAAGCTTCACTCATAGGTTCCTCAGCCGGTTCAGACTCGGTTGTCTGCGCGTATGCCCCTGCGAGACTGAGCGGGAGCATATTGCCGTTGACTAGGTAGAGGTCGCCGCCTGCCTCGATGCTGATGCGGTCGAGGTTTTCTAGTTCGCGGATATCGTTGGCGCTCATCCAGCCGTTTTGCCTTGCCACCGCATAACCATTCATTCGGGATTCGTAATCCCCACGCAGGAGTCCTTCGAGGTTGAACTTCACGTAGATCTGTGGTTTTTCACGCGGGCTGAGGAGTGTTTTGGTGATGGCTTGTTCGAAGCGGATCACCCACGGATCGAGCGTGTACTTCACAAACTCCAACGACTGCTGCTCAATATTGCTAAAGGAACTCTTTTCGAGGTCGCCGATCATGTGTGGCGGAATACGGAAGATTCGAGCAATTTCGTTGATCTGAAACTTTCTCGTTTCAAGGAATTGAGCTTGTTCTGGGCTGACGGAGATGGGCGTGTATTTCATGCCTTCCTCGAGCACAGCGATCTTGTTGCCGTTCCTCGCTCCGCCGAACGTGGACTGCCAGGACTCCCTGACGCGCGCGGGGTCTTTGATCGTGCCCGGGTGCTCGAGCACACCACCAGGGGCGGCACCGTTAGCGAAAAAGCTCGCCCCGTAGTCCTCGGTAGCCTGCGCCAAGCCGATGGCGTTCTTTGCCATTGCAATCGGGCTATAACCAACCAGTCCGTCAAAACCCAGACCTGGAATATGCAACACGTCGCGGGCGGCCAGCGTGACGGTTTCGAACCTTCCTGTTGGTTCGTCCCATGTCCGCTGATACTCGTAATACAGCCGCCCAAACTCATCTCTGCCTACGGTCATCCGGTTAGGCATGAGTGGATACAGGCCGATGACTTCGTCGCGGCCGTTGCGGATCACTTGCGCAAACGCATTACCCCAGAGCAGCAAGTGGGTCATGAGGGTTTCTCGGAACACGAAGGATGTCATCTCGGGGTTAGGTTCATCATGCAACAGCGGGTATAAGGGGTGGTCGAGGGCTTTTTCCTTGCCGCCACCGTCCTTGTAACGGTATACGTGCAGTGGTAGCCCGGCTATCGCCTCAGCCAAAATCCGCACGCACGAATACACCGCCGTCATCTGCATCGCTGAACGCTCAGTCACCGGACGACCAGACGAGGTCGCTCCGAAAAAGAAGCTATAGCCCGTACCGATTGCATGATCGGTGGCGTTGCGAGTGGTGTCGCCACGCAGCCAATTCAGAAAACCCATGCGGTGTCCTTTCACATGTAAAATTGGAATATGAAAGCGCCCTCAAAACAGTCGTGGGCACTGATGAGTGTCCTGCTAGCGGCATTTTGGTTGTTGCCGCTCATTTCCATGTGGATCAACAGTCTGAGCGATCCCAACGCCAAGTGGTTCATCGCGTTGCTCTTCCTCGCGTTTCCACTACTCACCATCGTTTTGAGCGTTATCGATGGGGCATGCCACGGGTTCGGCTGGTGGTGGCTACTGGCCCCGTTCGCAGGGTTCTTGACCACACTGTTCGTGTACTACAACGATTCAGCCCTCATCTACGGCGTCGCCTACTCGATCTTGGGACTGATCGGCACAGGCATCGGCGCGTTCATCCATGAGCGTGCTCACAGCACGAGTAGGCCGCGCTCGTCATAAACACTGCCGCTGACATGCCCGCTGCCGTTTCGGATGGCGCGGTCGAGTGCCATGATGGTTGCGACCACGCCGTCAATCTTCTCGGTGGATTTTTGTTTGTCGGGTTTGATGTTGCCTGCTGGGTCGGTGCGTACGTGAATGTTGTCAACCATCCACGACAGGACCGGGTGCCCACCATGAGCAAGGCGTCCTTCAAGCGCCAGCTTCATCAATTCCTTCGAGGGCGGGCTCATGTCTTTGAAGCCTTGCCCGAAGGGAACGACGGTGAAACCTAAGGCTTCGAGGTTTTGGCTCATTTGGACTGCGCCCCACCGGTCGAAAGCAATCTCGCGAATATCGAAGCGTTCACCGAGTTGCTCGATGAAGGCTTCGATCGCGCCGTAATGGACGACGTTGCCCTCCGTGGTTTGCAGGAAGCCTTGCTGTTGCCACAGGTCGTAGGGCACGTGATCACGGGCAACCCTTAGTTTGAGGTTGTCTTCGGGTATCCAAAACCACGGCGCAATCGCATACCGCTCGTCACCGGTTTCGGGTGGGAACACGAGCACGAACGCCGTGATATCCGTCGTCGAGGCAAGATCAAGCCCGCCGTAACACACCCGCCCCTCAAGCTCCGCTAAGCCTACTGGGGTGTTGTTTTGGTTCCAGACGTGCATGGGCATCCACCGCACCGACTGCTTGACCCACTGATTCAAACGCAACTGCCTGAACGTGTTCTCCTCAGCAGGATTCTGCCTGGCCGAGGTGCAGGCTTGGCGGACTTTCTCAATCGGGACAGTGATCCCTAAGCTCGGATTAGCCTTATGCCACACGTCCTCGTCGGTCCAATCATCATCTTGCGCCGCCCCATAGATCACCGGGTAGAACGTGGGGTCGTGCTTTTTGCCATCCAGGATGTCTTGGGCTTTTTGGTGTTGCTCATAACAAATGCTATGCGTATCGGTACCCGCTGTCGTGATCAAGAAGTACAGCGGCTGGGTGCGCGCATCCCCACTGCCTTTCGTCATCACGTCGAAGAGCGCCCGGTTGGGTTGGGTGTGTAGCTCATCGAATACCACGCCGGAGATGTTGAATCCGTGCTTCGAATACGCCTCCGCACTCAAGACTTGGTAGAAGGAGTTGGTGGGCTTATAGATGATTCGCTTCTGCGAGGCAAGAATCTTGACACGCTTGGACAGCGCTGGACTCATGCGGATCATGTCGGCTGCCACTTCGAACACGATGGATGCTTGTTGCCGATCGGCAGCGCACCCATACACTTCAGCGTGTTCCTCGCCATCGCCGCAACAGAGTAAGAGTGCGACGGCGGCGGCAAGTTCACTCTTGCCCTGTTTCTTCGGGATCTCCACGTAAGCCGTAGTGAATTGGCGAAACCCGTCCGGTTTGACCGTCCCGAAAAGGTCGCGAATGATTTGTTCTTGCCAATCAATCAACTTAAAAGGTTTTCCTGCCCACCGGCCTTTCGTATGCTTTAAAGCTTGGATGAACGCGACCGCAAAGTCGGCTCGGCGCTTGTCATAGCGCGAGCTTTCAGCCATGAACCGGGTCGGGCGATATTCAGCTAGCTCACGCATACGAATCAGTTACCTTCTGTTGGTTAAAAAATCAGTTGCTACCGGCGATAGCAGGTGCCCTCAGGCCCGGCGGGGCTAGGCTTTAGGCAGATTAGCTAACGCCCAGGCGATCGCATGTCCAGCGTCAGCGAAAAGGTGGTCTGACTCAACGATGAGTTTGAGTTCGCATTCTGCGCGGCCTTTCGAGTTAGACCCGAAACCGCTGACGGGTTCTTCCATCAACCGGTAGATTTGGGCGTTGTTGCCAAAGCCTTCAGCCTTGGTCCAGGTAGCAAAACTTGCTAGCGTGTAGTTGGCGTAGGCAAGAACCGTCCCGTAGGAATCGACGCGCATCTGGAGGGTTTCGCTGGTGACCTTTGTGGTGTTCATGGCTGTTTCCTTATCTGTTGTGTACCGTTTCGGTATGTATATACAGCCATAGACCCGCCTACTTATCCAGTTATTTTGTCGCCTATTTTGCCTCATAAATAGTGTTTTACATCTCTTGGTTAGTGTTTATCAGTGGCGGGGTTTTCCACGCAGAATTACCCGAGAGCGGCTTAAGCAGGATTTTGCGAACCTCAGCATTCTTTTTACCGCTAAGTCCGATGCGGTAAAGCAAGGAGCGCAGTTCATACTTCTCATTACTTACCTGGCTCGCACTGCGAGCGACCGTGCGGCGGATCCGTTTAGCGTATGCGACCAGCTCCGTTAAGAACTCGGTGTAGGCTGTGATCTTCTCGAACTCCGGGAGCTTATCCCACCAAGGAAAACTCACGCCTTCCTCGGTGGATCTGATGCTCAAATGGCTGGCTCCCAGGCTTTTGGAGATAAGGTCTGACTTTGCATTGACAAGTTCAACCAGTCTGTCTAGTTCACGTTCATCAAGAATGGTCGGCAAAGTGATCACCAGCCCGTAGCCAGGGTCTTGCTTGCTACTCATCGCTATTTATCCCCCTTGCCGAGGTTTTCGATTTCTTCTAGATCAACACATAGCTGTCCCATCATCACCAAACCTTCTTTCTTGTGTTTTGTCTGGTCATGTACATACAGCCATAGATTCGCGGGCTTATCCAGTCATTTTCGCCTTAAAATCAAGGAGTTTTAGTGGCCTCGGCCGCTATATGGGAAAGCACAAATTCGGCGCACGGCAAAGCTATCCCGTTTCCCCACAGCTTGTATAACGCCCGATCTGTCACCGGGGCTGCGAGCCATTTGCGTACTTGGTTGCGGGTTTTAGGTTTTTTCAATCCTTGTACCTTGCCCCAGCTGGCCCAGACCTGCCACCAATAATCCAGCACGTCTTCGCTCGGGTTCTCGATGGCGAGTCCGTCTGTCCAAATATCCGGGAATCCTTGTAGGCGGGCACACTCAGTCGGGGTTAAGCGCCTCACGCGATAGTCAGGCACGCAAGGGTCGGTGACCAGGGGCGGCTCGGTCGAATCCGAAGCCAACAGGGCACCAGCAACATTCACGTTTCCTCGGCAGAAGAAGTCCGCCTTCGAGGCGCTCACAACGTCAGGTTCGACGATGGCGATGCCGCCTTGGTTACAGGTCGGAGCTATCCCTGACGTATCGAGCGTCTTGGATACCTCGGTTGAATAACCGTACCTGCCCACTGCCGCGCCGCGTCCCTCATGTAACGCATTAAAACCGTAGGCGGTAGCGATGATGGGAGTATTACCTCCTCCAGTGCTGTAACGAGCGGTCACGGTTGGCGCTATCTGGCATGGTCCGCCCACTCTGGCATCATGAGGATGATGGTCAAACAATAGCGGCTCAATAATACTCTGGTCGTTACTGCATCCGAGCGTGCCCGACAGATTTGTTTGCACGAGCGGGCCTTTACCGCCACCCGATTTACCTGCGCGCATCCGCAAGGCGAACACATCTAAGGATTTGCTTGCCTCGTGAGTGCCTGCTCGAGGATTGGAGGTAGCGGCTTGCCTCTTACCGCAGCCCTGCGTAAGATTCCCTCGCAGGCACGTGGGCTCAAAGAGTATGTGTCCGGCACCTTGGCCTGCAAAATCTGCGATAAGGAAGATTCTTTTACGTCGTTGGGGTACTCCGAAAAATTGCGCGTCCAATACTCGCCACGCAATACTCCATTGGTCTGCCACGACCGCCCCAGCTTTTTGCCATTTGTCAGCTCGAGGTAGGTTAGCTGCTGCTTTTTCGTCCATGATGGCGATAAGCTCGCGTAGCACTTGGTGGAAATCATTGCCTTTGTTGGAGGAGAAAGCTCCGGGCACGTTTTCCCAAACAGCGAATCTTGGATATAGACCATGACTTGCCTTTCTCATTTCTCTGATGACTCTGACGGCTTGGTGGAATAGACCCGAGCGCTCGCCAGCTAAACCTGCCCTTTTACCTGCCACCGACAGGTCTTGGCAAGGAGAACCAAACGTGACCACATCCACCGGCTCTAGCTGACTGCCGTCAATGTCGCAGATGTTGCCCAGGTGTTGCATGTGTGGCAAACGCGTGGTGGTGACCAGGATCGGGAAGGGCTCAATCTCGCTCGCCCACACCGGCACTATGCCAATCTTGGTTGCGGCGAGTGGGAATCCTCCTGAGCCATCAAAAAGCGAGCCGAGCCTTAAAGTTTGTGTCAAGGGTTAGCCTTTCTGTTTGGGGCGATCGACTTCTTTCACCAGATCGAGATACGTGTATTCCTTGCCGTCTCGTAGGCAGGTAATTCCTGCTGCATCCCCGGTGTGTTCGGCATACCGGCGCAGGATCACCGAGGCGTATTTCTCGTCCAACTCCATGCAGTAGCAGATGCGGTCGGTTGCCTCAGCTGCCATGAGCGTGGAGCCGGAGCCCGCGAACGTGTCGAGCACGATCGCGTTCGCCTGGGTGGAGTTCTGAAGCGGATACGCCAACAAGTCCAGTGGCTTGCTGGTTGGGTGGTCGGCGTTGCGGCGTGGCTTGGCGAAGTTCCAGATCGTGGTTTGTTTCCGGTCGGCGTACCACTTGTGCTTACCCGTCTTTACCCAGCCGTAAAGGATCGGCTCGTGCTGCCACTGGTATGGGGATCGCCCCAGTACCAGAGAGTCCTTGACCCAGATACAACAGCCGGAGAGCTTGAAGCCTGCGTCTTGAAAGGCGCGACGGAAGTTCAATCCTTCGGTGTCGGCGTGAAACACATACGCGGATGCGCCCTTCTCACACACTTCCGCCATCTGGGTGAAAGCGGCGAGCAGGAACTCGTAGAACGCGTCCGCACCCATCTTGTCATTGCGGATCGACAAGCCATCAGACGATTCGAACGCCACGTTGTACGGCGGGTCCGTGAGCACAAGGTTGGCGCGCGTGCCATCCATGAGCACCTCGACGTCTGCTTGCGAGGTGGCATCCCCGCACACGAGTCGGTGGCGGCCAAGCGTCCAGATATCCCCGCGCTCCACGAACGCGGCGGCCTCCAGGGCGGCGGTAAGGTCGAAGTCGTCGTCCTCAACCTCGCCCTCATCCAAGGAGCCGATCAACTGCTGGATTTCGGCGTCGTCGAAGCCAGTTAGTTCAGCATCGAAATCCGAAGCATCGAGGTCGGCGATGAGGAGGGCGAGTTTGTCGTTGTCCCATTCGCCGCTGATCTTGTTGAGCGCGATGTTGAGTGCTTTCTCGCGGGTCTCATCGAGCTCCACGACGATCACGTCCACGTCCGTGTGGCCTAGATCTTCGAGCACCTTCAAACGCTGATGACCACCAACGACATGACCAGTGGTGGAGTTCCAGATGACGGGTTCGACGTAGCCGAACTCGGTCAAGGATCGCTTGAGCTTCTCATACTCAGGATCACCGGGCTGGAGGTCTTTACGCGGATTGTAGTCAGCGGGCTTGAGTTCACTAATGGGCATTGGCTTCATGAGCATGTGTAGTCACCGCCTTCTTTAATGCGTCGACGTGAGCGAACGAGTTCTCCCAGCGCAGACCGGGATAGCCGAAATGTCCGTAGGTCGAGTACCTTGTAAAACCAGGCTTGCGAAGATTCAAAGCATCGATAATTCCACCGGGGCGTAGCGGAAACACCTCGGCTGCGGCCTTAGCGAGGATCTCGTCGGAGTATTCACCACTGCCGCGGGTGTCGATGGTAAAGGCGAGCGGGTCAGCCTTCCCAATCGCATAGGAAATGCTCACTTGGCACTCGACGGCCAACCGTGCGTCGACGATGGTCTTGGCTATCAAGCGCGCCATATAGGCACCCGAGCGGTCAACCTTCGAGGCGTCCTTGCCTGAGAACGCACCACCACCATGTGGGGCGAGACCGCCGTAAGTGTCAACCATCAGCTTGCGACCAGTGAGCCCCGTGTCTGCCTTTGAACCACCCACCGTAAACAAGCCCGAGGGATTCACCAGAATCTTGGTGTCAGCGCTAATTGGCAGATACGGCTTACACGCGGGTGCGACGATCAGTGTTTTGACCTCAGCCGCAAGCTCGTCCAGATCCTTGATCTTCTCGTGTTGGATCGACACCACGACGGTTTCGATTGCTACGGGTTGTCCGGCGGCGTCGTAGCGAACCGTCACCTGCGCCTTACCATCGGACTTGATACCGCTGATCGTGCCGTCCTTGCGGGCGTCATCAAGACGCCCACAGATCTCATGCGAGAGTACGAGCGGCAATGGCAAACGCTGCGGGGTTTCGTTGGTGGCGTATCCGTAGACGGTGCCTTGATCGCCAGCGCCCTGCAACGCAAACTCACTCGTGTCTCCGAAGCGAGCCTCCAAGGACTTGGAAACCCCTGCGTTGATGTCTGGGGATTGGCGGCGTGTCCAGACGAAAACGAGGAACTTCCACGGCACATAACCCGCCTTCACCAGCGCGTAACGCACCGACTCACGAATACGCGGACGAACCTTCGAAGTGATCTCGCCAGTCACAATGATCCTGCGGCCAGATGCCATCACTTCTACTGCAACGCGTGCGGCTGGGTCCTCGTAGAGAATGTCGTCAAGGATTGTGTCTGAGATCAGATCGCAGAGCTTATCGGGATGGCCGATACACACGGCCTCAGCAGTCTTCGTAGACATACATACTCACTTTCCGAAGAATCAAGGCATAGAAAAGTGCCCACCCATCTCGGGCAGGCACACGAGAATCAAAGGGGTGTTAGGAGCGGGCTTGCAGCAGGCGCTCCATCACGTCATCACCCGGCGCCGAACCTGAGTAGTCGCTGGTGCAGGTGGCGCGCACTATCTCGTAAATCTCGTACCAGTACACGTTCGCTTGCTTCCCGAAAGACTGGGACATAGCAACGAACGGGGATGCGATCGCAGCCCCTGTGGTTGGGTGTTTGCCGAGCAAGCCGAACTTGGAGATCGCCTGTTCACACTGCACATAACGCGCGAACGCCTGCGCATAGGATTCGATCAAGCGCGGTGCGACGAACTGGGAACAGCCACGTTGATCGAGCCATTGCCATGTTTCTCGGTAGACGAGGTCAGCGCCGAGGGGTTTACCATCACGCTGAATCTCCGACAGATACTCGGCAGGCTCCGGCATCACCTCACCAGCAAGCACCGCACCATCCCCGATATCTGAGCCTTCAAAGTCAAACGGCTCACCCAGCGGATCATCAAGCCGCGTGGCTGGGCGGCCAGCTGCGAGCTTCGCATTCAGCGGATCGGGTTTCGCACCTGCCCGCACACGGCGGCCACCCCGGTTCGTTCCGTCTTTCGCCATAGGTTTTCATCTGCTTTCCTGCTGTGAGACAATTAGTGGCGTGCCGAGACCGAAGACGAAAACTGAACTATTGGATGCCGCCGAGGCGCAGTATGCGAAACTGGACAGCCTCATTGAGGGCATGAGTTCCGACGATCAGCATACGAATTTTGATCCCAGCATCACTCAAATCGGTAAAGAAGCCCACTGGGCGCGGGACAAAAACCTGCGCGACGTCCTTGCCCACCTGCACGAGTGGCAGCGCATGTTGCTTGGCTTCGTCGACGCCAACCGCCAGGGTCAGCCTCGACCGTTTCTTCCGTTTCCTCACACGTGGCGAACCACGCCAACGCTCAACCAAGAGATTTGGACTCAATATCAGGGCACTGAGCTTGAGGCTATCCGCGAGAACCTCGCTGACAGCCACACCGCAGTAGTGGCTCTCATCGGCGAGTTCACCAACGAGGAGTTATTCACCAAGGCGCATTTCCCGTGGACGGGCACAACCTCGCTCGGCTCCTACTGCGTGTCAGCCACATCAAGCCACTACGAATGGGCAATCAAAAAGCTCCGTGCATTCACCAGAAAGCCGCCAGAACAACCCCATAACCAAGCCGCCCCCCAGTAGCTTCTTACCACGCTGTACACCACAGACAGATACTCGGGAGCCTCTGGTATAGGCGCTCCCGTGCGCCTTTTCGTGACTGTCGGGTTCAACGCACCAGGCCTCGTGCCTGCATTCACGCAACATCCGCCCGATCAGCGCTATCCTTAGCAATGCAGGGAAACCCTTCTTGTAGAATGAGAACTTATTGGGCATACAACTCCTGATGCCGTTGCCGTATCAAAATGTGTAGCGAAAAGTTGAAGGGACTGGTCATCAAAAAAATATCTGTGTTTCTTGTATCCGCTCTGGCATATTTTGTCGGCGCGTGGCTTTTCGCCGCCATCTTTCAACGGTGCAAGGATCAGGATCAGAGATTTTTTGTGGTCTTCTTATTGATGCCAATCATGTATGTGTGTTTCACGATTCTTCTTCTGCTTTTCAATAAGCATATCATCGGTATTCAATCTGCCCGCGCGTTGCAACTTTCAGCAGGAGCCTTTATCGGACTCTCAGCTTTTCTCTGTTCACTCGATGGTGTCGGCTCGTTAGTTCATAGTGATTCTTTTTCTCAACTGCTGAGCCAGTTTTCCGTTCCCGCCATCGGCGCTCTTGTTGTTGGTGGTGTAGCGCTTGGGTTTAGCGTTTTTACCCAAGCGCCACACCAAGGAAAAGACCAAATCAATTATCAGTAGATGAATTCAGCTAGCTTTCGGCAAGCTGTCAAACGAATCTCTTCCTTGACGTATCCAGCCAGGAACCATCCTAAAACGGCGCTATCCAAGTCGGCATATTCATTTATTTTCTGATATGCCTCAGTGGAATTATTCGCCCCTAAGCTCCAGCCAATCTGCTTGAATCTGTTGGCTAGTTTGCTGGAATTATTGTGTCGGCGGCGCCTAGCCACTACGACTGGGCGATTAAGAAGCTCCGCGTCCACAATAAAGCCAATAAAACAAATTCCTGCCTCAGGATAGCGCCCAGCGGTTTCCTATTACGTGGTAGTTTAGACAGGCATGGAGACAGTTCTAACATCGATGAGATTTCAGTCAATAGAAAAGTTGGCTTATCTCTGACTAGGTGTGGCGAGGGAAGGGGCACTGATGCGTGATATCGTCAAAATCGCTCTGGTCTATGCCGTATGTGTGCTGGTATTCCAGATAGTTTTTCTTAGCGACCTGGTGTGGGTGCTGTTCCCTGCGGCAGTCATTGAACCAGTTCTCATACCTGTAGTTGCATTACTAATCACCCGGAAAATCCAGGTATCAGAATGGCCGCTAAACTTTTTTGTTTTGCCACTCTTGCTTTACTGCTTTGGCTTGGTTGCTGACATTATGGCATTTTGGATTTCAACTGGAGGAAGCGTGTTTTCAGCCGGAAATCACATTTTGTATCCAGTAGCTCCAGATTCTCCTTCGGATGTTAAATGGTGTGGACTTTATGGAATTCCAGCTGTCATTTTCATGGCAGGCTACCTGATTCGTTTAGCGATGCGAAAAAGGGTAGCCTGCCATGTTTCTGACCCTAATGATCCATCAGAAAATGAAGTTCGCTAGTTTTTCACAGGCTTTATTAATCACCTCTGAGGAAATTGAGCCAGCTAGCTTTCGCCTTAGAACCCCACCCGGTACTCCTGACATGACTGAAACGAATGCTGTCAACGCGCCTGAAGCATTTGAGGCATTAACACTGCTGGCGATCCGCTTGAATCTGTTGGCAAGTTTGCTGGAATTGCTGTAGTACTCTCGCAATGTTGCTGACAGAAGATGAGCGTTGGAGTCGTTGCCGTTTTCTAGCGTGTTGGCGATGACAATGGCATCTCCGTCACAGCAGAGGTCGTCACGGTTACAGTTGTTTCCTACCGATTCCCATTTTCCCTTGTCGTTTTTCTTGTCAAGTACTAGCCCCTTCAAGCCAGGATGCTGACGATAATCGGGGCCTTGACCGACTAGAGCTGTGGCCACCTGATCCAGGTTCGCACTGGGATTCCAATCAAGCGTTTTCTGAATATTCTCCATGGCAGTAGCTAGGTCTCCAGCCCAGCCAGTCCACGCATCAGGGATAACATTCCAGTTGGTGTATCCAAGTGTTGTTGCCGCCAGATGCGCCAGATCAACTGATTCTCCGGTCTTGTCGGTCATGGATTGCCGCCAAGTGTTATCAATATAGCGATTCAAGGCAGCGATGATCTTCTTGCCTACAGCGTCCTTCTCGAGTACGCTCGCGTCAGCACTCCTGAAACTTTCTGCAGATACGGACCAGTTCACCGCAGATCCACTACCACCGTCACGCAGGTAGGCTTTTGCTAAATAGTTGAGTATGCAACGCCAAGTCGGAACGACAATCCGCGTTCCCGCACCATGAGAACCCGCAACGTAGTCCTCACCAACTTTGCTATCAGCACGTAATTCCTCAAAGCGCTTCTCTAAATGCCAGATCAGATCAATCGGAGCCAACTTGTTGTAATTGATGCTGGTGTCGGGCGCAGCGCCACCGGCACTTGAGGGTGCAACATGATCCACTGCTGGAGCTTGACCTGAATAGGCGACCCGATCAAGGTCAAACCCCTGACCATTGTAGTTACTGATTTCAGTGAACTGATCATAGTTCCAACTATCAGGAATAGGGAAGCCGAGGTTGCCAGAAAATCCTGTGGACATGTCAGATACGAACGCGCTTCCAGCGTAGCCTGCTTTGATGATGCGGCTGCAAATATTGCGTGATGCGTAGATACCCACTTTGTATCCGCCTCCCAGGCTTCCACGCACGCCTTGGAAATACGGAAGAATATGGCTTGTGACCTGAGGGTCTGTCGCATCGAAATCAACAGCGAAATAAATATACGTTCCCGGAATACCCAGTCGCTGGGCTGCTTGCCTTGCAAGCGTGGCATGGCGAGTTCCGTTTTCTCGAGTGAAGTGGCGCAATTCGGTGGAATACTCTTGGAATATCGGGAAGAACTTCATCCCTCCGTTGGTGATGCGTTCAAGTTCTCCTGGCCGAATAGCTTTGAAATAGTTGGACGGATCTTTTGAATCCTGATTGGGTTCAGTCAGGTAACGCCCCACAATCTCGTAACCGTTAGCTTTGAGCAGCTTGAGCCGTTGCGTCGTAATCTCAAAGCGTGTATCGCATGCTTTACAGGCGCGATTCGGATCACCTTTCGAGGTCAACAGGCTCATCCATGTGGTCGGATCCACTTTCCCTGTTACTGGCAGCGCATAGGTTTTTTGGAATTCTCGTAGACCTTGATCGATCGCCATATTCCACACGGTGTAAACAGCAGGCACCATTCGGTTGCAAACCAAAGCAATACTGGCAAGACGCACCCATTCTGGATATGCTGACGCATTCGACGCAGAAATAGTCTTCAGCCGTGATCTGGTACCGTTACCGAAATTTCCGGTAGCCTCCCCAGTGCTGAATCCTTCAATGGCCTGCAAAACCTTAATCAAAGCAGTGTTCATTTCTCGACCGTACAGTCCATCTGTTGGGATAATCCCCGTATAGGAACGGTACTGCTGATTAATGAGCTGTTGTGCTTGGCGGATCGCTGCAAGGCCGCCATAAGAATTCAGCAATACGAATTGCTGCATCGATAACAATGCTTTCATGATATCGAGCGTCACGGTGGAATCCCCACCGATACCCATGTCAGCTTTAAGCTGTTTGATAGCTTTGCCTGTTCCACTATAGAAATGCGTCGTGATATCACTGGCACCAGCAGAATATCCCTTACACCACAAAGCGCCTTGGATAATGCCGTACACATTAGAAGTCTCCTGCGCACCGTCATCCTGTTGGTGGATGCCGTTAGGCCACCGAGACTGGAAGCGACTGATAGTTCCCGGTCCGAAATTGTTAGCCGTTGTCGTAATACCCAGCTCGATTTGCAGGGCCCGAATCAAAGCGTTGACCGTGCCCCAGCCGGTATATCCGTCCTCTACGACTGAACCGAATCCAGCCTTGCTCCTATAGGTGCGATTGAGCCATTGCTGTGTTTTTAGCACCATCTGATCCATGAGAAAACTCCTCACTCGATTTATTGATATAAAAAACCCAACACCCACACCTCTTCAATAATTAGAAAAGACGTGAATGCTGGGGGCCTAATAAAACCGCTTAAGCCTTCGTGTCGCTACTGAGAGACAACCAAGGCTTCGTAACAGGTAAAACCGCAGGTAGGTTAATACCCTGTTTGAATCGGTCTTTTTGTGTACGGTTGGCCCCGCCCGCTGACCCCTCAGCGAGTCGTAGAGATTCGACGCCCCCAACCCCTAACCGAATCCTCGACTTGTTCCGTAACTTGGCGCTGGAACAAGGTCAATATTTTTAGGGTGGGGAAGTGCTTAGTGGTTATGTCGCGATTTTCAAAAATCTAGTAGGTGTAGACCCGAGGTTGTTGCCTCCATCGGTCATCATCGAGCGCGCTCTGGCGCGAGTGGCAGGGCTTGCACAGGCTTCGGAGGTTATCAAAGTCGTGGGTGCCGCCGTGTTCGAGCGGGAGAATGTGGTGAACCTCTTGTACGGGTGTGTAGCATCCGGCCTCTAGGCAGTCTTCGCAGAGCGGGTGGGCGGCGACGTAGGCGGCACGGATTTTACGCCAGCGTGAACCATATCTACGATTGATCTTCGGATCCCGCTGATACTTCCGATACCGAGCATCCTCAGCCTTGGCGTGGGCGTCGCAGTAGCGCTCGCGGGTGAGCTCAGGACAACCAGGGTGGGAGCACGGGGACGCTGGTTTGACCGGCATCGCTAGCTCCTTCCCGAACATGGTGAAGCCCCAAGTTCCCGTGTGGGTTCTTGGGGCTTCACCTACTTTTCAACCACTTATATGTTCTCACACTGATATGCGGTTTTCTATCGCATGTTTCGGATACCCGCTAACGCTAGAGCTGTCCATACAAGGCGGTGGCGAACCTGTCGAGGGCCCGGTTCTTGCGCCGATAGACCGTGTCACGCTCGACGTAGAAATGATCGGCGATCATCGACACCTTCTCATCTTGCGTCCCCTCGCTGAGGAAGAAGCCTTCGAGGATGAAGCGGTCGTCTTCAGCGATGACTTCCCACGCAGGCAAGAACCAGTCCATGTACTGGCGAGCCTGCAGGTAGCGAGCCTTGTACGCATCTATTCGCTCGATCGTTGCCACGATCCTGTTCTCGGACGCGTGCAGATCACCCGAGGGCGGTGTGCCGTCCATGCGCGGTGATGCGGGGCTAGCTGCATCAGCATAAGCCGCCTTGATCTGCTCGTCGGTACTCTCGATGATCTGTTCCATCACCGCATAATCCTGCAGCGCAGCGATCGCAGCTTTCCTTGTGTCGAGGTATTTCGTCATCACATGCATGAGCGTGTCCTTTCAGTGGTTGTTTGGATTTCTTGTGCGACCGCGTCAATCAACGCAGCCTGCGTAGCATCTTTCGTATCAAGGGCTTTGAGCACGGCTTCATCGAGCGTCCCTTCCGCAACAAGATGCGTGATCGTGACCGGCTCTAACTGTCCTTGCCGATACAAGCGAGCGTTCGTCTGTTGATAGAGCTCCAGGCTCCAGGTCAGTGAGAACCACACCAACAGATGCCCACCTGACTGGAGGTTCAATCCGTGGCCAGCGCTCGCGGGGTGGATCAAGCCGAGGGTGATCTCACCTTTGTTCCATGCCTCGATCTCCGCGCTTGTTTTCAGTTCGCGAGCCTGCGGGAAGCGGGCGGTGATACGCTCGCGGTCATGGGCGAACCAGTACGCCGCCAGCAACGGGCTGCCGTTGGCTGCCTCAACAAGGTCTTCGAGAGCGTCGAGCTTGCGATCATGAGCCGCAGTCCATTGACCGTCGCTGGTGTAGATCGCGCCCGACGCTAACTGCAGGAGCTTGCCCGACAACGCAGCAGCGTTCGCAGCGTCAATCGTCGCCCCATCAAGGTCGAGGACAAGATCAGATTTCAACTGCTCATACACGCGTCGTTCTTTCGGCTCCAGCACCACAGGCATTGTCGTCACCGTCAATTCCGGTAGCTGAAGGTGGTCGGTGGTTCGCATCGACAACGTCATGTCACCAATCGCACCGTAGATCTCATCCTCAGCACCCGCGCGGGGCTTATAGGTGAACACCTGCATCCCGTTGCGCTTATCGGGCACGAACCAACGCTCGCGATAACGAGTGATAAACCGGCCCAAACGCTGACCGCCGTCGAGGAGCCGGAACTGCGCCCACACATCCATCAGTCCATTTGCTGCAGGCGTGCCGGTCAGGCCAACCCAGCGCTTAACGTGCGGCCGCATTTTCACCAGCGCCGTGAACCGCTTCGCCCGGTGGTTTTTGAAGCTGGAGAGTTCGTCGATGATGACCATGTCGAACGGCCAGCTACCCCCGAGTTGGTTCACCAACCATGGAATGTTTTCCCGGTTGATGACGGTCACCATCGCAGACGCCGCAAGAGCGTTCAGCCGATCTCGCTTGGTTCCGACAGCGACTGCTACGGTGAGCCCTTCAAGGTGATCCCACTTGGCTACTTCTGCAGGCCACGTATCGCGGGCAACTCGCAACGGAGCGACGACCAATACGCGGTGGATGGTGAAGTAGTCGAGCATGAGCTGCCAGATCGCCGTCAACGTGATCACCGATTTGCCCAAGCCCATCCCGAGAAAGATTGCTGCCTCGTCGTGGTCGATGATGTATTGGGTTGCGGTGGTTTGGTAGTTATGCGGCTGATAGTGCATCAAGCACCTCCTGTATGCCGTCCACCGAATCGACAACCAATGCGGTGAAGCCTTGCTCGCGCAGTTGGTTCATCCGACGCTGCTGGATTGGCCTGGGTTGTTTGCCTGCTGCTTTGAGCTCGACGAAAACAGCCCGGCTGTCCATCAGGCATATCCGGTCAGGTACGCCGCTGGTTCCAGGGCAGACGAGCTTCCAGCACAAGCCGCCAGAGGCTTCGACGGCTTTCTTCAGTTGGTGTTCTATGGTTCGTTCGTTCATGGTCACTCCTTGAGTTCGCTTGTAGGGGTGACGGCATGTGACGAGTCGTTCCTAACCTTTTATATAGAGAAAAACACAATGTAATTTCACATGCGTAAGGTAGGGAATGGCTCGTCACAGCTCGTCATCATGGGGTTAGCTGCCGAACTCGGATGCGATCGCGAGCCCGTAGACGTACATGCCGTGTTTGGTCTTTTTCCGCACGAATCCGGCTTGTTCGACAGCAGCGTTGAAGTCGACCATCGGGCGCGCCCATCCTGAGGTGTTTTGTGCCCACGCTCGATACGTCTGGTAGAGGTCACCGGCACGCTCTGATAAGCCGTTCTCGACGTCGCATGAGTCTTCAAGGAACTGGGAGAACCAGTCGTTGTCTTCCTTATAGGCCTGTGAGGCTTGAACGACCTGAGGCGGCGGAGTGAGCTTGTAGCCCTCACTGTGAATGAGGTGCGCTCCCTCCATGATCCAGGAAAGGATCGCCCCGCCAGCGTGTTCGTAGAGGTGGTCGGCGTAGTTCTTCACGTCCGTATCGCCTTCGATGGTGGCGTTGAACGGGATGACGATGAGCCTGCGCCAGATGCCTGCGTCCATGGCTCCCACACGCGGTAGATGGTTCGTGTAGAGCACGAGCGTGTGGGAGGGGGTGAAGGCGAAGGGGTCCTTGAACTTTTTCTCTGCCGAGATCTGATCGGTTGAGGCCAGCTGTTTGACGTTCGAGGTTGATAGGCGCATGCCTTCTTCGGTTTCAGCCGCGATCAAGAGACGTTTGCCTCTGGCTTCTGCGAGTTCGGGTTTGACGTTGCGGCGTACCCCGACCGTGAGCGCGTCAGCTGAGATCGTGCCCGAATACGTCCCCAACACGCGGGCGATCGTGTTCCAAAACGTGGATTTGCCGTTTCGTCCGTCCCCGTAGGCGATGACGAGGGCTTCGACGAAAACCTGACCGATAGCCGCCAACCCCACAATGCGCTGCACATAACCAATCAACTCAGGATCTCCTTGGAAGAACACGTCGAGCGCGTCGGCCCAAATCTGTGCGCCCTCATCGCCGGGGCTGACAGCGGTCTGCTTGGTCAGCAGATCGGCTGGGTTGTGCCTGTGACTACTACCGTCGCGCAGATCCCAGGTACCTGCCGGGGTGTTGAGCAGGTAGGGGTCGACGTCAAGGTCACGGATACGCACCTGCAAGATCGGCCCGGCTTCTTTCAACGTGGCCGTGATGTTGCGTGACAAACGCCGAGATAGAACGAACTTGTGGTAGTTCTTTGCCTCATCCCACGCCCGGAACGCGGTCGCTTGCACAGGCGTGAGCTTGGCGATGCCGCGTGCTTTCGACGAGGCGGAGGCCATGACGATATCTGCGCCGGTTGCTGTCATGGTCTCCCACGTGGACGCGATCAAGCGGTCGGCTTCCTCGAGCTGGCGGGAGGTCAGTTCTTGAACGACGCCTTGTGCGGATAAGTCGTTCTCGTCCCACACGCCATGGTCGTAGACGAGCCACTTGGTGGCGAGCGAGTAGCGGATCTTGTTCGCATACTCGCCAGCTAATGTGTCTGCCTGACCGACATCGGAAAAATCATCCGGACGCAAACCCGCCAACGCCTCATAAGCCTCTGGCGGCAGATAGCCTGGATCAGCAGCGACCTTCGAAGCAAACCTGCACGCGCTATTCCAAATCGCCTGTAATTCGCCCTCGCTGAGCGGTGGTTCGCAAAGGTTGGCTTTGCGATCGAAGAGGTCTCGTGCTTGGTCGGTATCGCCGTAGCGGATGAGGACCCTGCCTGCGAAGCGCGACAACGTAGCGTTGCGCGAGCCTTCACCAATCACGAGTGTGGAGGCATCAAATGCGGCGAACACGTCGATCTCGTCAGCGTCGTCCAACCATGCATTGAGGAGCTGATCGCCCTCATGCACCGTAACTTGTGGGTTAGAGGTGCCGTAGATGAAGCGTCCTGCGTCAAGAGCGTTGCGATCGAAGAAAGCAAACCGCGACGCGAGGCGGTGTTTCAATCCTGCGTATTCGTCTGCGCCTTGTACTTCTCGGATTGGGAAATAAACGTGGAAACGCGGCCGCGCAGACAACACACCCTTCGCCTTCATGTGATTACGAGACGTGGCGGCCATGAACTCCACACCCGCCATCACCTCGCCAAGCTTCTCAGGCGTGACCCACTCGGCCGGAGTTTCGGTGTGATCGTTGTCGATATCCATCACCACGCAGTCCGAGGCTATGAAGGCTGCAGTTGAGCGGCGATCATTCGCATAGGTTGCGGCCACATGATCAAAGGCAGCGGCTGCCGATAGCAAGGCCGCGTCAGTAACCCGGTGCCTGTTTGGGTAGTGGTTATTGTTCTGCACGCCGGTAACCGTGGCAGCAAACAGAGTGAAGGGCGTGGTCATGGGGTGACCTCCTTGAAATCAGAATCGAAAAACTTAATCGGCAACTCGAGGTCGCGTGCCCAGCCGATCTCTAGGCGCATGCCAGGGCTGACGTGTCCGACATATGCCCAGAGGGCTTCGCATTTGGCGAGCAGCACACGGTTGAAAAACATCGCCAGCTCCCGCTGATCAAAATCGGCGTCATCCATAAACTGCGGGAACAGCAGGTGTGGGGCGAAGGGGATCTTGCCCGCGCCCACTGCAAATCCACAGAATTGGCGGGCGAGCTCAACGTTCGCTTCCGTGTCGCCCGAGTAGGGCGAGCAGATATAAACCAAGGGCCGGTAGCCAAACTGTTCGCGCTGCAGCTTTTTGAGCGCGTGGTAGCTCGTCAGATCCAGATAGCCTTCGGTGTTCTTCTTCGAAAACCCAATATCGAGTGTCGTGGCGCTCATGCTTGCACCTGACCCTCACGCTCAATGACCGGGAGGATGCCGAGCTGGTTCTTGAGCAGGTCGTAGATGAACAAGCGTCCCTTTTGCGTCCAGTACATGTGGGTGCGGGTCTGGCCTTCGCCGTATTCGTGGGTCTTTGACTGGGTGTATCCCTGCTCGGCGTACTTGGCGTAGAGGAACCACCGGCCAGACTGATGGAACTGCACGTGAGCATCACGCAGAATGCGGTTGAGCTTCTTCGCGGAAAGTCCGTAGTCCTTCGCAATCGCCGTCGTCGTCAACAACGAATCGGACTGCAGCACGAGGTCGTAGTACGAGACTTTCGGTGCCGCTTCAAGCAAGGCTTGCTCTGCTGCCAGGCGCTTGGCCCGTTCCGCACGCAGCGTGGCGATGGCATGCTCGAGGAACTCATCGTCAGCGAGGAGTTCGTCGTATGCGTACATGCCGTGGCGGCGAATCGTCGGCAACACCTCATCGAACACCCAGGCTTCGAACTTCTGTGCTGCCGGGAGCTTTGAAGAGATGATGAGGCGGTAGAGGTCGCCTTCGGTAATGAAGCGGACCTGCTGGAGTCCGCCAGCGGTCTCAAGGGGGTGGTAATTTGCCACCCCCTTGCAGTGCAGCTTCACCGCGTTCGTCGGATCCTGGTAGCCGAGCGCGGTGGCGACGTCCTTGCCGCAGAAAAGGATCTGACCATCAGTGGTGATGGTGCGAATGGTGCCGAACACGTCGTTGGTAAATGTTTGAATCTGGTTTCCCATGGCGGGGTTCCTTCCCGAGACCCCGTCGAGAAAAAGTCGTGCCGGTCGACACAAGGAGTTAAGGGCCTCACCCCACTGCCGACGAACCCGAAAGTGTTAAATCACGGGTACTCAATCGCTTCTCGTTCTGGCACGATTGGTGTTGAAGCCCCGGTGGAGCGCTATCTGTTAGAGCCATCTGCAGGTATTCTCGCCGGGGCATAGACAAATTTCTCGAGTGCTCTGTGTGGAAGAACCATCATTCTCTTGCTACAGCGGTGCCGACACGGTGGTCTTTTAGACAACATGACCGGTTCCGCTGCCCGCCTCGGTGGGAGCGCAGGGTCGGTTCTCGTTTCTTAGTGGTCTTGGATAAGCTTTCTTCTCTGATGGTGATACTTTGCCGTGTTCTTGATTCTGTCGTTGTTTTCGCGGTATAGTGATTACCACTAGTACCGGCTCGCTTGTATCGGTTTCCGAGACAGGTCAGAGCCGGTCTTCATGTTTTTGGAAGCAGGTGGGCTGGTGGTCGATAAACCGTGGGCCAGTATCGATGAGCAGATTAATATTCTCACTCGTCGTGGCCTATTGGATGCCGGTGATTACCGCCGCGAGTTATCTACTGTCGGCTATTACCGGCTTTCGGGATACTCCTACCCGTTGCGTCAGATCGTTCCATCTGATTCGCCGCAGCGGCGTTTGGACCATTTCGTTCTCGGTGCACGTATGGGGCATGTGGTAGAGCTGTACGAGTTTGATGAGAGGCTACGCTTGGCTGTGTGGCAGGCCTTATGCGAACTGGAAGTATGCTTTCGGGTTGACGTGGGCCATGTGCTAGGCGAGCTCGATCCCTTTATCCACCTCGACCTCGAACGGATTTGGCCGTCAGGCGCAATGCATCGCCGCGCAGTACTGTTTACGCAGAAGCTAGCCCAAACGCAGTCGCGCTCTACAGAAGATTTCGTCACGCATTACAACCAGACCCACGACGGTCGTTTGCCGGTGTGGGTGGCCACCGAGATTCTTGAGTTCGGACAACTCGTGACCCTGTTTTCGTTGGCTCCCTTCGAACAGCGTCGTCGCATTGCTGACAAGTACTTGGCACGTGCCGACGAGTTGGAATCATGGATGCGCACCGTGAATTTCGTTCGTAACGTATGCGCTCACCACGCCAGACTATGGAACAGGCGACTCGTCATCCGTCCGTTGGTCAGACACCGCCGCAGTGACCAAACGCTATCGGCCGTGACACATTCTTCAGGACGTATGTACACCGCGTTGGTGCTCACCGCATTCCTCTTGCGACGAGGAAATTTCACCGCTGAAATACAGGCCATCAGCGACGTCCTAGACAGTTTCCCCACCGAAATTCCTGGCGTCGATCTAACGCACATAGGTGCCAGCCCCAGCTGGAAACAAGATCCCATCTGGACAATCAACAGCTAATCCTTACGGTAATAGGCGCACTCATACCCATCCGCGTCCAACGGTAATCCTTTGGCCCATGCTGGGAGGGTGGACATGAGTTTGCACGCGTCAGCAACGGTGAAGCCCGAGTTTGTGGGTTCGTCGATGACGATTTCGTCGTGAACATGCATCACAATCTTGTGCCCTGCCTTGGCGACTGCGTGCATGCCAACCACGAGTAGGTCACGGGCGATTGCTTGGACGATGTTCTCGACGAGTTTGCCTCCGTAGGTTTCGAGCTGTCCCCAGCGCCGTGCCGTGGTGGTTCCGGTGTAGGTGATGGATGTCCCACCCCAACGGTTCTCGCCTAAGCGTGGCTGGATGTAGGAAAGCCGTCTTCCCGAGGGCAGCTTGATGAAGAGGATCCCGGACTCGACGCTAAACCGCAGGTTACGGAGCCGGATCGGCTGGCGCGAGGTGATCGCAGCGATGGCTGCTTCTTCAACGTCTGCCCAGAGCTGGACGATGTGTGGGTTGGCGGCCCGCCATGCGTCGACGATAGGTTTGAGCTCGTGCTCGGCGAGTCCCATGGTAAGTGCTCCCATAGCTTTGAGCGCTCCGACGGAGCCGCCATAACCACAGGCGAGCACCGCGATCTTCCCCTTCTGTCGAAGCTCACCATTAACGCCGTGCTTCTCGACTGGGACGCCGAACATACGGCTCGCGGTTTCGCAGTAGAGGTCTTTGCCCTCACGGAAGGCTTGAAGGGTGGTGGTTTCTCCTGCGAGCCATGCGATGACACGCGCCTCAATCGCAGAAAAGTCCGCGACGATAAACCTGTGCCCAGGTGAAGGGATAAACGCGGTACGGATGAGTTGGCTGAGGGTGTCGGGCACGGACTCGTAGAGCAGCTCAAGTGCGTCGAGGTTGCCTGTTCTGACGAGTGTTCGTGCTTGGTCGAGGTCAGGCAGATAGTTCCTTGGGAGGTTTTGGACTTGGACGAGGCGTCCGGCGAAGCGCCCGGTACGACCCGCTCCATAGAATTGGATGAGTCCGCGTGCCCGATCATCGGATCCGGTGACGTTTTGCATCGCCTGGTATTTCTTCACGCTCGATTTCGCCAAGTCGCCGCGCAGTTCGAGGACTTCTTTCACCTCGCCAGTGGCGGTATCGAGGGCGGCATGGACGTCGGCTTTCGCTAGTGATTCGAGTTCGCAGCCGTGACCACGGAGCCATTGTTTGAGCTGGATGGGCGAGTTCGGATTCTCCAACCCAGTCAATGTCTGTGCCCGAGCGAGTGTCGCGTTGCGGTGGTGTTCATCCACGGCGACAGCGTTGTCCACGAGCGTGTGGTCGAGAAGAATCCCGGCATCGTTGATGGCTTGGTCGAGGGCGTAGGTGTCCCACTCGTCATCGGACATCGGAAATGATGCGAGCCGCTCGTGGATGGCTTGTTCGACTTCGACGTCGCGCCGGTTGTAATCAATGAAATGTGCCCACCCGGTCGGGTCAGCTGATGGTGGGTTCCTGTGTTTGCCACCGTTGAGGACTGAGGGTGTGGCGGGTGTGCAGAACTGCTTGATCAGCTTGCGCCCCGCAGAATCTTTTTGGACGTCGAGTTTGAGGACGGCGGCAACCGCGTCGAGGCTCATTGGCAGACCGAGGTAGGCGGACCAGATCATCGTGCACCGCCACTGCCTTGGGTCAAGAAACCCCTCGTCGAGAAGCTCGGGATGATGAGTGCGTAGCCAGGCAGACAGGCAGACTCGTTCGAAAGCGGCGTTATGCGCCCACTTGACCACACCCGAATCCACCAAAGCCGCCAGCACCTCGTCGGGCATTGATTGTCCGCCTGCGAGATCCACCACTTTGACTGGTCCACCGTCGACCGAATATCCGAAGAGAAGCAGCTCGAAGGCTGGGTGCTCGGCATACGGGTAAACACCCGTCTTGGCGAGTTGGACGGGGCTGAAAGATTCAATATCGCAGAAGAGTGTTCGCATGACGGGGTTCCTTTCACACAGAGGAAAAGTGGAGGGAACCAACAAGATGTGCTGATTCCCTCCACGTGTGGGGATGATTAGTTTAGGAAGTCGTCATCAGCGGCGAAGGCACCGAAGTCAGTCTCAGCGCTCACGCGCCCACCGCCAAGGCTCTCGCCGTCACGGGTCTTTTGAATGTTCCCGAGCCCGCAGGCGATACCGCGGTTGCCGTTCGTGTTAAACGCATAGAAGGACAGGGATACGCGCGCGTAGCAGCCCGAGTACACCTCGGCGCGATCCAGGATCGGGGCGACGCTCTGATCGACGATCTGCGGAGCGGTCAGCGAGTTGGCGTTGAGGAAGTAGGCGCCCTTGTAGGCTTCGTCGTCGCGCTCAATATCTCCGTCACGCAACGGGAGCTTGAGGGCGGCCTTGTTGGGTCGCTTACCACCAAACTTGGCCGTCCCGGCGTCGATCGCGGCGTCGATGGCCTTCTCGATCGCGGCAATGGTGGCGGTGTCGGACTTGGGGATGATCAGGGAGACGGAGTACTTGGGTTTGCCTCCCTGGATGGAGTTCGGCTCCCACACATGCGCATAGCTGAGGCGAACTTCGCCGGTGACGATACGGGTCGGATTAGTTGTAGTTGTCATGATCTTTTCTGCTTTCTACTTGTTACTTGTTGGGTTGAAAATCGGTGGCCGCACTCACCAGATCAAGCGCTGGCCGTTTATCGGATGCAGGGACCAATGTGGGTTTGCCTGCAGGTTTGGTCACGAGATCACCGAGGATCTCGTTGAAGGCGGGTTTACCCATCAGCTTTTCCATGGCTGTGAGGGTGATGAGCTTGCGATCCCAGATGTCCCTATAACCAGCCGCCTCAGCCGCCGCAGCGACGTCTTTCTCGGAGGTGTATTTGCGTACCGACCTGCCTGCGACGAGCTTGAACCCCTCAAAGACCACACCCTGATTGACAGCCTTGGAAAGCGCGTAGGCTTCCACGTCGGATGCCCACGTTTTGAGCTGCGGAATCCTCGTGAGCACGTCAGCAATCTCCGCATCACTCAGCTCGGCCGGTGGGACGAACTCGAGCTTGGCAAGTTGAAGGTTGGCTTCGGCTCGTGCTCGACACGTTGGCGCGATACGACAGAACTGACACCACGAGCCCGGACAAAACTCACCCTCACCAGCCGAGGCCAGCTCAGCTTTCGGTTTCACCTCGGTTTCAGCCCACTGTTCGAGCTCGGCAACAGAGATTTCCCAGGTGTCGACGTTCGCCCGGCGCGGCTGATAGATCGTCACTGATACCGTCTCGATGTCGTACAGGCTCCCGAAAGCGTGGAGCGCACCGAGCGCATACAGCATCAACTGCGGGTTGTTCACGGCTTCAACCAACACGCCTTGCCCGTATTTGAGATCAATGATCTGCAAGGTGGGTTCGGCGATGATCACGCAATCCCCGGTGCCAAAACTGCCAGGAACAATGTGGGAGAAGTCCAGGCGCTGTTCGATCAGCACCTGCGGATCGCCACAGGTCTCCTGGGCGATGGAGATGTGTTCTTGCACAAACGACACATAGTCGTCGGTCAAGGTTTCCATCTCGTCATCAATCCAGGCCGAGACCGGACGCTTCGAGCGCTGCTTGAGAGCCCTGCGGAGTTTGTGCTCCGCCAAGGCATGAGCGGCGGTTCCTTGCTCAGCAGCAGCAGACGTTGACTCCGGCTCATCCGATTCGAGCCGAGCTGAAGGTGTGCAGTTGAGCCACCTGTGTGCCCCAGATGCCGAGAGGAGGGCGTGGTCAGACGGTGTCATTAGCAATCTCCTTCGCCTGTTCGAGCAGCCAGCCGAACTTCGACGGATCCACCGCTGAGAGCTTGTCCGCACCAGCCTCGACGATCAGCTCACGAACCTTTGCGGTGTGGCCTTGCGCTGAGAGCTCGGAAAGAAAAGCACGTACTTCTTCGAGCGCCACTACCGGTTCAGGTTCAACCTCCGGCTCGTCCGCGAGTAGTTCTGGCTGGCTGTGCACAGCTGGGATGGTTTCGAAGGGTTCCTTGATCTGCAGGGCAAGCTCTGGGCGTTCACCAGGCATTCCTGCGTGGTCTTCGAAACTCTCCTCAACGATCTGCTGAGCCCGCGCAAGCAAATCGGCGAGCGACCGCAGCGCCTGGTTCCCATCACGAATAAAGGCATTGAGCTGTGACATCATCATTTGGACTCACCCGTCTTGAGAGCATCAGCCAATGCCATGAGGTCGTCATCGGTGTTTTCGGTGATGTCGATCTGCTTGACCGAATCACCAGGAACAAGAATCATGACTTTGCGCGGGCTACCAAGCAGTAGGCGCATGAACCGTTCACGCAGCGTCACGTTCTTAGTTGCGACGATTCCGGGGTCGTCAGGGATACGCCGGGCAATATGAAGCTTGAGACTATGTCGAGCCATCGGGCTTACCTTTCTTCCTCATTTGTGGGAGTAGCCCGGTTGGCTTCTCCCTTTCACCCCACTGCCGACACCACCGAAAGTGTTAAATCGGGCATCCTCAACCGCCTGTCGAATCAGCGGTTTTACCTCTGCCACTAGCTGCGATACCCGAGCACGGGTCAACCCCATATCGCGTGCCACCTGCGCCTGATTGAGCTTGTCGGTTGCAAGAAGGCGCGTCATCACCTCATGATGCTGAGGATCCAAACCAGCGATGACGCCACGCATAGCCTCGAGCTCACGGGTGTGCTCGACGCTGTCCTCGCGTTCGATGACCTGGTCTTCAGCGCTGATACCCGGTGAAGCTGGATCAAGGTCGATGTCGAGCATCTGCTCATACGAAAACGGCTTGTTATTCGGGACGCGGCATCCACGTCGAGGACCGCACTCAGCCCCGCACGTGCATGTCTTCTTACCCTTGCCGCGATCGGCGCGAACCGCCTTATGCGTGGCCGCTTCTTCTGCGTTCCACAACTCGTCGAGAATCTTCTGCGGTGTGCGGGGCTTGACCTGGTTGAGTGGAACACCAGTTGTGGCGGCGCGTTGCTGGCGGTCGGTTGCGATCATGAGAGCGAACTCGCCAGGGTCAATGTCGAAAGTGTCAGTGATGGACTCGTTCTTGTTGTTATCTGCTTCGTGCCTGAAGGTGACCTTCATCGAAGGATCTCCATTTCTCCGGGAATCCCGGTGATGTGGAGACCTGATCTGTTTGGCTCAGATCACTAGTGAGAACTGCTAGGAAGACGACAAAGGCGAGCCACCCCACACGCCCCTCAGCAAAGAGGGGTTGGGTGAGGTGACCCGCCGAGCGCTCCCAGAGCAGGTCTCACTAGTGATTTGTTTGTCTAACCCCCACGGCCTGCACCCGCCATAGGGCTTGCTCATCCGCCAGATGAGCTCCCGAACAATCACGCTCAGGCTTGGAGAACGTCAGTGCCGGTGGCCACCAGCACTACCGTCCCCACCCACCCGGTCCGAACTGTGTCGAAACCGAGTGGGCTGTGTACGACTACTTGCCGCGCTTGGACGGCTTAGTCTGCGCTAATGCCGAGGCGGCAACGGACTTGGTCCGCGCCGAAGAACGGCCATCGCGCAGCACAGCTGATGCCTTGCGTGCCACAGCACGCGATGTCTGCTTACGGTTCCTACCCACGCTCTTCACCTCCTTCGCTCTCGCTACGACACCCACCACCACTTGGTGCGTGTTCATGAGCGTTCGCGCGAGTCGGCGTGCGATAATGAGATGACAGTTGCTCGTCTCGTCGGCTCGTGTTTTGCTCACATACTCATCAAACGCTGTGGTTTTGGGACTTCAGATCGGTGAGGGAAGCAAAAACTGGGACTTCTGGGACTAGTTTTGGGACTCGGCATAGAGGAGCGTGACGCATATGGGTTTGCCCGAGTTTTGTCGCGCTGTTTATAAGCGGAAGAGTCCCATCACTAACCAGGCAAAATTCGTCCAAGCCGTATTCCAACACGCTGGCAGCGCAGAGCGGTTAGATGACGAGTACGCACGCAAGATCTTCACCGGAGCAAAACCGATCTCCGAACCGCAATACGAATCATTTTCAACGCCGGTGAACAAGAAATCTTTGCATGATTTCCTTCTTAGCCACCTGAGGCCCCTCCCAAGCACGAAGCGCACGTTGGATGATCGTTGCCAAGAAGTCGGCAAAGACGCCGGGCTGCCCTCAACCCTCACTATCGAACCAGAAGCGTTCATTTGGGCACTCACAGATTGGTTCGACGCGATCATCCACGATCCAAACCATTGCGATGTCCTCGAACACTGCTACCGACTTCGCCTTGAAGGCCAGGAACCAGACGAGATCAACCCTGCACCGCAGCCGCTCTATCAAGGAGATCGCGTCGACGTGACGGAACCGCCCGCACTGCAAAAACACAAGCCAGGATTTTGGGCCGAGTTCACTCACACATGGACACTGCGCAACGTTGGCAGCATCGACTGGACCAGTCGGACACTCGTCTGTACGAATCCAACAGACCCGCGAATACGACCCGTCGGCACCAAACAAATCGCCATTCCTGAAAGCCCACCAGCGACAAGAAAGTTCATCAAGATTTCTTGCACGTTTCGGGCGCAAGGCTATGAAGGGGCGGCCTCAAGCCACTGGGAAATGCGCAACCAGGAAGGCGAGAACTGCTTCCCTCAAGCGACTACAACATTCAATGTCGATGCCACAGTTATTAACCCGGATCTTCACTCGACAAGGTAGGGATGATGAGCGAAGCTGAATTAGAAAACTGGGTCACCATGAAAGAAGCACAAGCTCACCTCGGTGTGCGCCGGGAAACCATCACGAAATGGATCGTGACGCACAATCTTCCCGCCTACAAAGTCGGCAGGGTCTGGAAATTCAAACTCTCAGAAATCGACGAATGGGTCCGCACCGGTCAAGCCGCAGAAGAACCACATCCCAACAACACTCACGAGCCTAAGGAGGAACGCTAATGCCAGAACTGAACTGGGTCGGCAAAGACAAGGTGATCACCCACCACCTCGACGTTCCCTACCGCGTCCTCGACCGCCAATACTCCTACAACGAGCACGGGCAACATCAGGAGGATAACGGCTCCCAGAACATGATTATTCACGGTGACAACCTCGAAGCCCTCAAAGCGCTCCTGCCTCGCTATGAAGGAAAAGTCGACTGTATCTACATCGATCCTCCCTATAACACAGGCAACGAAGGCTGGATCTACAACGACGCCGTCAACGACCCACGAATCAAGAAATGGCTCGGTGAAGTCGTCGGCAAAGAAGGCGAAGACCTCTCCCGCCATGACAAGTGGTTGTGCATGATGTACCCGCGCCTGCGCCTGCTGCAGCGGCTGCTTGCACCGACTGGTGCTATTTTTATTTCGATCGACGACAATGAGGCTGCCCACCTGAAGGCTATGTGTGACGAGATCTTTGGGGCTCGTTGTTTCGTGGCTGATATTTCGTGGCAGCGCACCTATTCGACCCGTAACGATTCCAAAGGAATCCCTGCCGAGGTTGAGCACTTATTCGCGTTCTCCAAACAGCCCGACTGGAACCCCAACAAGCTCGAACGCACAGCCGAAATGGATGATAAGTACAGTAATCCTGACGGCGATAGGACTGCTTGGACGAGCTCAGATGCATTCGCTCCGGGAGCAGCTACACACCAGGGCATGGTCTACGCGATTCAACACCCATTTACGGGAGCAATGATCTATCCGGGCACTGGGAATTGTTGGCGTTATGAACAACCGGAGATGTTCCGCATATTTTCTGGTTGGACTGCCTATGAGTTGAAGGATCTCGATGACGCTGCGAAGCGCGCACGGGTGTGTGGCGTACCTGCTGATGAAGTGAAGCCCGGCGTTTTGGGTCTCGTATTAGCGAAACCGTTGGAGGAAGCTCAAGCCGATGCGCGCGCAGTGTATGAACGCGGCCAGTGGCCTCGCTTCTACTTCACCAAAGGCGGCGAAGGTGGCGTCCGTCGCAAGACATACCTCGATAGTGTGGGTGGGCTGCTACCGACGAACTTCTGGCCATACGAGGTTGCCGGTCATACGGATGAGGCGAAGAAGGAGATCCGTGCGATCTTTGACGGCCGTGTCGCGTTTGATACTCCGAAGCCAACCCGGCTCATCGAACGGATCTTGAAGATCGCAACTAAACCGGGGGACATCGTCCTCGACTCATTTGCGGGGTCTGGTACGACGGGCCATGCAGTGCTCAACGTCAACAAGTCCGATAAAGGCGAGCGTTCATTTATCCTTGTCGAGCTAGGTGATTATGCCGACTCGGTGACTGCTGAGCGTGTCCGTCGCGCGATCACTGGCTACAAGGGCGAGTCAGAAGAATCGATCACGCTGTACGAGCACAAGCTCACGTTGACGGCGATGAAGAAAGCCGACGGCCTGCTCGCCGAGGCAAACAAAATCTACCAGGAAGCTCAGGGCAAGTACACCAAGGTCTCCCGCCCGAAGATCACCACGAAAGTGACAGGTAAATCGGGTAGCTCCTATCTACAAGTTGTCGCCACACAGTCTCACGACCATGACGTTTCGGGTACGGGAGGTGACTTCTCCTTCTATGAGCTTGGCGCGCCGCTTCTTGTTGAGGGCGATTTGAATCCCAATGTTCCTCTTGAGCGGGTCCGTGAGTATGTGTGGTTCACCGAAACGGGGCAGCCGTTTTCGAATCCGCCCAGTGCCCATCCGTATTTCCTGGGTCGGCATGAGGATGCGTCGTTGTTTTTCGTGTATGAGCCGGATCGTGTGACGAGTTTGGATCGTGGCTATCTGGCTTCTATCCCGATCGAGTGTGCGGCTAGTTCGTATGTGATTTATGCCGATACCTGTTTGTTGTCGGATGAGGAGCTGCGCTCGCTGAATATCACGTTCAAGAAGATCCCTCGGGATATCACCCGTCTCTAAGGAGTGTTGGTCATGGAGTTGAAGAAGTATCAAAACCGGGTGATTGCCGATCTGGAGGATTACCTCACCCAGCTTAACGAGCAGCCCACTCTGAGCGAGGCTTTCAAGATGTTTTGGGAGTCTCGCCAGATTGAGGTTGGCACCCTGCAGATGCCGGGCTACCAGAATGTGATCGATGGTGTTCCGCACGTGTGTTACAAGGTCCCAACTGGTGGTGGGAAGACGTTTTTGGCGTGTGCGTCGGTGAAGCCGATTTTTGAGGCTTTGCCGCCGACGCGGAAACAGGCTGTGGTGTGGCTGGTGCCGTCGGATTCGATTTTGACGCAGACGTTGGCGGCGTTGAAGAATTCCTCGCACCCGTATCGGCAGAAGTTGAATACTGATTTTGGTGGCCGGGTTGAGGTGTATTCGAAGGAAGAGCTGCTGGCGGGGCAGAATTTCAGCCCGTCGACGGTGGCTGAGCAGTTGTCGGTGATGGTGCTCTCGTATGACTCGTTCCGCTCACGGACAAAGGACGGGCGCAAGGCATACCAGGCCAATGGGAATCTGGCGTCGTTCTCGACTGCGTTTGGTGCCCCGGAGCAGCTGATCGAGAACGCGGATGAGACGGCTTTGTTTCAGGTGATTAACCAGTTGAATCCGGTGGTGATCGTGGATGAGTCGCATCACGCGACGAGCACGTTAAGCCAAGAGATGCTCACGAATTTTAACCCAGCGTTCATTCTTGATTTGACCGCGACCCCGAAGCGGCAAGCGAACGTGATCTCGTATGTGGATGCGCTCTCGCTCAAGAACGAGAGCATGGTTAAACTTCCGGTCATTGCGTATAACCGGTCCTCGCAAAAGGATGTTGTTACGGATGCGATCGATCTTCGCCGTTCTCTAGAGGTCGCCGCTACACAGCAGTATGAGAATGGTGGCGCTTATATTCGCCCGATCGTGTTGTTCCAGGCTCAGCCGAAGACGAGCGAGGATGCGACTTCGTTTGAGCGGCTGCGTGACAAGCTGGTTAAGGCTGGTATTCCTGCAGAGCAGATCGCGATCAAGACCGCCGACGTAAACGAGCTCAAGGGCGTGGATCTGCTCAGCGAGGAGTGTCCGATCAGGTTCATCATCACCGTGAACGCGTTGAAGGAAGGTTGGGACTGCCCCTTCGCCTACATTCTGGCGTCGTTGGCGAACAAAACCAGCCAGGTTGATGTTGAACAGATCCTTGGCCGTGTTCTGCGCCAACCCCACGCGAAGAAGCAGCCGAATACGTTGTTAAACATGAGTTACGTGTTGACCTCCTCGAACGATTTCGGCGTCACGCTCAAACAGATCGTTGCAGGGCTCAACAGTGCCGGATTCTCCAAGCGCGACTTCCGTACAGCCGATCAAGTAGCTTTCGACTTCACTGGTGCGAACCAGTCCAGCAAACCTGCCCCTACGTCGTCAGACTCAGTGGAAGGTATGGACGTTGAAGAGTTCCTGGAGTTCGATGAAGAACAGGTTGCAGCTGATCTGGATGCGCGCGAAGAATCCGCTAGTTCACCAGAGCCTTCGCCGGATCTGACGGTTGCTTCGATGATCGAGCAGGCGGCTCAGCAGGGTGCGGACTATGAGCAGGAGGCCGAAGAAGCCGCCCAGATGGGTGAGGGTTACGTTCCCTCGGATTTGGAGGATGCTGTGGACACGAGCTTCGTCAACCCCGAATTCGCTGACGAGATCGAAACCCTTCGCCTTCCCCAATTCGTCATCCAAGAACCCGGATCAGCATTGTTCCCGACCGCTCATGAGGGATACAACGAGCTCAAGCACGAGGCACTAGCAGGTGACTTCGACTTGGCTACGAAAGACATCGATATCGACTTGTCGACGGCAGATGAACAGATGTACAAGATCGACGTGCGAAAGGACTCCGAGGTTCCTAAAGCCTTCCGGATGTCGAGCACCGACCAAAAGTTCATGCGCGAACACTTCTCGAAACTGAGCATCGAAGGACAAAAACGTAACACAGCTGAAGCGATCTACCAACGGATCAAACCGATCAATTCGATCACTGACTCTGACTTGCGCGCATACATCGTGCGGATGGTTGAGGCCTTCGGCACCGAGCAACTGCTGACCTATCAAGAACACCCGCATGCGGTAGCAAGCAAGGTCAAACAGAAAATTGACGGTCTTTTGGAAGCGCACAAGGTCAAGAGGTTCTATGAGGACATCGAGACCCGCCGCGTTGATGTTCAACCGCTCTATGCGTTCCCGAAAGCGATCCAGCCCGTTCATGCTTCCTCCCTGATTGGCGGCTCCCTGTATGAGGCCGAAGACAAGATGAACGGCTTTGAGCTCGAACTCGCTGGTCGCTTCTCTGGAATGGACAACGTTCGCTGGTGGCACCGTGTCATTGAACGCAAGGGCTTTTGCCTCAACGGGCCGTTCAACCACTACCCAGATTTCGTCGTGATGACCACCAGCGGCACCATCGTGGTTGTCGAGACCAAGGGCGAGCATTTGAAGAACGACGATTCTAACCGCAAGATCAGGCTCGGGCGGGCGTGGGCGAACATGTCTGGCAATGGTTATCGCTACTACATGGTCTTCGAAGATGGCGTCACTCCACCTGACGGGGCGGTTACTTTGTCGGAGCTCGTGCGTATCCTCGAAAAGCTGTAGGCGGGAAGGACACCTCTTGGGAGAAGACGAGATGGCACAGGCAACGATCACGCCAACGCTGCGCGGTGACACGTTTGCGTCCACGTTCACCGAGGTGGCGCATTCGAACATGTTAGGTCTTCGAAACGACGAACAGTTACGCCTGTTCCACCTGTCTGTCCAAAACAACCGCTTCGACCACACAGCCCTCGTCAAGTTCCTCAAACGCAACGTTGGACGCTACGTCTTCTCCCGCGCCGAATACGAAGGCTATAAGCAACGAGACGATCTCGAAGAGGTCGCTCTCGACGCGGTGAACCGGATGCGTTCACAACAAGACGGCATGGGGCTGGGCGAAATCTTGCTCTACGTCCTGCTCGAACAAATCCTCGAAGCACCCAAAGTGCTGAGCAAGATCGAGCTCAACCAGGCCCGAGGTCAGATCCACAGCCGCTGTGACGCCATCCACCTACTCACACCAGACGGTCAGCGAACCACCAGCAGTATCGTGTTTGGAACCTCCAGCGTGGTCGGCAACATTGGGGATGCTATCACTGCAGCATTCGACCGCGTTGTAGATATAGAACAGAATCGCTCAGACGAGGTTCAGCTCGCCGAGCAGACCGTGTTCACCAAGACCCTCGACCCAGCAACAGCAAGCTACGTGAAAGATCTGCTAATCCCGAAGCCGGGTGGGGCACCCGTGTTCGATACTGCCTATTCGATGTTCCTGGGCTACGACATCGGTTTAGATCCGAAAAACTATGGCAACCAGCAGTATCGGTCTGCACTCGATCAGAAAATGCAGGGTGATATCGCAGCGCACGCCCAAATGATCGCCAACGAGATCAACACCCGAAACCTAGATAACTACTCGTTCTACATTTACGTTTTGCCCCTCAATGAAGTAGACGTTGACGCGGTCGCAATCATGGATGGGCTCGTGGACGGGCCAGGTGGTAGCCATGTCTGACAAGCAAGTAACCGTCGGCGATCTCGTATTTTCCGACATCGACTCCAACGAATTCCTCAAACAGCTGTACGCAAACCTGCTCCACAACTACGGCTTACATCGGTTGGGGCTGGCGAATCGTCAACCATACGACGTGGATCTTGAAGCAGCCCTGCGGTTCGCAGACCTGCTCTCGAAATCAACCCACCCCACCAACCGTGACCGGCATAGGGTGTGGGCGCAAGAAATCGCACTCCTGTGCCACATCCTCTACCCACAAGATGCGCGAACGAAAGCATATGTACCTGCAATCTTCACCACGTTAGGCAACTACCCAGGCCTGAAGCAGTTGGGCGTGACTTCCGATGCAGGCATCCTTGACGCCGCATTCAATGCTTACCAGGCCGAGTACCTCACCGTGCCCGGTGACAAAACGATGAAGTTCTTCGCGCCGCAAAAGAAAATCTACGACCGCCTCACCGACGGCAAGTTTTCCTTCTCAGCCCCAACATCCTTGGGCAAGTCCTTCATCATGCGCACCTTCATCACCAACCAGATCAAATCCGGGGTGAAGGCCAACTTTGCGATCATCGTGCCGTCAAAAGCGCTGATTAACGAGACCCGATCGAAACTGATCGCTGACCTTGGCGAAGACCTAGAACGACACAACTACCGAATCGTCAGTGCCGCCGGTGACATCGTGCTCGAAGGCGATCACAACTTCATCTTCGTACTCACCCCAGAACGTCTGCTTTACCTTCTGATCGGCAAACCTGCGATCGAATTCGAGTACGTCTTTTTCGACGAATCACACAAACTCTCATGCAAGAACAGCCGCGCCCCGTTCTACTACCAAACCGTGACAATCCTTCAACACCGCCACAGGCCACCGCACTTCGTCTTCGCTTCACCCAACATTCCCAACCCAGAGGTATTCCTAAGGCTGGTTGATCCTAACTCTGACGAGAATGAGACCAACGCGGTCGCAACGCAGTATTCGCCAGTCGCGCAGTTCAAATACCTCGTCAACCTGCACGAGAACACCATTTCCAGTTACAACGACCACACCCAAGAATTCACGCACCTAGCCTCGCTTCAAGCTCAGGACGCTACCGCACAGGATGTAACCCGATTTGTTAGTGAATCATCACGAGGTTCAGATCATCGTGGGCAAACCATCGTGTTTCATGCTGCCCGACATCACGCAGTGCAAGCGGCGCGTGACTATGCCCAGGGTTTGGCAGACCTCAACGATAAAGACTTGGACGCTCTCGCAAAAGATATAGAACGCGACGTCCACGAGGACTACTACCTCAGTGGTCTCATCCGTAGAGGCGTCAGCTACCATATCGGCTACCTTCCACCAGCAATCCGCGAACGCATCGAAGGTCTGTTCCGCGAAGGTAAAATCTCGACACTATTTTGTACCAGCACGCTTCTAGAAGGAGTCAACCTTCCCGCCGACAACCTCGTCATCACAACCAACAAAATCGGCAGAGCAGGAATGACAGCAGTCGACTTTAAGAACCTGATCGGCCGAGTCGGGCGTATCGAGTTCAACCTCTACGGCAACGTATTCATCATCGTGGGCGACCAACTTGCATCCGAGCGACAGGCCAAGGAACTCCTGCAAGCGAATGTTCCTGCACAGAAGCTATCTGTGCAAACTGACTCACAAATTATCAGCAAGAAAATGAAGCAAGGAGTCGTTGCTGATCTTCAAGAAGGACAGATTGAGTTCGCCAAGGGAGATGAAAGCTACGAGCGCTACAACATGAAGCGCAAATTCGGCCTCATGCTCTTGCGCGACATCACCACAGGACGTCAAAGCCTAGTGCGTGAAGAATTCTCCGACTACCTCGACGACCAAACCGTCAGCCAAATCCGCGAATCCTTCGCGCACCGAGAAGGGCAACAAGACGACGACATCAACGTATCTGTCGACCAAGCAGAATCCTTAACTCAAGCTGTCCGAGCCGGACTCAAATACCCACACATCTCCCCGGACGGGAAGTTCAACTACGACGAAACTCTCGCGTTTCTCCAAAGGCTCGCCTCAATCTTCAAATGGCGCGTCTACGACCCCGAAACACTCGGAAAAACAGATAAGTACAGCAACCAACTCACGATGCTGCGCTGGTACACCGTATTACTCACACAATGGATGGAAGGTCACGGACTCCGTTCGATCATGAACCGTGCCCTCCAGTACCGCCTGCAACAAGGAACGCTCTACATCAAAGGGCAAGGAGAGATCCGTTACGAGAACACGCTCCAGCACCGCAACATCGTTATCAGTGAAATCCTGAAAGTTCTTGAAGATGTCATCCTCTTCAGTCTGTCGAACTACTTCCTCAAATTCTCCAACGAATACAAGAAGGTCCACGGAAAAGAGCAGTTCGACAACGACTGGTACGAGTACATCGAATACGGCACGACAAAGCAGGAAACCATCCTTCTCCAACGACTCGGATTCACCCGCGAGAGCGCCACCTACATTCGAACCAACGTCTTCAATGCGATCTTCCTTCACGAAGGAAAGCCCTACCTGAACCCGATTCTCCTCGAAAGCTCGAACATCAACGTCCGCAAAGAAGCCAACGAAATCAGATACAACGTGCCAGAAGCCTTCTCGATGCCAGCTTTTATGTTCTAACCCCCGCACTAGGTACCCGCTAACGCAAGCCCACCAGCAGACCCCCTCAACCAGAAACGTGCACCTGCGGCGCGGACGTCATGGCGACGAGCACCAGATCACCGGACGTCCAGCACCCCAACGAACAGCCTCAGAAACGACAAAACCCCTGCTCAACAGGGGTTCAAGGGCTCATGCGGCTTTTATCATTTTCGACGTCTAAGTCTCCGAACGGAGGTGCAAGCACAAGCGCGGAACGCGCTTGAATGCTTGTGACCGGAGTGAGGAAGGGTCGTAGGGAGCGCAGCGACGGAACACCCGCTCGAAGCGAGCTGCTTCTGGCACTCACCCGAACTGGATCTCAGAATGACCTCTTCTAGTGGCACAGTTTACTTATAGTGGCACAGTTTACTTAGTTTTCATCTGAGTCAGGTGCAGAACGTTTGAAGCGATAGCACAAAACATAACAGGTAATCGCGAGAGCTAAAGTAGAAAGAATATTAGCTACACCAGTAATAACGCTGACTGCACCGCAGAACAGTAGTACCGCGAAAACTCCACTACAACCCGCTAAGCAGCAACCAATAACCCAGTACAGATCGGGATTCTCGTACCACCGCATAACCGCTGCTCCCATCTTGTAAAAACCAAAAATCTCTCAGTCAGAATACCGGAAAATTCCGTATCTCGCTTTCCCTTGCGTCCCTTACGGAACCACCGCCCGGAATTAGACAGCTTACAGTCGTTAATCCCCGCACTTTGAACAGCCAGCAGAATAATGGATTACATATGTTAAATAATGAAGTAAACTGACAATAGCTATAAAAAGGAGGATATATAATGAAATCAACAACATCAAATGTTAATTTTAAGCTCGATACTGATGTGAAAGAGTCGATGGAAGATGCTTGTAAAGCTATGGGGTTGACTCTTACCGCCGCCTTTACGATTTTTGCAAAGAAAGTTGGTACCGAGAGACGCATCCCCTTCGAAGTAGCGGCGCCAGTATCAGATTACGCACGCGCTTTACATCGAGATTCGACAGCCTACCGAGCAGGACGGCTCGACACCGTTAGCCTAGAAGAAATGATGGCTCGCTATGGTATGGAAAATTGATTTCACCCGGCGCGCAGAAAAGGCTCTAAGCAAGATTGACGCTACCTCCGCGAAGCGGATCCTAAAAGAACTCCATACCGTTAGCCTGCTAGATAACCCCCGCCCAAAAGGTAAAGCCCTGAAAGGCGAACTAACCGGCTACTGGCGTTATCGCGTGGGAAACTACCGGGTTATCTGCGACATCGTGGACTCACAGCTGCTTATCCTCGCAATTGATTTAGGACACCGAGCGATTCACGCGAGTTTTCTAAAATCAGATCAATGACAGCCTCCAGTTCATCGAGATTCCACTGTCTTTTAGCAGCTTTTTTCTTTAGATCCCTACTAAAAGCAGAAGTGAACTTGGCTGTAAGCCTCCCATTCATGCTAACGCTGCTTCGATAACATCCCGACCACTTACATAGGTTTTACCTTCACCGCGCGCGATCATCTGCTCGGTTTCACGAATAGCTTCCAGACTCTCGGCATTAGGTCGCCGGTAATCGAAGGATAGCGGGATGGACTCAGTGTTCACTATTTCAGTGAAAAATGCGCGGATCACCGACGACAAATCAAGACCGTAGTTCTCCACCACTTTCGCTGTTTCTTCTTTTAACCCGCTATCAATTCTGACAGTTAAAGTGCTAGCTCCCATCAGCCCCTCCTTCCAACATTTGCACATACATTTTAAAATAGCTGTCAGTACAAATTCAAGAGCTTTCCCTTGTTCTCCGCACCGAATCACCGCCAAGAATTGCATATGCCGGCAAAGGCCTGAAAATGATGGCTCGCTATGGCACGGAAAAAATGATTTGGGAAACCGCCGCGATATCTATGAAAGATGAAAACTATAGCAAGCGCTAGTGAATATAAATTTTTCTACCTTGCCAGTGGTTGATCAGCCACAGGTCATGGCTTGCTACGATTAACGTCCCCTCCCAATCATGCAAGGCTTCTTCCAGCGCTTCCATCGCCTCCAAGTCTAGGTAGTTGGTGGGCTCATCAATTATCAGCAAGGCGGGAGAGGTGGCCAGCGCTAACGCAATTTGGGCTCGCCGCTGGTTTCCGGCCGACAGCTCCGGGATGGGCTTAGTCCACAGGGAAGGATGGAGGACGCCTTTGCCGGCCTCGCCAATACCGTTTTCCCAAATGGGGCTAGTGAATCCGGGGTCGTTTTCCTGAGGAAGCTGCTGAGGAACCAGCCCGACCTTCCGCTCGCCGGTGATTGTGCCGCTACTTTGCGCGCCCTCGGGTGGCTGCCCGCGATAGATCCAATTCAATAAGGTAGATTTTCCAGAGCCATTAGCACCGGTGACCAGCAGCTGCTCTCCGTAGGAAAGATCAAAACTGACCGGCGCCAGCCGTCCGGCAACTGTGGCACGACGCGCAGCCACCGCGATTCCGGTGCTTGCAGCGGGTTGATTGAGCTCAAAAGCCAGGTCATAGCTACGGGGTCTACGCACTTCCTGGTTGCTAAGACGCTCGCCTCGCATATCATCATTTCGCATTCGGCGCTGCGCGGTGGCAGCAGCGCGATCGGAAAAAAACTTCTTGGCTTTACCCTCAGCGCTCGCCAGGCGTACGCCCCCGCGAGCTATCTTGCTAGCTTCCTGGCGATGTTTTCTCAGTAACCGTTTCTCGGCCTGCTGAGCTGCATGTAATTCCCGATGCTTGCGGCGGGCATTCGTTTTTTCGGCTAAATATTTCGAGTAGGCGCCCGCGCAGCGATAAAGACCAGTAACCTGACTACTACCAGTAGCTTTAGCTAGTTCATTCCATAGTGCTACGTCCTTATCGTAAATAACCGTGGCAGTGTCCTCGATAAACGCCCGGTCGTGACTCGACATCAAAACCGCGCCCTTCCAGTTATTAACAGTTCCCACTAGAAAATCGATTGCACGCGCGTCTAAATGGTTGGTGGGTTCATCCAAAATCAACACCTCGGGCTTCATGATTAACGTGACCGCCAGTTGCAGCCTCCCCCGCTCCCCCGGGGACATACTACTTAAACTGCGGTCACGTCCTGATCCTGTGAACACCCCCAAGCCAAGCCTCGCCAGAACTTCAGTGAGCCGCGCCTCGAGCGACCAAATATCAAAACAGCTCATTAAGGCAAGTATCTGGTCATAGCGCCGCCCCTCCTGGTCAGTATCAATACCCTGGCTCATTTTGGTGGTCGCGTCCTGAAACTGGGTAGCGATATTTCCTAGAGGACGCAAAGCGCACTCGAGGTAATCTCCGGCGCTTCCACGAGAATCTTCAATTGCCGGCACCTGGAAGAACTCAGTGTTTGTTCCCTCGATCTTGACCTTGCCTTGTTCTGGCAAAAGATCCTGGGAAGCGATGCGAAGCAGGGTGGTTTTCCCGCAACCATTGGGGCCAATCAAACAGGCACGCTCACCCTCCCCTACCTGCAAATTGATGTTTTCGAGCAGCGGTTTAGAGGAGTATGAAAAAGAAATATTTTCGAGAATGATGGCAGACATAATAATCTCCAGGACGCAACGATTAAGGGCGGCGTCTCAGCTGAGCTGAGTAGAGATTACAAAGTCATCGGATTGTAGCTCCCCGCTTGGATAACATCACGAGCATCTAGCGCGTTACCTACCTTGATTTTAGCCAATTCCTTGCCTAATAGCTACAGCTTATTACCCGTTTCGGGTAGGCTACAGGCTGCCAGCTACTTAAAGAGGTCGCGCCAACCGAAGGTGGTGCGCCGATAGATAGCGTTTTTGACCGCGCGAGACGGATCCTTCAAAAACCCCATGCCCTTCTTGCCATATAGGGGATTAACTGCGCGCTTAGCGGCTCTTTTAGCTCTGCCTGAGGTCGCTGCCTTGTAGGAACGCTTAGGGCTAGGTTTTCGCATACCGAAATTCATATTTCCACGATACCCATAGACAGCACTACAAACTATCGCTTTTTCGCTATCTTCTAAGAACGTAGACTCAGCTTTTTATTCAACTGTCCAAAGTGGGTTACTGCGCCCATCTTTCGGGGCTCCCATTTTTTCAAAGGAAATCAGGTCATTGTGGGGGAAGATCTAGGGCACAAAAAACATTCAGAGGGCGCGCTCTCCCTTTTAGGTAGTGGCAGCTCTACCTCCGGGTAGTTTTTAGCAATACCTAAAAATCAGTTTCAGCACTGTTCCCCGCGCCCGGCAGGCGGACTGAAATAGAAGGTATGAATCAAGATAAAGAAAAAGAGGTGCTCAGCACCGATAACATCACCAAAAGTTTTGGAAACGTACACGCTCTCGCCGGGGTTTCTCTAAACATTCACGAGGGCGAGTCGGTGGCAATCATGGGGCCATCAGGGTCAGGAAAATCGACCCTTTTGCATTGCCTATCCGGCGTCCTCGTTCCCGAATCCGGAAAAGTTTTATTCCGGGGCGAGGATATCGCGGCACAAAAAGATGTAACGCGCTCCCGGCTGCGGCTTAGCCAGTTCGGGTTTGTGTTCCAAGACGGGCAACTCATCCCCGAGCTGTCTGCCCGCGAAAACGTGGCACTCCCCCTGATTCTGACCGGAACTCTGCTCCCGAAAGCTTTAAAGCGCGCAGATCAACTGCTCACCCAGCTAGGGCTTTCTGAGCTGAAAAAGCGGCGTCCCGGAGATATGTCTGGGGGTCAAGCACAGCGGGTAGCAATTGCTCGCGCCCTCATCGGCAACCCGAAAGTAGTTTTTGCTGATGAACCTTCCGGCGCCCTCGATCAAGCTACCGGATACGAAATGATGGAAATCTTAACCCGGGAAGTACAACGCTGCGGAGCAGCATTAGTACTGGTAACCCACGATATTAACGTAGCGCAATGGTGTTCACGTCTGATTGAAATTCGGGACGGTCAAATCCACTCCGATCGCGCTCTAGCGCCACAGTCAGGGAGGGCGTAAATGTCGACTACTAGTACAGCCAGCCCCGCTACCTCCTCGCGCGCACAAAACCTCAACTGGTTAACCTTTCATCTCACCAAAGCCCGTTTCCGCTCTCGCCAGGGTGAATCTCTGCTTTATTTGGCGTCAATCCTGGCCTATACGGTGTGTTCCGGATTGGCGTTAACGGTTGCCGGCGGCACCTATATGTTTTATAACCGCTGGATGTCCCCAACGGGAATTGCCGCCCAGCTACTTAAAGCCGATGCGAGTTTCGAGATCATTCTGAAGTTCTATTTCCTCTTAGCCATTTTGGCCTGCGCCCTGATCCTCCCCTCTCTCAGCTCGCTTGCTACTAAGGCGGCAGTATTGGGGGCACGAGGACGCGAAAAACGTTTGGCTTCCCTACGACTGTTGGGAGTGTCCTCTGCAGAGGTCACCAAGATGACCCTGCTAGATACCCTCATCCAAGCGGTTATCGGTTCTCTAATCGGTTCTGCCCTTTATTTAGCTACCCTTCCCGCCTGGACTTTTCTTGAAATAGAAGCCAAATATATAACGGTTACAGAAATGTTGCTGCCCTGGTGGCTACTGTTGATAGTGCTGGCAGCAATCATCTTGCTGGGACAGATTTCCTCCTGGTGGGGCATGCAGCAGGTAAGAGTTTCTCCCTTGGGAGTAACCCGCAGAGCCAGTCAGCCAGCACTGCGCGTTTGGCGCCTGGTAGCTGCGGTAACTATTTTTATCGCCGCTTTCATAGTCAGCCAGGCGACCCTGGGGCTATCACAAACCTGGACGATAGCGATAGTCTCCGCTGTAATCCTGATAGTTATTTTGGGTTTCAATTTACTGGGCCCCTACCTGTTGCAACTAAATGCCCGCTTGCTGGCAAAGGTACCGATTCCCGCGATGGTACTGGCTTCTCGGAGGATAGTGGCCGATCCCAAAACTACTTGGCGGCGCGTAAGTGGTATGGGGTTCTTAGCTTTTATCGCGGGTTTCGTAGCTATGTCGCCAGTGCTGGTTAATAGTGACTATTCCGATGAGATTTCCAGCAACTTTATTTCAGCCACCCGTTGGGATTTCCAAACTGGCACCATGATTACCTTGGCGGTCAGCTTCACGCTGTGCGCCTGCGCCATGCTAATTACTCAGGCGGCAACGGTGATTGAAAATGCTGAGCAATCCCGAGCTTTGGCGAAAATGGGTGCCCCGCGCGGCTTCGAACTGCGCTCCATGTGGCTGGAAACCCTGGGCCCCCTAGCGGTATCGGTGCTGGGAGGAGGCATGTTGGGAATAATTGCCGCGATGCCGATGGTGCAAATGCTAAATAAACTGACTGGGCAAACACCAGAGAATTCGGTAATCCAAATGAGCCTGTTAATGCTGGCTGGTTTGGCGGTTACCGCCGCCTCAATTTTCGCCAGCCACCCGCTGCATCGGCGTTTACGTCTGCTACAGCAACGCGCCAATGACTAGCGGCTAGTCAGGCTCTAATGGGCATTCGCGCGGTTACATAACTAGCGCGGGACCTTAGAGAAGTTACCAAGAAATCTAATCACCCAGCAAAGATTTTGCCGGACTTTCCCATATAGGAAAGTCCGGCAAAATTAATTACTAACTCAGGATCCCCTAAATTTAAGTCCTCCAACTATTCACCCCACACCCAAGAATCACCAAAAGCCCCCAGTTTATGAAAAACCTCATACAACAGGGATTTTACGCAGGTCAATACAGCAACCATCCCCCATAGGACAAACGTCAGTTTTCTTTTCCCCAATTGATAACTATCTTTATTATCAGGTTCACCTAACCTAAACTAATATTTCGGGTCACCGAATAATACGAAAGACGAGGATAAATGAAACTGAAAGCAGTAATCTCCGGTATCTGCGCCTTGGCACTGGCAGCTTCCCTAGGAGGTTGCGCCAAAAACGGTGCCGCCGATAATGCGGATGGAGCTAATGGAAAGCTAAAAATTGTTGCCACCACCGGTTATCTTGCCGACGCGGTGAAAAACATAGCCCCCGACGCCGAGATTACTACCCTGGTAGCCCCCGGAGGCGATCCCCACACTCAAGAATTAACCACCAAAGACACTGAAAAAATCCAAAAAGCGGACCTGGTGGTTTGGACCAGTCACGACATGGAACACAAAATGATGGGCCAGTTCGATGGGCTGGGTGATAAATCCTTGCCCGCAGCAGAAGCCATTCCAAAAAAAATGCTGCTGGACTGGGAAGAAGATGGCAAGATCGAAGGCCACGACCCCCACGTGTGGAATGACCCGATCGGATGGCAATACGCAGTAACCGCTACTGCCGAAAAAATTGCGAAACTAGATAAAGCTAACACCGACAAATACCTCAAGAACGGTAAAGAGTATAACGCCAAGATTCAGGCCATGCATGAAAAGGCCAAGGTCGCATTGGCAAAGATTCCTGCCAATCGCCGCACTCTGGTAACCGGTCACGATGCCTTCAACTACCTGGGACGCACCTACGGACTAGACATTATGGCTACCGATATGGTTTCTTCCGAATCGGAAATCTCTGCGGTACAGATGGAAGAACTGGCAAACACTATTGCTAGCAAAAAAGTTCCGGTTATCTTCTATGACAACCTCAAGAGCCCGGAAGTAGTAAAGCACCTCCAAGAAATGGTGAAGTCCAAAGGTTGGGAAGTTAAACTCTCCGACACCGAACTCTATGCAGACACCCTCGGCGAGAAAGCCCCCACCAACACCTATCTGGGAGCTTTCCAGCACAATGTGGAAGCTATTGTAAAGGCACTCTCATAGAGAACGCGACCTGAGTGCCAGGATGGGCGCTAGGACTCGCCGTCTCCAAGTTTCCTAGCGCCCATCCTCTTTCTTCCGACACCCTTCACTTACTTTCTTAAAGGTTTTAACCCGATGACTTCCAAGAACACTTCTCTAGCCATATCCTCCCAGCAGCAGAGCGCGAATTCTTCAACCAGCATTCCCCCTTGTGTAGTGAAAAATATCAGCGCCGCTTACCGTGACCGCCTCGCCCTCTCCGGGGTGAGTTTTACCGTCCCCAGCGGAGAAATCATGGCGATTCTTGGCCCTAATGGAGCCGGAAAATCTACCTTAATCAAAGCGATGCTGGAACTGATTCCCCGGGTTAGCGGGGAATCCGAATTTTTTGGGAAAAACTTGAGCCGGGTACGCAAGCGCATTGCCTATATGCCCCAGTCTGCCTCAATTGATTGGGATTTTCCCGCACGTGTAAAAGACGTGGTGTTAATGGGAACCTATACCCACTTGGGATGGCTGCGCCGCCCCGGGAAAAAAGAGCATCAGGCCGCGCAAGCAGCTATGGAACAACTAGATATCTCCGATCTCGCAAATCGACAGATTTCTGAGCTTTCCGGGGGACAAAAACAACGCACCTTTGTGGCTCGCGCCCTGGCCGCCAATGCTGATCTTTTGGTTATGGATGAACCCTTCGCGGGGGTTGACATGAAGTCAGAAAAGACGATTTTACAGGTACTGCGTTCTCTAGCTAGCTCAGGAAAAACCGTACTCCTGGTACACCATGATTTGGCTACTGTAAAAGATTTTTGTTCCTCGGTATTACTACTTCGCGAAGGAAACTTGGTGGCCTCCGGACCGCTAGCTGAGGCCTTCACCCCTAAGAACATCTCCCACGCTTACGGAATCGATGGAGTGCTGGCATGAACCTCGCCCTCAGCAACTTTTCTAGCCTTGCCCCCCTGGAGTTAATCTCTCTAAGCGATTATTGGGGAACCTACAGTTTTCGTGTAATGACCGCTGGGGCAATCCTGGTAGGTTTCTTCGCGGGAACCCTAGGATCCCTACTTTACGTGCGTAAACAATCCCTAGTTTCTGACGTGATCGGACACAGCTCCATTGCCGGGATTGTAGGGGCCTTCGTGATTGCATCTTTGTTAGGAGCAGATGGCCAATCGATTTTAATTTTGACGATCGGTGCCACAATTTCCGGATTACTCGCCGTGGCCACCACTAACCTGATAGCGGAAAAATCCAAAGTAGGAGTGGAAGCCGCAATGGCGATTTCTCTGGCCATCTATTATGGCGGCGGCATGGTGGCCTTGAGGCTATTATCCTTTTCCCATTTCTCTGGACGCTCTGGTATTGCACAATACCTGTTCGGAAATGCCGCCACTATGCGTCAAATCGATGTATTCACCGTTGCTATCCTGGGTTTTACCGCTCTATTGATCGTCATACTTTTCTGGAAGGAGATCGCGCTCTTTGCTTTTGACCCCGTAGGCGCCCAGGCAGCTGGTTTTTCCCGTAACCTTTTGATTGCCATTGTCACCTTGTGCACCACCGTAGGTATCGTGATTGGGGTGAAATCTGTAGGGGTAGTATTGATGGTTGCTTTTGCTATTATCCCCGCAGCTGCCGCACGGCAGTGGACCGATCATCTACCGGTATTATTCCTACTAGCTGGAGCAATAGGTGCACTTAGCGGCGGTTTTGGTTCTTATCTGGCAGTATCCATCGGTAAGGTGCCTACTGGACCGGTAATCGTAGTCATCCTTTCGTTGGTTCTAGCTATTTCTTTAGTTTTCTCTCCGCACCGCTCTTTGCTGGCTTACCGGTATCGCCGCCGTCGGCATATCCAAAATTTAAAGCACGAGCAGGAAGATAATGCCTCCCCAGCTCAGGGTAATTCCTGGAAAGAGCAGCCTACTAATCCTGCGGCAATAGCTAACCAGCTGTGTTTCTCACCGACAAAGGCGCAGGAAGGCGACACTCCCTCCCCAATTCTCCAATCAGCCGGAACATTAAGCCACAACTCCCAGCTAGACCCCGAGGTTAATCTGAAATGAGTTTTGTACTTGCAGCCTTATTACTAGCAATTACTACCTCGGTAACTTGCGCCCTACCCGGCACCTTCTTGGTGTTGCGTCGTCAATCCATGCTGGTGGACGCCATGAGCCACGCAGTCCTACCCGGAATAGTGCTGGGCGCGTTGCTTTCTGGATCCACTTATTCTCCGATAATGGTGGTTCTTGCCGCTGGTTTTGGGTTAATCGTAGTTTTGGGAGCCAACTATCTGCAATCCACCGGTCTACTACCTAAGGATGCCAGTCAAGGAGTTATCTTCCCCCTGCTATTTTCGGGCGGAGTAATTTTACTGTCCACTGCGCTGGCGCATGTACATATCTGCGAGGATACGGTACTGACCGGCGACCTGAACCTGCTGGCTTTAGATACCGAAAGGTTGATAATCAGCAATTATGATTTTGGTCCCCGCGCCATGTGGATGCTGCTGATAATTTTCGTAGCGAATACAATATTTTTACTGCTTACCTATAAGGTTATGCAGCTTGTGACTTTCGATAGGGAATCAGCCCGAGTCATCGGGTTCCCCATCCGCACGGTGGAAACTATATTCATGGTTCTGGTGGCCTTAACTATTGTGGTGGCTTTTTCTACTGCGGGCGCCATTCTAGTGATTGCCCTACTGGTAACCCCAGCAGCCACTGCGATTCTACTGTCTAATTCTCTCCCAAAAATATTTGCTTTCACCCTGATTATTGCGGTAATCAGCGCAATTATCGGTTTTATTACCGCTTGGCATTTTAACCTTGCCACCTCGGCGATGATGGCATTTACCGATGGGGTCTTATTCCTAATAGTTCTACTGATCAGCCGGGCGCGCGCCCGTGTCAAGAAGCACGCTTAGAGCTATCCCAGCGGCTCCCTACCGATATCTGCCCTTTGTGTAGGGAATCTTCTCGAGACAGAATAACCCAGTAGAAGCTATTACCATTTTCCCGGAGTTTTCACCCTTTTGGGTGTTAACACTAAAACTCCTGCTTGTTACTTTAAAAATGCAGGCTTTTCGATGTAGAGAAACCGCACAAAATAAAAGTTTATCCCGACTTTAAGGAGCTATCATGACTGGTCAACCCCCGGTTTCAAATGTGAGCGTACCACCTACTCCAGCTGCACCTGGGGTTAAAAAGAATATGGCACTGGTGGCATTATGTATGACAATCGTGGCTTCTTTGCTGATAATCCTGGGATTTTTCCTGGCGGGGAAAGCAGGAGCCGCAGCCCTCAGTAACCTCGATGTCACCGCGGCTCAAGCTGCAGACACCAAGCGACTTATTTTCTTGGCTGTGGCTTCAATTTTGAACTTGGTGGCATTTATTTTGGGATTAATCGCTTTGATTAAGTCGCGCCCCAAGACTATGCCGCTAATTATTTTCCTGGTGGTAATTTTCTTGCCGTCAATCGCCACCGGAATCGGAACCGCGATTCAGAACAGCATGGTACACCTATAGGTACACAGTCCCGCTGTTAGGCAACTTTGCCAGCAGCGGGAACTGTTAAGGAAAAGCTACTACTAGAAAAGAAGATTGAAATGGGTTTGATTCAAGCAGTTAGCGGCGCGATCGGTGGCGCCCTCCAAGATCAGTGGCTAGATGCGATTAGCGCGCAGGACATGGGAGAAGGCATCGTTTTCGTACGAGGCCAACAGATTAGAGGTAAAAACACCGGCACCGGCGCCATTATCTCGGATGGCTCAAAGATTCTGGTCTATGACAACCAAGCTCTGCTGATTACCGACTCCGGTAAAATCGTGGACTTTTCTACCGAATCCGGTGCCTACACCTACAGTTCCACCACTGCGCCCTCGCTATTTAACGGGAATTTTAAGGGCGTACTTCGGGATACTTGGGAACGTTTCAAATTCGGGGGGGCACCCTCGGCACAACAAAAAGCCTTCTTTGTGAACCTCCAGGAAATCAAAGGAATAAAATTCGGTACCCCCAATGCCATTCAATATTTCGACAATTTCTATAACGCGGAACTTTTCTTGAGGTCGCACGGGACTTACTCGCTACGGATAGTTGACCCCATTAAGTTCTATATGGAAGCTATCCCCCGGGATGCGGAACGAGTACATATCGATGACATTAAAGAACAGTACCAATCCGAATTCTTAGAAGCCTTTTCAGTAGCGCTAAACAAGATGAGCCTGGATGGGATTCGTATTTCACAAGTCCAGTCCCATATGAGCGAATTGTCTCGCTATATGCGTGATGCCTTGGATGAGGAATGGTCTGAGCAGCGCGGTTTTGAGGTGCAAGCCGTTGGTATCGCCTCTATCTCCTACGATGAGCAGTCGCGCAAGATGATCGATATGCGCAACCAGGGCGCCATGTTGCAAGATCCCTCAATCCGCGAGGGCTTCGTGCAGGGAGCAGTCGGTACCGGTATTCAAAACGCTGGATCCAACCCGGCAGGAGCCGGGGTCGCCATGATGGGCGTGGGTATGGGAATGAACGCGGCAGGAGGCTTTATGCAATCTGCCTCCGCTTCCAACCAAGCCCAAATGGCCGCCCAAGAAAAGGCAAAACAGCAGGCAGGAGCGGCTGAAAACGCTGGTTCCTCGCCTGAAGCCTGGAGATGCCAGTGCGGTGTCCAAAATACCGGCAAGTTTTGTGGAAATTGCGGTCAGCCACGACCCACCGCTCCTGCCGCTAGTGGATTCTGCCCCAACTGTGGCAAACCTCTACCTAATCCCAAACCAAAGTTCTGCCCAGAGTGCGGAAACCCCGTGGGCTAGACCTGCCAGGTCTGGGTTCTTAGGGGCGGTAAGCGCGGCGCGCGAGGCTCGCCACTAAGAACCCGGCACTGGGGAACCGTATTTATTAAGGAAGGGAACTAATCGTGAGTGATGTGCAATTAAAATGCCCGGCCTGCGGCGCGCCCATCAATTTTGATGTGCCCAGCGGGAAAATGAAGTGCAACTTTTGCAGCGCTATGTTTTCCGTTGAAGAGGTAAATCAATTTAACGGGATTTCCGCCGCTAACCAGGAGCTTGACGCCGCTTACCAAGCTCAAAAGGTAGGCGCGCAACCCCCGCCGCCACCGGGATCGCAACCTGCGGAACAAACAGATTCGTCGCTAGCGGTGCCAACAAATGGCGAGGGCGCATCCATACCTCCCTCTGGCGCTGCCGCCCCCACCCCGCAAACAGGTTGGGTGGAGCCTCCAGCCACCTATATGGATGAGGCGACCGGGCAACAAATGGCGCAATTTGAATGCGATTCTTGCGGCGGAGAAATCATCGGTTCCCCCGATATGGTCAGCGCCAAGTGTCCCTGGTGTAACAACAACTTTGTTGCTACTGGACAGTTGGTGCGCACGCGGGTTCCTGACCGGATGATTCCTTTCGGGATGACCAAAGAGCAGGCACTAGCCGCTTTCAAAAAAGAGGCATCCCGTTTAAAGCTGACTCCCAATGCCTTCAAACATGCCAGTGTAGATGATATTCAAGGAGTTTATGTCCCTTATTGGCTCTATGATGCCAGCGTTTCCGGGATGGCCAACTTCGAGTGCGAACGCACTAGTAGCTGGTCAGATTCGGATTATAACTACACCAAACATGATGTTTACCAGGTTTCACGCAGTGGCAATATCGCCTATCTGGATGTTCCGGTCTCCGGCACTTCCAAAGTAACCGCGGATCTTACCGAGTCGATAGAGCCTTTCGATTACTCCACTTCCGTAGGATTTTCCCCGGCATATTTAACCGGTTTTATGACCAATAAATACGATGTAGAAGCCGAGGAAGCTAATCCGCGCGCCTTGGACAGAATGCGTCACTCCGCCAAGGACGTTTTAAGGGACTCGGTTACCGGTTATGACAGTGTAAAAATGACCAATTCTGCCTTTGAACCTGCTTTCGGGGAGTTAGAATACGTGTTCTTGCCAGTCTGGCTGTTGAACGTGGATTTCGCCGGAAAGAACTATAACTACGCCATGAATGGTCAAACCGGAAAATTCGTAGGCACCTTTCCGGTTTCTAACGTTAAGTACTGGGGTGGATTAATCGGTATCGCTACCGTATTGGCCATCGCATTGGGCTCCGTATTAATTCCATTTATCATGCCTTGGTTTCTGGATTAAGGGGATTGAATGATGAGTATTTTCAAGAAACTTGCCTCTCTCTTGACTGCGGCAACTGTGACCGCATTCCCGCTGATTGGTCTGAACCTAGCTAATGCCCAGGCCGCCGCGCCTAATTCGGCAGCAGTGACGGAACTTTCCCACCCCGCTGCGCATAGCGTCCTTGCTACCGCCAGCGACGACCCATCTGACATTATCAAGTTCCCCGAAGATGAAGAAGTAATGTACCAGGGTGGTCAAAAGGACGTATCTGCGGCGGCTCCTTTTATTCGCGACCATTCCGAAATTTTTAGTGCCGCAAAAATTCCTACCTGGGAAAAACAGCTGCGGGCATTAGCAAATAAATATGGAATAGCTCCATACGTGGTAACGGTTGACGATTTCGATTATTTGTCCCCCGAACAATGGGCTGCAAACTATTACAACGTGAATAAACTCGGCCTGGACACCAAGTCTGCCAACGGAGTAATCATGATCATTAACCCCTCTACCAGGGATTTGTGGTTCTTAGGGCATGGCGAGGGCGAAAAAGCCTTTACCCCTTACGGGATTGACAGATTATATAAACACGTCAAAAAACCCCTGGGGGATGATGACTGGGATGGGGGCATGGAGGTTTACCTGCACGAAATCACTGATTATTTAGAGCAGTGGAAAGCTGGCACCCCCTACAGCAAAAGTCATCCAGTACCCGCTCGCATGACCTTAGAGTCCACCCTTTGGGGGTTGGGAATTGCGCTAGGTGTGGGAGCCCTAAGCGGATATGGGGTGATGGCTCTGCTGGAACGTAAACATCATACTGCCCAGAAACAAGCAGGAGCCTCTAGCTATATTGTTCCCGGTTCAAACCAGATTACCGGAGGTGAGGAGGTCTTTGTGAACTCTTATGTCACCCAGGTGGCGCGACCCAAAGAAAGCAAGAGCTCTAGCAGCGGTTCCTATAGCTCTGGGGGTACCTCGTTTAGCTCCGGAGGGGGCAAATTCTAGAACGCCCTTAGGTAAGCAGTATCAGGCAGCCTGGTCATACCGAAGTAAACTGCTTTGCACCCGCCCCATTTAACATTCGAGTTTTGTTAAAATATTTCTAACAAAGTTAGGAATTGCTCCAATGGTGGGGAAATTGGGAGGACGAGCCGTTGACGCGGATCACTATTGTTGAGGATCAAACCATTCTGCTGGATTCTTTAGCCGCTGCTATCGATGCGGAAGCAGATTTTATGGTGGTCGATAAGCTCACCGATGCCGCCGATATTCACTCATCTCAACGCTTACATCCGGCAGACCTGGTGCTAATGGACGTAGTTACCGCGAACTCTTCAGGATTGAAAGAATCTGCCAAGTTCAAAGCCGCGCATCCCAGCGTAAAGGTAGTGGTATTCACGGCAATGCCCGATGCCTCATTCGTCGAGGAGGCGCGCGCCGCGGGGGTCGATGCGTTTACCTACAAAAATATCTCTACCTCCGATCTGCTAGCCTTACTGCGCGCTACGGTAAGCGGAGAACATAGTTTTCCCGACTCCCCCGCTCGCCCCAGTTTTGGGGCAAACCAGTTCAATGAACGCGAAATGGAAGTTCTGCGTTTAGTATGTGCAGGTTATCCCCGCAAAGAAATCGCGAAGGAAATGTTCTTAAGCGAAAACACTATTAAGTCTTACATCTCCCAGCTGCTAGCCAAAAGTGGTTTCACCTCGGTGGCGCGCTTAGCCTTGTGGGCAGTATCTAACGGCTATATTGCCATCCACGAAAACCGCTCCGACCCAAATTTCCCCGACTAAAATCAGGGTTCCTATGACTACTAGCTCGAAGCTTCCCCCTAATCGCTTCCCCAGTTCCCCCGCTGTAGAGTCCGTCAGACCCACTTGGATTCAAGACTGGCTGGCTCATTTACTATTTGCGCTGCTGTTGGGAATAGCCGTGCTTACCTTGATTTTTGTTCCTTTACGTACAGTTTCTTTCCAAGCTAATAACACCTTGGCGGTACCCAACGACTTCAATCCCACTCTTTCTCGCTTTTTTCAATCTCAAGGTTTAGCGGTAGAGCCCCACAGTGAATGGTCACTATTGCGGCAACTTCGTTCCGGGGCAAACTTTGTAATCACCACGGAAACCACTGCCAACGCCGCTAAAGCTACCGAGCCAAAGGCCTCTTTTATGCCCCTCTACCCCAAATCTGTGGTGCTGGTGTCCCAGAATCCCCAGGTTGGCTCAGTTGATAATCTTCAGAAATTGCTTTCCGGGAAAGAAAAAGTTTATCTGGATCAAGGGGTAGGGCGCCTGGAGCTGATGAGTGCTTTAGCGCTAAGAACCACCTCGGGCAACGAGGGCGCGCAAACTTTCTCCTCTCGGCAAGCCTCGGAGCTACTGCAGAGACTTAAGTCGCGGGGACGATTGGAAACCGGGTCATCCTCGCAAGAGCTAAAGGATGCCCTTGCGCATGGCTACTTTTGCCTGACCACCGATAATCGCAGCACTCACGCCAACTCCCCCTCCCAGCAGCTGCACTATGCCAAGTTCCCTACGGTAATGTTTATAGAAGGTGTCTGGTCACGCAACCCCGGGAATCCTAACCATGACTACCAGTTTTCAACTCCCCCAGCTAATCTCCTCAATCCCGATTCCTACCCTTCATTGTCAACTTCTTTTCAGAAAAATATTAACGCCACCCCGATTGCTAACCTGGGTCAGTATAAGCAGTTCACCTGGGAGCAAAGCCTGTCCAACGATACTTTTGGTGCTTCTTGGGAGTGGAAGAATACCAACGAGTCCTACCAAATCGGCGCCTTTATCGCGCTGCTGTGCCTGCTAAGTTTTTGGGCCGGTTGGCGCTTTTGGACAACTATCTCCCCTTATATACGTCGAGCGGTGCTAGTCCAGGCGGGGATACTCAGCCTGTGGATTTTAGCGCGCATCATCAAGCACTCTCTGCCGGGAGTTTACGAGCGTTACGCCTGGTACTACTACTATGTTCCGATTTATTCGACCTTAACCATCCTATTTTTGGTAATCGCACATTCTTCCCGCCGCCTGCCTCCCGGCTATCGCCGCCTGCGCACTTTTATCTTGACACTGGGAACCGTACTGATGTTGATGGTATTTACCAACGATTTCCATCACCTGCTGCTGCGCTTTGGGCGGGGGCAATCGGGGGTGGACTATGAGTACGGTCCGGGCTACTACTTTTACTATTTTTCAGTCTTGCTACTGTTCGCCGCCGTTCTTTACGTGGCACTGTGGAGTTTCAAAGGTAACCGCACTCGCGTGTTAGCGGCGCTAGGGGTGCTTTTTGCTTTTGCGGTGACCTATTCTTTGGCCTACACATTCCGAGTCCCCCTGGTGAGAGCTACCGAGAATGTGCAAATCTATTGCATCTTTTTCTTATTAGCTTGGGAACTATTGTTCTTTATTGGGCTGATTCCCCAAAACCGGGGTTATACGCGTTTCTTTAAGAAATCTACCCTGCCTATGGAAATCGTTGATCGTAACTGGGAACCCCGCTATGTAACCTCCACCCCCCTCTACCTGGATGATGCAGTTAAACGTCGCCTGCGGGAAACTAACATCCCAGTGTTGCTTATCGACAATTCCTCTGCCTCCCCCCGCACTCTTTACTGCCAGGCACAACCTATCAACGCCGGACACGTAATCTGGGAAACCGATATTAGCGCTGTGCAGGCGTTAGAGAAAACCTTGGCTGCCCTTCGGGAGCGGGAGGCGCACCAAACTAAAGTACTTTCATCCGAGTATGAAGCCTTAAAGCAGGTCAAGCAACCTTCCCAGGCTCCGCTGCTTTATGACCGGCTCGATCTACTGATGAATAATGCCCTTAAACGGGTGCAGGCCAATAGCGCGCGGCTGGACAGTCAGTTACCAAGCAATCAGCTCGCAGAACTTCTGCGCAGCATAAAAATGGATCTTGGGTACGCTAAACGCGCTGGTCTGCTCACTTTATCCTATTTTGAGAACGGAGAGGTTTCAGTCAACGTCTTAACCACATTGTTAAGCCAGTCTTGTACGGATTTTTCTTATGCCAACGCCCTAGCCGGCTTACACGGCCCTACCAGCGGATCCCTCCGCCTAGAGGAAGCACTTTGGTGTCTAGAAGGGTTGCACCGCGGCCTGGGGTGCGTAGTAAGCCTGTCCGATTTAGCAGCGTTTATAAATTTAGAGGTCGGCATGGGTGGACAGCCGGTTAAAATGAACTGGATTTTAGATATTCCTGCTGGTCAAATTGGTCTTTTACAGCCTCTTCTGGATTGGCCGCAAGCAAAAATAAAGCTAATCCTGGAAGACGGAGTGGTTAATCTGCAAATGCGAATTACCCACCCTGCCCACGAGGAACATAGTTTTGCCACCCTTAGTGAGGTAAGTAAAGAGTTCACCGAGGACGTCCCCGCTAATAGCAAGGGGGAGCAGAGCAAATGAGCGCCTTATTCTATAGTCTTTCGCCTGCACTGTTGGCGGCGGGAACTGCCTTGATGATTATCGGTTCCTTGGCGGCGTGCATATTGACGATGAGTCAATGGTTCATCCATCGCCGCCCTTTAGCCACTGGATTCCTCTTGAGCGTGGCGATATTACTGGCCTTTTACACCTGGGGATTTGCGGTTACTATCATCAACTCGCAAGCGGGAATTTTCATTCTTAATGACCATCATTTTGCCTGGTTTGTAGTGGTTTGCCTGGGCTTGGGATTGGCACTGCTAAGAACTACCTACCGGTTTGCAGCGGGGCCTTTACTGGTTTTCTTAGTGGCGCTGCTTCCTCCTATCGTGGGCTTCGGGGGTAAGTGGCTACTTTTAGCTGCCGGAACCTTTTCTACTACTTGGCTATGCGTCCAGGTATGGCGGGAGTTGCAGCTGCTGTTGCACGATTTGAGTCCTTTTAGCATTAAAGAAGCCTTGGACTGTCCCCAGCACGGGGCGCTGTTCGCTGATTCCCGCGGGCATAACAAACTAGTCAATTCCAGTATGGAAGGGTTGCTTGACAGTTTAAACCTGACTTCGCTGACTCGTTATGAAACGCTGGCAAACCAACTGCGAGAGCTGGCAACTGACAAAATAGTTCCTGCGGGAATCGCTGGTCAAGGTGCTAGCGAGGGCGGAATCGGCGACAGTACCAGCGCTAATTTTCGAATAAATGATCCTAAGGGGCGCACCTGGATACTCAATCGCACCCAATTAGCGGATAAGGGCCGCTTTTTGACGCAAATGATTGCCCTGGACGTTAGTAAATATATGTCCTTAAGCCAGGAACTTTCCGACGAGATTGACAGTTTCCAGCAGCGCCAAAAACAACTTGCCCAGGAAACTGCTCGCCTCGAGGAAGCCCTCACCAAGCGCCTGGTGTTGCGGACTCGCTCCTCCATTCACGACACTATTTCGCAACGGATTTCTTTTGTACACCGTTTCTTAGAGGACGGGGTGGCAGACGAGGAGCGACTGACGCAATTGCAAGATTTACTGGCGAAACTCCCTACTGATTTAAGTCATGACCGAGCAGTGATTCCCGCAACGGTTTGGCTGGCTACTTTGCAGGATTTAGCAAGCTCTGCCCAATTGGATTTACAAATTTCTGGGGATTTACCTGCTGAGGAAGACCGGGCACTCCTATTTATGCAGGTACTGCGGGAGGGAATTACTAACGTACTAATCCACACCACCTCCAGCGAAATGTCAGTAAAAATGTGGGAGGATGCCCATAGTTACTGGTTGGAGGTTTCCAACCCGGGGGTGGTTACCACTACCCCGTCTTACGGTACTGGCTTGAGTAACTTGGAGGCGCGTTTGGAAGCTGCAGGCGGCTCTTTGGCGATTCTCACCACCCCCACTTTCACACTGCGCGCGCGTTTGCCCCGTTTCCGTTAATTACCAGGCTGAAAATTCGTACTTTTGGGTGATTACTTACGCTAGCTACCTTCCTAGGGTGGAGGTAAGTGGGGCGAGGGAGCTCCATAGGTCTTACTAACGGGAGGGAACCACCATGAAAAAACTTTTTGCGTTAGCGGGTGCATTCGCCTTAGCTATTAGCTTGTCTGCCTGCGGAGGAGGCGGGAGCAGCGGGGAAAAGAAGGCGGCTCCGGAAAGTAAAGCCCCCGAAACGAAAGTGGGGCTCATATCCACCACCGAGAATGTGCTACTGCCGGAGCAAAAACAGCAAGAGGTAAAGGTGGATGATGCGGAAGCTCTGGAGAAAAAGTGGGAGGAAAAAGGTAAAGAATTTGCCGAGAAAAAGGGAGTTACCTCGGAACGGATTGATGCGACTTTCGCGAGCTTTAGCAAAGATAAAATCAAGAATTACCACCTGTATCTGAACCATAATGGCGACTGGAAAGCCGGGAGTAAATTTAAAATTGGTTTCTATTGCCAGACGGTAAAACCAACCACTATCGATGTGTGGATTGCTCCGGACAGCGATGAGAGCAGTTCCGACCGGAAAGGACAGTTAACCAAAGTGGCCTGCGGGACGGATAAACCGGCGGAGGCAACTTGGGAATATACCCTTCCTGCGGACACCAACAACCTATTGATTGTCCGCAGCCAGCTGCCAGTGGAAGGCTTTATGGTTACCACTGACGAGTTGCAACAGTAGTTACCCGCTCTAAATAACCACTGCCGATTCTGATAAGCATTGATGCGCTCCCGGTAGCCCTTAGGGCTACCGGGAGCTTTAACAGTACGCTGAGCGCATCTACTCCCCCGATGATAACATGGTAATGAACGGAACCTTTTCGGAGGGGAAGATAGATTATTTTGGGTACGACTAAGGCGTGCCAGCAGGCAGCAGCTGCCAAATAAAGGAAATGTAATGCGAAAAATTTTGAAGAATCTAAGTCTACTATTGGCAAGCCTAGCGTTATTGATGCCTTGCGGGCTGTTGGGCTGCGGCTCTGCCTCTGCCGCTCCCTCTACTGCTGCCTATATAATTACAAAGAGCGACGATGGTAGCTTAGTCAAAGAGTTCACCCAAGATCAGGCCGCAGATTTGGTAACCGCGCTTGCTAAGGCCGGAACTAGCGGCTCCCCCATGGCGAAAAATACGGCCTACACTTTAACCTTAAACGCTGATCTAGCGGTGCCCGGTCCCACCAGTGACAAGGTGTTAAACACCGGCAGCGATCAAGATTTAACGATCAAGTCACCGGCGGGCGCCAGCCATAAAATAACTTTTGCGGGGACAGATACCGGAAACTTTGGCATCTTGAATATCCGTTGGGACTCCCAGGTTACCTTGGAAAACGTGGTAATCGATGGACAAGAAAAGCATCGAGGGGTCGCAGTTGGAGGTGGAACCCAACTGACGATGAATAGCGGCGCGGTAGTGCAGAACGGTTATGCGACTAAATCTGGCGGCGCTGGCATCTTGCTTTACGGAACTGGGAAACTGGTCATGAATCCCGGATCGAAACTGCTAAATAACAACAGTGCCGCTAGCGCCCAAGGTAATGGCGGCGGCGCCATTTACGGAACCAAAAACAGTTCCATCGCCATTGATGGCGCCGAGATCAGCGGGAATAAATCTGCTTTCCAGGGTGGAGCTATCCTCGCTGGAAAAGAGATTACCGTTAAGAACTCTACCTTCTCTAATAACTATGCCGCCTATTCTGGAGGCGCAATTGTTTCCGTTTCTGCAACCGAAAAATTTACGGTGGACGGGTGTACTTTTACTGGCAACAGCACCTCTCAGCCCACCAATAAGCCTGGCTACGGCATGGGCGGGGCAATCACCTATGCTCTGGCGAAAAAGGGCGATTTTTCGTTAACCACTTCCACCTTTACTGGCAACAAGTCTAATTCTGGCGGTGCGGTAACCGTCAGCTCAAATCTTGCCCCGCAATTTGGAACGGTGGAAAGTCCTATCTCCATGACAATGAGCGGCAACAAGTTCACAAAGAATCAAGCAGCCGCATTGGGCGGTGGCGCCGTGCTAGTGGACGGCGTCAACCTCTCCCTTGACCGTTGCGAATTCAACCAAAACCAAGTAACCGGCGGGGAAGGGACCTTCGGGGGCGCCATCATGGGATATGCCGGCCCCGCAAAACTGGACGTCACCAACTCGAAATTCTTAGACAACAAAGCTGACCAGGCCGGCGGAATCGTGCTTGGGGACGATATTACTGCCACTGTCAAGAGCAGTGCTTTCGATGGCAACCAGGCAGTTAGTGACCGTCTAGGTACTGGCGGCGGTGCCCTATACGTGTATGCAATGGCAAACGCTACCATCAGTGAAAACACCCAGTTCTACCGGAACACCGCGAATTACGGTGGCGCCATTATTACTCAATCCGTTTCCTTCACTGACCCAGCCGATGAAACTAAGTGGCAAAATCTCGCTACCGACAACACCACCGTTTTTGCTGAAAACGTAGCGAGGATAGGCGCCTGGGAGCCACCAAGCAACTTCGCAAAGTTCACGAACTTGAAGTTCGCGAAACATTCTTTCACCGGAACCACAGTGTTGAGCCGAAACTCGGCGATGAATAACTACGACATTATTTACCTAGCTCCCGGAAACGGACCCATTGAGCTGGTGAACATCTCTTACGACGCTAACGGCGGCACGGGTGGGGTCACGGTAAAAGCTAATAAAGCCAATCCGCACTCAGTATTAAGCGCCGGTGCGGCGCAAGTTACCCGAAAAGGTTACCGTTTCACCGGGTGGAATACTGCCAAGGATAACAGCGGTACCGCCTATAAGGGGGGAGAAAAAATCCAGTTGAGCGCGGACTTAACCCTGTATGCGCAGTGGGAAAAAGTAGAGGCACCTTCGACCAACCCCAGCGATACTGAGTCGCAAAAACCGGTGTCCCCAAGAAAACCAGATCGGAAAAACACCGGCAATCAGTTGCCCCCTACAGGTAGTGAGGCTCTGGTAGCCGCTATCTCAATGCTGGCCGCGCTTGCTGGAGGAGCCGCTCTGCTGACATACCGGCATCGAGCAAGCAAGTAGCCCCGCAGATTACGCCCGGGCATAACCCGGATTATGTCTATTTTCCGGGAAAACACCTGATAGGTTTTCCTGGGTAGAGGAATCGTTACCTCCTAGGTGGTTCTTCGTGTGTCCCACCTCGGAGCTAGTAATTCCCGCCAGAAATCGCTAATTATATTGTGAGTACACCAGTAAAAAAGTAATAAGCACCTCATATTTTTAATTTCCTGATATTGTGGCATCATTTGGGATTACCGTATAAATAAGGTATTAATGTTAATTAAATACTCGCAATCCAACATTAATACCACAATACCCAACTTTTCTACCCGAAAAGCCACACAAGAAGGGAAACATCATGTCCAGCGAGACAACCAACTTGGAACGCTCTCGTGCCAATGGTCTGGTCATCCGCAGTGCCGTAGTGGCATCTGTCGGCGGCTTGATTTTTGGCTTCGATACCGCAGTAATTTCAGGAACAACTAAAGCCTTAGAAGTAGTATTCGACCTAACCCCGCAATCGCTCGGTTTCACCGTTGCCTCCGCAACCATCGGCACTATTGTGGGCGCACTATCCGGAGGGGGGCTAGCCGATAAATATGGACGGAAAAAACTGCTATTCGCTATCGGCGCTTTGTTCCTGCTAGGCAGCCTGGGCACCGCCCTAGCACCGGGCTCTGCCTATTGGCTATTCCTGGCCTCCAGATTCCTTGGAGGCGTGGGCGTCGGCATGGCCAGCGTGTGTGCCCCCATCTATATCGCCGAAATTGCCCCCGCCCGCCAACGCGGCCGTCTGGTTGGCTTGGTGCAGTTCAATATCGTGTTAGGTATTTTGGTGGCTTACGCTTCCAATGCCATTATTCGCGCTATTGCCCCGCATGATACTGCTTGGCGCTGGATGCTGGGGATTATGGCAGTTCCCTCCATAGTGTTCTTGCTATTGCTGTTTACGGTTCCGGAAACCCCGCGTTGGTTAATGGCTCAAGGACGCGATAATGAGGCAGAAACTATTAGCCTGAAGCTTTGCTCCTCGCAGGAGGAATCCGATCAGGAGCTAACCGAGATTAGACAACAGATTAAGCGCGACTTGGAGCAATCTAAGACCAAAGTTAATTTCTTCTCCAAGCGTTATCGCAAAGTAATGCTGATGGCTATCGCTATTGCGGCTTTCAACCAGCTCTCAGGGATTAACGCGATCCTTTACTATGCGCCCATGGTTATGCAAGAGGCCGGAGCCGGCGAAAACGCCTCCTACCTAATGTCTATCGCCGTGGGATTCATGAACTTGGTTGCCACCATGACCGCGCTAACCGTAATCGACAGGCTGGGACGCCGCACTCTAATGTTGGTGGGATCCATCGGGTATCTGGTCAGCTTGGGATTCTTAACCTTTGTGATGTTCCGCTTTGAGGGCAACTTTACTTCCGGTTCCTCGGTGCTGGTTTTGATTGGGTTGCTGGTGTTCATCGCCGCGCACGCCTTCGGCCAAGGCTCAGTTATTTGGGTATTCATCTCCGAAATCTTCCCGAATAAGGTACGGGGAGCCGGGCAATCAGTAGGTTCGACTACTCACTGGACTTTTGCCGCCATCACCTCCGGGGTATTCCCCTCCATGATCGCGTTCCTAGGGGGCGGCTGGTCATTCCTAATCTTCTTCCTGTGTATGTGTGGTCAGCTACTGTGGGTATTGAAAGTAATGCCGGAAACCAAAGGAATTCCGCTTGAAGAAATGTCCAAGAAACTAGGTGTGGAGTAATTATCATGACTGAAATGAAAGCAACCGATAATCCCGTGCTTTGCCTGGGCGAAGCCTTAATCGATGTTATTGAACGCGCCGGTACCGTAGAAGAAAAAGTAGGCGGAAGTATCTTCAATGTGGCCTGCGGAGTGGCCAGTTTGGGACACCCCACCTCTTTGGCTTCCTGGTGGGGAAAGGACACGCGCGGTAAGAGTTTGGAAGAAACATTAGCCAGTTCTGGGGTCAAGGTTGTTCCCGGTAGCGCTAACGCCCAGAAAACTCCCATCGCTAACGCCCATATAAACGAAAACGGACAAGCGACCTACGATTTCGAATTAGAATGGCAAGTCCCGCCACTTCCCGAGGTAAGTACTATCAGCCACCTGCATACCGGCAGTTTCGCCGCCACCTTAGCCCCCGGTGCCGCTGCGGTGGTAAAGGCAGTGAAGGCGATGGCTGCTAAAGGAACTGTTAGCTATGACCCCAATGTGCGCCCGGCTTTGATGGGCACCCCGGAAGAGGTACGTCCTCGTATAGAAGAACTGATTAGCCTTGCTGATGTGGTAAAAGCCAGTGACGAGGATATTGCCTGGCTCTATGGCGAAGATACTCCCCTCGAGGCGGTTTTGCGGAAGTGGAAAGCTATGGGACCGGGTCTGATTGTCGCTACCCGCGGACCGTGGGCTACTTATGCAGTGTGCGCCAATGACCGGGATATGCTGGCGGTCGATCCCCTAAACATCAAGGTCAAAGACACTGTGGGGGCCGGAGATTCCTTTATGGCAGGTCTGATTTCTGGGCTGATTGATGCGGGGCTGCTGGGTTCGGCAGAGGCCAAACAGCGACTGCAGCAAGCCCAACTCAGCGATATCGAAGGCGCCTTGCATCGAGCAACTATCACCTCAGGGATTACGGTAAGTAAGGTAGGAGCTTATGCTCCCACTCAGGAGGAGGTCGCAGAGGTTCGCGCGAACGATCCCACCCTTTAGTTAGGGATAATCCCAGAGTTCTATACAAATAGTGAAGCCTGCGGGGCGTTAGGGTAACGCCCCGCAGGCTTTTTGCTATGAAACTATTTAGGAAACGAATTCTTGCCCGTAGTAACAGGCTTTAAGGATATTTTCGACTTCCGCCATAGTAGCTTTACGTGGCGTACCGGTATAGGACTCGCGATCGAAAGTACGTTGGGTAAGTTCTGGCAGCTGCTCCAAGAAATCGGATTCCGATACCTGGAAGTCTTGCACTTTTAGCGGTACTCCGAAGGTGGCTATTAAGCTTTCTAGAGCCAGCGCCAAAATCTCCCCGGCGTCCTCTTCACGGGCATTAATCCCCAAGCGCCTACAAATCTCCGCCAACTGTTGAGGAGCCTGGAAACGCAGATAGTTAGGAGAAGCCACAAACTTTCGGGGGCGACCTCCTAAGAACCGCACCACATTGGGCAGTACCGAAGAGAAGTATTCCTGCGCTCGTCCTCCAAAGGCGGCCGCGAAAGTTTTAGTTATGGAATCTGCCAATCCCATAGTGGTATTCGCCTGGGCGGTTGAGATTAAGAACGACCCTTCAATCAGCTTTTCTCGCAAATCAACGAATTCTTGACTGCCCTCAGAGGCATTAACTACCTGAGGAAGAATCTTATAGATATTCTCTAGACCGTGCAGCGCCAAAGAATCGGTATATTCGCTGGCCTGCGTGGAAGTGTAGCCCTCGATTCCATAGGCGATGGCTTGGAAGCCACGCTGCAAAGTATCCTTTCGGGAATAGTCAGCCAAAGTGGTATCCATAACCACAATTTGCGGCAGGAACGCAGTGGATCTAACCGGACGAGCAAAGCCGGTATTTTCATCGGTAATCGCTGCCCAGGGAGCTACCGAGGCTCGCCCTCCGGTAATAGTGGGTACACAGATCAGTTGCGGCGAATTAAGGTGAACCGGCAAAGCAATATGCCCCGCGCAGACTTCTTTAATTGGCAGCTCGGGGCAGGCAACCAGCAGCCGCAAGAACTTTGCGACATTAATGACGTCTCGCTCTCCCACGGCAATGATTGTTTGCGGTCCGTAACCGGAAACTTCCCGTACCTTCTTTTTTAGATACTCCGCGGTGAAATGAGCTTCTACATCTTCAATCACCTGCACGGATATTTTCTCACTGCGGGCATATAGCAGTTGCATCACCACATCCAACTGCCTGCTATTGGCGGCGCGTTGATTGGTAATCACCGTAATTTTGGTTCCCAGCTCCAAGTTGGCTAGCTGCCGGATATATCCAGATCCAAGATAGATTTGATTAGGGATTTGGAAAGGCGTCATTACCGGGTTCCTCCTGGCTAGCCGTTTGATATTAAGCAGATTTACCGCACTGATATTGTTCGACACGGAGTTATGCCCATAAGAGCCACACCCCAGGGTCAAGGAAGGCACCATCGCGTTATAGAGCCCGCCGATAGCCCCGAAAGAACTGGGAGAATTCTCAATGATGCGTACGGTATTAACTTCGGTGGCGAACTTGTCAATCACTTCTCGGTCACGGCAGTGAATGGCGGCGCTATGCCCCAACCCATCTTGTTCCACCATTTGACGAGACAGTTCGATGCCTTCGGCAGCATTTTCCGCCCGGAGTACCGCCAATACTGGCGAAAGTTTTTCCCGGGTCAAGGGTTCTTTATAGCTCACTTCTGTGCAGGGCACCAGAATCGCTTGGGTATCTTCGGGAATGCTAAAACCAGCCATTTCGGCTATCTTCGCTGCACTCTGCCCCACAACTGCCGCATTTAGCTTGGCGCTCATACATTCTTCACTGCCAGCACGCGCCCCGAAAAGCAGATCTTCCAGCTGCTCTTTTTCCTTGGCACTTGCCAGGTGGCATCCTAAATGCTCAAACTCTTTAAGCGCCTGGTCAGCAATGGAGGCATCGAGAATCACCGCCTGTTCAGAGGCACAAATCATTCCGTTATCGAAAGACTTGGAAATGGTAATATCGTTGACCGCATTTTTCACCACTGCGCTCTGATGAATGTAGGCAGGGCAGTTCCCGGCTCCCACTCCCAGCGCCGGCTTACCACAGGAGTAGGCACTTTTAACCATGGCATTACCGCCGGTCGCTAAGATAACCGCCACCCCCGGATGGTTAATTAAATCCGAGGTTGCCTGCATGGAGGGAGTGGAAATCCACTGGACACAACCTTTGGGCGCCCCCGCCGACAAGGCAGCTTCGTAGACAATTTTTGCGGCATGAGCCGAACACTCTTGGGCGTAAGGATGGAAGGCAAAAATAATCGGGTTACGAGTTTTAAGACAAATCAGTGCCTTAAAAATAGTGGTGGAGGTGGGGTTAGTAACTGGAGTTAGCCCTGCCACCACCCCTACAGGCTCGGCTACCTGCACAATCCCCGAAAATTCGTCGCGGGAAATAACTCCTACGGTTTTTTGCCCCTCCAAATCTTGGGCAATAACTTCGGAGGCAAAGATATTTTTTACCGTTTTATCCTCGAAGTTTCCGCGCTTAGTTTCCGCCACCGCTTCGGCGGCAAGCACCGCATGAGCCTCCCGCGCTTTGCGAGCAGCGGTTTCCACAATCAGGTCTACGGTTTGCTGATCAAGTTTCTTAAAATCTTTGAGCGCCTGTTGCGCCTCTTCTACCAGCAGATCTACTGCTGATTTTTCTTCAGATTCTTCACTGAGGACGGGAGGGGAGCTTTTTTGCGACATTGCAACTCTTTTCTATTAGGCGTTTTTCTTTATAGGACTCTTTTGTTATGAGCAGCACCATTGCGATAGCAAATAATTAGATATAAAAAATGTTACCTTACCCACAAGATTAAAGGATTGGTTTCATAGGTTTCCCGACCAATAAACTCCTCTGCACCTTTGCGCAACTAAGGGCGAAATGTGTCCGGCAGCAAACCATAGGCTTCGGGAACGGCTTAAATATCGGCAAGTCGCATCAGACGATACTGCAAAAAAGCCATTAACCCCAAGGAAATGCTCAAATAAACTGGCAACAAGCCCACTGATAGACGATCAGCCACTAAACCGAATAGGGGCGGCATAATCAGCACTCCCACAAAGAAACAGGACATTTGCACTCCGGTGATTGCCCGTGAGCGCTCTCTTCCAAAAATCTGCGGGGTGGAATGAATCATCGCCGGGTAGATGGGGGAACACCCAAGTCCGATGGTCATTATTCCGCACACTGCCAATATGGCTGGTCCGGGAATAATCAGAATTAGCAGCCCCAAAGCTGTCAGTATTATTCCCAAGCGGATCATCTGTTGGTCTGTGTAACGCATAGCCAAGAAACCACTGATGGCACGCCCTATGGTGATCCCTAAGAACACCATGCTGGCGAATGCGGCAGCTGCCGCGGCATCCATATTATTAAACAACCGCAAGTAAGTTGCCGCCCACAGTCCGATGGTGTGTTCTAACGCGGAATAACAGAAGAAACAGACCATCATGGCTTTCACTCCTGGGATTTGCACCACTTCGGAAAGTTTCAGATGCCGAGGGCGCACGGGTTGAACTGTTGGCTCCGGGTTTTCCTCAGCATTTACGGAGGAGACATTTTCTGTTCCCTGGTCAGGATGTTTGCTGGAAACAGCGGCGGAGTCGGCCTGCTCGCCGCGTTTCCACAAGGGCAGACTTAGGAACAATATCGCGGTTATTCCCAGCTGTATGCAGGCGGCATACCAGTAGCCCCCGCGCCATCCGCTGCCTCCCGCCAGGGCGGCTCCCATAATGTAAGGACCAATCGTGGCACCAATCCCCCAACAGCAGTGCAGCCAGTTCATGTGGGAACTCTTAAAATGCAGTGCCACATAGTTATTTAGCGCCACATCTATACTGCCAGCTCCCAATCCGTAGGGAATAGCGCAGATACAAAGCGCCCAGAAATTGGGCGCTAACGCGAACCCCAGGATAGCTACCGCTGTTAGTCCCACCGAAATGGCCGTGATTTTTCCAGTGCCTAGCCAAGAAATCAAACGATCTGATAGCAGGGAGGAAACAATGGTTCCCAGGGAAATAATCACCGAGACAATCCCGGCGTAGGAAACCGTTACCATAAAATCTGAATAAATTGCTGGCCAGGCCGACCCCAGCAGGGCGTCAGGCAGCCCTAAGCTGATGAATGCTAGATAAATCAGTGCCAGTAGTAAGTTAGTCAAGGCTGCCTCCCGGCTTAAAAATATCAGGTTTGATCACAGATTTACTGCCCCTAAGCGGCGCTGCATCAAGGCGAATACTCCCAGAGGCAGAGTCAGGTAGAGAGGTAACCAGCCGACCGATAAATACTGAGCTGTCAACCCAAAAAGTGGTGGCATGATAAAAATCGCCACATAGGAGCTGGCCAGGCAGAGCCCAGCAGAGCATCGGGAAGCCCTAAGCTGATGAATGCTAGGTAAATTAGTGCCAATAGTAAGTTCGTCAAGTGCACCTCCGCAATAAAATTACCAATTCCCACGGAATGTTGGCGCACCTAAAAATCTTTCGTAAGTACACTCACCTCCCCAATTTTTCAAGACAATTAGACTAAAAGTGTCACTAAATGAAAGAATGCCCCTATGCCTAGGATCATTGGGGAAACCCTGGAAGAACATCGTAAGAAAACTCGCCAGCAACTCTTTGACGCGCTTTCTGGTCTCCTGCAAACCAACACTTTTGAGTCACTAACCATGGCGAAGATTGCCGAAGAGGCCGGGGTGGGGCGCACCGCAGTCTATAACCATTTTCAAGACAAAGAAGCGCTGCTGCTGGCGTTTATCACCTACGAAACTGGACAGTATTCCCTACGCTTAAACCACTCATTAGAAGGGGTCACCTCTCCCATCAGGATGCTACGAATCTATATTCGCGAACAGCTCACCCTGGGATCGTCCTATCACCTGGCGCCCGGACTGGATTTACGCCGCCAAGTATCACATGAGACCAGTTCAGAACTGCGCCAACATGCACGTATCGTAGAGAATATCTTGCGTCAGATTCTTCGGAGAGCCATTAGCGAGGGTACGCTCCCTCCCCAAAATCTGCCGATTGCGATTTCTATGGTTAACGCCTCTTTGGCAGGCAGATCCTTACCGAAAGACCCGATACGCCGCGAATATTTAATTCATTGCGTGCAAGCATACATATTGCGCTCCTTGGGAGCAGACCATAAGATTGCGCCGCTACCCAGCGCGAAACGATTCTTGGGACGTCCCTTGGATATGGATGAAAATCCTTTCTCCGTGCGTGGGGACGAGGGGATGGCAACTTCGGCCTGCCCTATTCACCGTGCCAGTTAAACTCAATTCTGCTTTACAGGCTAGCCGGGACTTTTCTCCCAGCTTGAATTCTGTTCCCAACTGAACCGATAGCCGTCAGTTATTGCGAGGGCAGCTAAGGCAAGGCGACAAGTATTTTCGCCTCCTAGTCATCTATAATCGCTAGAGGGAAAGTAAAGGAGGCGCTATGAACACTGACCCGGTTCAGCGGGCAAGTGATCCCGCGACGCCGCTAGAAGAATTGCAGTTCTTAGCGCAAAATCACCCTTCCTTGCGTCCATTAATCGCTGAAAACCCCTCCACCTATCCGGCACTTTTAGAATGGCTAAGCGAGTTTTCAGACCCCGAAATCGCAGCCGCTCTACAGCGCCGCCAAAATCGAATCAACCGGGCTGCCCGCCGGGAAGCTACATTCGTTTCCAAAGGCGCTGAAGGCGCACAGCTCAGACCCGGAAAAAGCGCGCAACCTCCCCAAACACCCCAATCGGCGGCGTCACCTGCTAATTTTGCCCCTCGTTCTCACCGCGCGCATGCAAGCGGAGATACCCCGGAGCCGACGGCTGCTATCCCCGCTCAAGAAACCGAGGTGGCAATAGGGAAGGTCAGTCCCGAACCCGCCGCCTCCTCCCCCAAAGCCAAGTTCCCGGCAGTAACTGAAGCGGATGCTAGCGCCTCGCCGAAAACTGCAGCTACCGAAAAAACCAAAGCGGAAAAACTTAAGCTAGCTGACGAAGCTGATTTGGAAGAGTTTTCCCCGCAGGAAGAAAAAACTGCTTCCAAGAAAAGCAAGATTTTCGTGATTATTGTGGCGGTACTTATTGGGCTGGTGCTTTCTATTGGAGGCAATCTCGCCGATCGGCTCACCGGTGGTGACGGATCAAAGAGTTGGTACGGCAAAAATGGGGTAATCGCGCGGATTTTCGGAGATTCCGACCTCAATAAGGATCGCAACAATAACGGGATTCCCGACGCCCAGGAAAATGGGACAGCGAATAACAAAAACGGTAACTCCGCTGGTAAAGCTGGGAAGAATAGTAAGAATAATGCGGGGGCGCAACTGGATGTGAAAACTGAGGGACGCCAGATCGCACCCGCCCCCACCAGCGCCATTGGAGAAGCGAAGGGACTGCCTGACGGCGCCTACCAGGTCAGCGAGTTCTCTTTGCCCGATGCCCCAATCAAATGCACTATCGGCAGCGAAGTGGTATGCACCGCTTTTAGCTTCACTGGAAACATCGGGCAAGATCCGGGAGCGACTGTTAGGTTCACCCTGGGAGCCGCGGGCGCCAAGAATCCAGAAGATTTAGGGGTAAAGGATCGGGAAACCTCGCAAACTATTCTCGCTAGCGGTGCTGCCGCTGCCTCCGGAGCCTACGCCTGCCAATCCTCGGGATCAGGGGTTGACTGTTGGAACCTGCAGACCGGATACGGGTTGAAGCTCACTATTAACAGTGCTGAAGCCTATCATCCGAAAACCAAATCTGATTAACTAGGCAGCCAGTAAATCTTGGGCGACTAGCTCCGCAATCTGGATGGCGTTCAACGCCGCCCCTTTACGCAGGTTATCCGCGCAGCAAATAAAGGCTAAACCTTTGTCACCCGGGACTGACTGATCGATACGCAGGCGACCGGTGAAAGTACCATCGCGGCCAGCAGCATCCAAAGGATTAGGAACATCTACCAGTTGCACTCCCTCAACCTGCTCTAATGCTGCTTGCGCCTGTTCTAAATCAACTGGGCGAGTAAAACGAGCATTTAGGGAAAGCAGATGGGCAGTCATCACCGGGATGCGCACGCAGGTACAGGAGGCTGCGAGTCCGGGGATATGTAAAATCCGCCGCGACTCATTACGCAGCTTTTGTTCCTCATCAGTTTCGTTTGAGCCGTCATCAACAAAGTTTCCAGCTACCGGCACCGCGTTAAACGCGATTGGACGTACGTAGGTTTTGGGCTGCGGGAAATCTATAGCCGTCCCGTCTAGAGCCAGTTCTTCGCAGCGGTCAACGCTGGCTTCTAGCTGGGAAGAAAGCTCTTTCACCCCGGCTCTTCCGGAACCGGATACTGCCTGATAGGAGGACGCCACTAGGGTTTCCAATCCAAACAGGTCGTGAAGCACTTTCACCGTAGGCATGGCTGCCATAGTGGTGCAATTAGGGTTGGCAATAATCCCTTTGGGACGATCCTTGATATCTTCAGGGTTTACTTCCGAAACCACCAAGGGTACTTCGGGGTCTTTACGCCAGGCAGAAGAATTGTCTACTACTACCGCCCCGGCAGCAGCGAAGCGAGGAGCGTGGGTACGGGAAGCCGCGCCTCCTGCCGAAAAGATAGCAATATCGATACCGCTAAGATCGGCGCCCTCCACATCCTCGACAGTTATTTGCTGACCGCGGAAAGTAAGCTGCTTGCCGGCACTACGGGAGGTTGCAAACAGGCGAATGCCCGCTGCCGGAAAATTTCTTTCTTCCAGCAGGGTACGCATTACCCGCCCTACCTGACCGGTTGCTCCTACTAGAGCTACAGTTAATTGCTTAATCATCGTCCGGTACCTCCATAGACCACAGCTTCAGTTTCTTCGGAATCTAAATCAAAGGCTTTGTGGATTGCCAAGACAGCATCATCGAGGCGATCCAGGTTGATGAGTACCGAGATCCGCACCTCAGAAGTGGAAATAATGTCTACGTTGATTCCTTCATCAGACAGGGCTTGGAAAAAACGCGCCGAAATCCCGGGGTTATTGCGCATACCTGCCCCCACCAGGGAAACTTTCCCCACATTGGTGTCGTGATCAACCCGAATGAAATCTAAAGCCTGCTTTTCTTGCTCAAGCTCGCTGATTACCGCAGCTATATCTTCTGCGGGCATAGTGATAGAGATATTTGCCCGTCCCGGACGCGCCTCGGAAATGTTTTGCACAATCATATCGATATTGGCACCGGCTTTCGCCACCGCCGTAAACAGGTCAGCGGCCACGCCCGGTCGGTCAGGCAGTCCCACCACCGTTAGTTTTTCTTGGGAACGGTCATGCGCGATACCAGAAATAATTGGAGCTTCCACTTTTTCCTCCTCGAGAGCTTCCGCAGGGACTATCCCCCGCAACGATTTCGGAGCTGGACCCCGGGCAATCCAAGTGCCGTTCTTATCGGAAAAGCTAGAACGCACATGCAGAGGCACCCGGTAGCGGCGGGCAAACTCTACCGCCCGCAGATGCAAAATCTTGGCGCCATTAGCGGCCAACTCTAAGGTTTCTTCATAGTCGAGGGAGTGCAGGCGGCGCGCAGTAGGCACCAGGCGAGGATCGGCGGTAAATAGGCCATCTACATCGGTATAGATTTCACAAACATCCGCGTGCAGCGCCGCTGCTAAAGCTACCGCAGTAGTGTCCGAGCCGCCACGCCCCAGGGTAGTGACATCATCAGCATCATTTACCCCTTGGAACCCGGCAACTATTGCCACATTGTTTTTGCGGACTGCCCGGGCAATTCTTTCGGGAACCATCCCCACAATCTGGGCTTTGCCGTATTTGGCGTCGGTACGAATTCCGGCTTGCGCCCCGGTAAATGCCATCGCCGGTACCCCCTGGGCGGATATTGCCATGGACAGCAAAGACATAGAAATACGCTCTCCGGCAGAAAGTAAGATATCCATTTCCCGAGCAGGGGCGTTAGCATTAAGCTCGGCCGCCATATCAATCAATTCATCGGTGGTGTCACCCATCGCGGAAACCACTACCACCACTTGATGCCCAGCTTGGCGGGTTTGCACAATTCGTCGCGCTACCCGCTGCAACGACTGTGTATCGGCAACTGAAGATCCGCCGTACTTTTGTACAATCAGCGCCATTTACTCCCCTTGTATAACTGCTCTTCGGCTAACTATCTTCTGTAATTGTATGAGGATAGCTTTGCTGAAGCCCTAGCGTCTCAAATTTGCTGGTCGGTAAGCAAACACACATGTTTAGATTCCCCGACACGCACCTACCTGGGACTTTTGCCAGGGGTCTAGCTCTTTGGTTAGCGGTTATTCGGCGCTGCGTCGCCCTTCCAAAGCGCGCCCTAAAGTAACTTCATCAGCATATTCCAGGTCGCCTCCCACCGGCAGCCCCGAAGCCAGGCGGGTTACTTTTAGCCCGAGGGGGGAAATCGTGCGAGTCAGGTAGGTGGCTGTAGCCTCGCCCTCGATATTGGGATTCGTGGCAATAATAATTTCTTGTACAGTATCGCCACTGAGACGTTTTAGCAGTTCACGCAGACGTAACTGTTCCGGTCCAATCCCATTGATGGGATCAATCGCCCCACCCAACACGTGATATAAACCGCGATAGCTGCGAGTACGTTCAATCGCCCCCACGTCTTTGGCTTCTTCAACTACGCAAATTACCGACTGATCCCGCTTGGGGTTGCGACAAATAGTGCAGAGTTCTTCTTGGGAGATGTTCCCACACTGGCTGCAAAACCGGATTTTTTCTTTGGCGTCCACTAAGGCTTGTGCCAGCAGTTTTGCTTCATCTTTCGGGCGCGAAAGCACATAAAAAGCGATGCGTTGCGCTGATTTTGGACCAATCCCCGGCAGCCGCCCTAGGGCATCGATCAGGTCTTGTAGGGCGCCATCGTACATAGATTTTTAGCCGCTCTCTTTCTAGTTGCTGGGAGAATCGCTATCTGCCGTCTCCACTATCTTGCCACCAAGCAAAGATTTAGCGACCTCGACTCCCCAGCGTCCCCCACTATCATCGACCCCCACATCAGGATCGGACATATCCGGTAAATCTTCCGCGATTTCCGGCGCTGCGGAAGGTTCTGTGGCCACGTCATCTTTTTGCGCCGTATTTTCCTGAGGCCGCGGAGCCGCGAAAGGCTCATTTTCTGCGCGGGGAGCCGCGAGGACCTCGCTTACCTCAGCCCGCGGAGCCGCCTCTGGCATTTGCGAACTTCCTGCCCGCGGAGCCGCCATTTCTTCCCCGGGACGCGGCGCTGCGATTTCTTCATATACGCGCGGTGCCGCAACTTCGGGAGCCGCCTGGGGTTGCGGAGCGATTGCAGCAGGGATTTTGGGAGTTTCCTTATCGGAGGGCGCCGCAGTCTGGTCAATAATCCAACTATCACCGCTGGACGCGAAGCTATCCGAATCCGCTACCTGGTTAACTTCTTTTGTAGCTTTATCTGCGCTTTTAGGTGTCGGAGCTTCCGGGGTCGCGGTAGTTTCTGAAGATTGCGTCGGCGCAGCACTGTCTGTGGGGGTGGAGATATCTTCCCCGCTACCAGCACCTAAATCTTCTGGTTCCGGAGGATAGAAATCTTCTTCCGGCGGGGCTTCATCTTCAATCCCGGGCGCTTTCTCTGACGGTAATGATAGTTTTACCTGTGACAATACTTTGCTAAGGGCGGGGGCAAAACTATCATCACTTCCGACCAACAGCTTCACTTTCCAGGTTCCCGAAAGCTCTTCTGCCAGGCATTTTTCTAAGGGAGCTAATTTATCTTTTAAATACTCAACGGTTTGGGGACTATCGGCTAACAAAGTAAGTTTCTGATTTTGCGCTCCGCCAATCTGCAAGTGGCGGTTACAAGTTGACCACAGCCGCGAATCAACCTCGTTCAGTCGGTTGGATACCTTTCCCCATGCCTGCAACACCTGCCAGTATTGCTCCCCTTTTTCTACCTCGGATGCCGCTTGGGTCGGCAAGTCTTTTTTAGGAGCCTCTGCCGACGCTTCCCCTTGATTTTCATTGCTATTTCCCGTTTCGGGGCTTTGCACTGAAGGAGCAGCTACCCCAGGCGCGACTTGCTTTTCTGGGGAGGCCGCCGGGCGAGGAGCGGTAAGTTCCGGGGCACTGCTTCGCGGGGCAATCGCAGGTGCGCTGGCAGAAGGCGCCGATAGAGCTGAATTTACTCCCGATTCTTCAGTGGAGATGGGGCGCGGAGCGCTACCACTCGGCACGGCACGGTTAGCTTCGGGAACGCGGGGACTTTGGGAGGAATGAGGACGTCCTGGCCGATGTAAGGCCGCCATTGCGGCTTCTGGACCACTAAGAGAACCAGAGGAAACAGCGCCCTGTCCGCTGGCTGTTGTCACTGGGCTTTCAGGTGGCAGCAATAGCCGTGCTGCCAGTAACTCAACTTGCAACCTGGGGGCGGTTGCTCCGGTCAGTTCTGTCAAAGCAGTATTGGTGAGGTCGCTGGCATGAGAAATCCCGGCAGTTCCCCACCGCTGCGCCTGCGCATTCATGACCGCTAGTTGATCTTCGGGGGTACCCGCCAGGGCTGCCTGTGCGTCCTCGGGAGAAGAAACCGACAGTACTAGTAAGTCACGCAAGCGCAGCAATAAGTCTTCCAGGTAGCGCCGGGGGTCATGCCCGCCCTCAATCATTTTGGCGATTACCTCAAATAATGCGGCTCCGTCCCGGTCGATAATCGCGTCTACCGAGCGTTCCAAAATAGAACTGTCAGTGTATCCCAGCAGCGCAGAAGCAGTCCCGTAAGCCAGCTTGCCATCCTCTGCACCCGCCATTAACTGGTCAAGCACCGAAAGCGAGTCGCGTACTGATCCGGCACCCGCCCTCATCACCAATTGCAGCACCCCCGGGGCAGGCTCGATGTTCTCTGCCTGACAGAGTTTCGCCATATATTTTTCCATGATTTCTGGCGGTACCAGGCGGAATGGATAGTGGTGAGTGCGCGAACGAATCGTGCCGATTACCTTGTCAGGTTCGGTGGTTGCGAAAATAAACTTAACGTGTTCGGGGGGTTCTTCCACGATTTTCAGCAGGGCGTTGAATCCCTGTTGGGTGACCATGTGGGCTTCGTCCAGTATAAAAATCTTGTAGCGGTCGCGTACCGGGGCAAAACCTGCTCGTTCGCGTAGCTCCCTCGCATCATCTACCCCGTTATGGCTGGCCGCATCGATTTCTACTACGTCGAGGGAGCCGGAGCCTCCGGTCGCTAAGTCTTTACAGGATTCGCATTTGCCGCAGGGAGTGTCGGTGGGGCCTTCTGCGCAGTTCAGGCAACGCGCCATGATTCGCGCCGAGGTGGTTTTGCCGCACCCGCGCGGACCAGAAAAAAGATACGCATGGCTAATCCGCCCAGAACGCAGCGCCGCCATCAACGGTTTGACCACGTGATCTTGCCCGATCACGTCTTGGAAAGTGTCTGGCCGGTAGCGGCGATAAAGTGCGATGCTCACGGCTCTACTGTACTAAAAGCCGGGCATCAGCGGGGTGCCTGCAAAGTTATTGGGATAAAAAAGACCCTTCACGCACCCGATAGCGCACCCTTATCCTTGCTGCCTTCCGGCCCTGGGGAGGTTCGAATGATATCGCCGCGTGAAGGATCTCCCCCAGTTTAGCCCAGGAGGGCGTTATCTGGAAACGGGAGGGAGAGTACGTGTAAACAGGAATACGGCAGCTCCAGAATCGAATAAAGGGCATTACACGGCACAAAATCACAGCTATGCTGCTCCCCCTAGAGGGATTTAAGTTAAAGACGAGGACGCGGGCCTACAAAAACAGAGATGCCCCTATCACCAAGCTGTGTTCGACTACTCATTTCCTAAATCGACATTAGCTAGGGCGTTTCGGTAAACTCAAACTTGTGCTTGGAGGTATCGCCTAGCGGCCTATGGCGCTCGCTTGGAAAGCGGGTTGGGTGCAAGCCCTCGGGGGTTCGAATCCCCCTACCTCCGCCGATGCCCTCACTAGAAGTTGATTCTGGTGAGGGTTTTAGTGCTTTAGGTTTGGACTAGCTCGCATAAACTCCGGGCAAACTGCACATTGTTCCCAGTAAGGTGGAAGCTACTGAGACGTACTTGCGGATGAACACCAGATCATTATCCAAAATTAAAGTAGATTACTACTTGGCGTAGCGGGGTTATGGTGTTAAATTTATAAATGCAGGCATTAGAGTGCGCTGTATACTCAAGGAACCGAATTAACGTTTAAGCGGTCTGTAAGGTCGCCGGCCTTGGGGGAGCCACCCCACAGTGGGGTGGCTCTATTAGAATATAACTGTGAGTATTTTTGTCTACGCTGACGAGTCGGGCGTATTTGATTATTTACATAATGACTATTTCGTTTTTGGCGGTATTCTTCTTTACTCTAAGGATCAGCGTGACATCATGGGGAGGAAATATTTAAAAGCTGAACGAAATTTAGGTAAAAATGCTCGCCGCTCAAAAAATGGTGAGTTGAAAGCAGCTACGCTTAGTAACGCTCATAAGGGTAGGCTTTTTCGTTCCCTTAACCAGGTGTGCAAGTTTGCGGTTGTAGTGAGGCAACAAAGCATTCTTGAATCTATTTTTTCTCATCCGAAGAGTAAACAACGTTACTTAGACTATGCTTTTAAAATCGGTCTCAAACACGCTATTGTCACGCAAATAAGCGAAGGTGTTATTCCTCCGGACTATTCAGAAGTTATTGATGTGCGAATGGATGAGCACACAACAGCTACCGACGGTCGTTATGAGCTCAGAGAGGCATTAGAAGCTGAGTATAGGATCGGTACATATAATGCGCAGTGGGATAAGTTTTATCCCCCGATTTTACCTTTATTGAGTGGGGTGAACTTTTGCTTGCGTGACTCTGCGAGGGATCCTTTGATTAGAGCTGCCGATATTGTGGCAAATAGGGTTTTCCATTACGCTACCGTGGAGAAACTACCGGAACTGCGCAATAAAGTTATTATCAAGGAGTTACCTTAGACGGCAGTATTCTTTTTAGATACCGACACCGTACGTCTATACACCCTCAACACCTCACGACGCTGCTCTCGGGAATACGAAATATTTATAAAACACTCTCCAACATTCTGTTCGCACCCCAAAATGGGCATTAGCCCCCCAAAAAAAACATGGAGCAGAGTAAGACGGACATCGAGAAGTTGGGTCGCCCCTTAAAAAGGGGCGACCCAAACTGCTATTTAGTTGTTCCTACCAGTTACTGCTGTTTACGGCGGCGAACCATGACCGCGCCCGCGCACAGCTCCTTGCCCATACCGCCTTTTATTACTGTGAACTCGGGAAGCATCTGAGATACAACCAAAGTAGTTAGCAGCAACCGGGAGCGCGCGACCGTAATCCCCCGAGCGGCGGACACTTCTTACAGTCATAGCCCAAGCTGAGCAATGTTTTTCGGAGGTACGACCCCGCTCATACAGCACTTCCTTAGCCTTGAGTTCCTTTGCGGTAACAAAATCTTTACGGTAGCACTCCTGCAAGGCGAGACAGCGAGCTATGGTTGAAAGCGATAACTTTTTCTTTTAAGGAGCAGCAATGACCCAGGTAAAAGCCTACGCAATGGACTCGGCCACCTCGCCCTTCCACCCCGTCACCCTCGAGCGACGCGAGCCGGGGCCCACGGAAATCTACTTCGAAATCAAATACGCCGGGGTCTGCCACTCTGATATTCACACTGGACGCGGGGAATGGGGAGACGTACTCTACCCCCTAACCCCCGGTCATGAAATCGCAGGAATCGTTACCAAAATCGGCTCCCAAGTAACCAAGTTTGCTGTCGGGGATCGGGTAGGGGTCGGTTGCTTCGTGGATTCCTGCGGCAAATGCGAGGCCTGCCAGGCAGGAACCGAACAATTCTGTAATGGCGAAGGCGGAACTATCTGGACATATAACTGCATTGGGCGCGACGGCGTTCCCACTGCGGGCGGCTATTCAACCGGGATCACCGTGGAACAAGACTATGTGTGCCGGATACCGGACGCGATTCCTCTGGAAGAAGCTGCCCCGATTATGTGTGCCGGGGTGACTTTATATTCCCCGCTGAAACGGCTCGGAGCCGGACCAGGCAAGAAAGTCGCCATTGTGGGTATGGGAGGACTCGGACATATGGGGGTACAGATTGCCGCCGCCCTGGGAGCTGAAACCCATGTCATTTCCCGCACTCGCGCGAAAGAAGAGGACGCGAAACGGTTTGGGGCAGTTGCGCTGCACCCCACTTCCGAGGACGGGACTTGGGAAAGTATGCACTCCCAGTTTGACCTGGTGGTATCCACCCTGTCTGACGGAGTAGAAATCGATCAGCTGCTAGATTGCGTAAAAGCTGAGGGAATTGTAGCCATAGTGGGACTACCCGAGAATCGTCAGTCCTTCGCCGTAGGTAACTTAGTGGGCAGGCAAAAAACGCTGACCGGCTCCAATATCGGTGGTATCGCCCTCACCCAGGAAGTACTGGACTTTTGCGCCAAGAAAAATATCGCGCCACAGGTAGAGATTATTTCCGGCGAGCAAATCAATCAGGCCTGGGATAACGTGGTAGCCGCTAAGGTGCGCTACCGCTACGTAATCGACACCGCCACCTTCTAAAGGTGCCAGCCGAGTTGGTTTCGATACCGATACCTCACTACTACTTGATTGTCGCACGAAACTGCCTGATGACGGCAAAGACGCTCAGCGATAAACTCTTCAGAATATGAAGTCTAATCAGTGCAAACCACCAGGATAATAAGCAGTACACCCTACGGAACGCTCAGCTTACCCCAGAATTCTTACTCTCAGCTTTCACTCACCATGATGGCGATAATGCCGTTACCCTTCCTACCCCGTGGAGAAAGGGTAACGGCATTATCAAGCTGGCTGGCAAAGAACCGAATAATATGCCCTCGCAGCTTTGATGCTGCGTGCGCTAATCTAAGGCGACTGCGCATATACACTGTTCATGCCAACCACACTGAGTCTAGGAAAACGGTGGACTAACGGAGGTTTAGCTCTTCAGCCGTAGCATAGGAAGTTTGCGTACCCCGCTTAGTTACTGCATCGCCCGCATAGATATTAGCCTTGCGAATAGACTCAGCAATGTCACCAGTCTGCGTCCAACAATGGCTAAAGCAACCAATGAAAGCGTCACCTGCCCCGGTAGTGTCAACTGCCCTGTCAGAGGTTCCTTCAATTAGCTGTTCTCCGGCTTCACTAATCCACAAGGCGCCCCGTGAGCCCAAAGTGACAATCACATTCGGAATTCCTGAGTGAGTAAGCACTTGCCCTGCAGCACGTATATCTTCTTCGGATTCTACCGGCATCCCAGTTAGTAAAGATAGTTCACTCTCATTTGGCACGATGAACTCTACGTTTTTTACCTGCTCTAACGATAGTGAGGGATCGGCTGGAGCTGGGTTCAACAGAATCGGAATACCCAATTCGTTTCCTAATCGTATAGTCGCATATACCGTTTCTAACGGAATTTCCAGCTGCATCACGATCAGTTTACATTCGGCAATTTGTGCCTTGGCACGTTCCACATCACCGGGAGTTAACAATGCGTTTGCTCCCTTGACAATTATGATTGAGTTACGGGATTGGGGATCCACAAAAATTGGGGCGACCCCCGAGGTAGCATCCGTACGCATAACAAATTTGGTGTCGATACCGTTCTCAGCAAAGTTTCTTATGGTGTTGTCTGCAAACATATCGTTGCCTACTCTGGTGACCATCAAAACTTCCGAGCCCATCCGAGAAGCTGCTATGGCCTGGTTCGCGCCCTTACCACCACAACCCATTCGAAAATCTGGAGCCTCTACGGTTTCGCCTTCATGGGGCATTCGATTGATATAGGAGATTAAATCGACCATATTCGAGCCAACTACTGCAATATCCATTTCTAGTTCTCCTTAATTCCGGTGGTTACTTGGAAAGTGCGAGCTTCCCCAGGGGCAAGTTCAATTAACGTTCCAGCTTTACGAGCCGCTTCGCGCCCTTCTGGACGTGATGTCCCGGGAAGCGCAAACGCAGCAACTTTTTGATCTTCGTTATGCAATATCCATCGCGTTATCACTGGGAAGCTCTCGGTACTAAAACGGGTTTCAAATACCGTTCCGTCCAGGCAGGTCATTTCTAAAATTGCTTCTTCGGTCAGTTCGTCTACTCCATCAGCGAAATATACAATCTCCGGATCGAACTCTTCAGCCCCTTCCAAGGAATTCGCGTCCCGATTACCGGCTTTTATGTCTGCGTTCAACTTCAACCATTTTTGAGTTGGTTTAACATGCGCCGGTACAGATTCACGCAGTTTGAACGCATCTGCAGGCAAGTTTTGGGTAATTTTTCCGCTTGGTGCGAACGCGTAGTTCATATGGCACATATATTGCAGAGGCATAGAGGCGTACTTAGACATGTTTTGCACCCGTAGCTCAATATCGAACATTGATGAATTCTGGTGCAAAGTCACCGAGGGATTGGCTACGTAGTGATCACCAAACCCCTTCAAGTATTCGCGGCAAGAAACTACGCGAATGGCATTGTTTGAAATAATCAATTTTGCCGAGTCCATGGGAGCGCATGCAAATTCACCATGCAACGGATGGTTATCCCCCTCGCCGGGGCAACCAGCGGCAAGCAGCCCCGAATGGAAAGCAAAGCAGCCGTAGGTGTCCTCAATCAAGGTCGCCGGTTTAGGCTCTGAAAACATGTTTTCCATGCGCAGGCTGTGACCGCAAAACTCTGCGTCCCAGATAATTTGCCCCATGAAGGGCAGAACCTCAACATATCCGAGCGAGTTGCGGATAGTTAGTGAAGCAACTCCAGATGAGTAAGTTTTCGTGGTTACCGACCACTGCTCTGAATGTAGTATTTCCGTCTCTAACGGCGTAAACAGGGATCTTGGTAAATTCATTTCATATTGCATTAGATTTCACCCTTTAGAAAAGTTTTATAAGAGGAATAGAAGTACATCAATACCGCACCGAAACAAAAGAGATTAACGGCAAAAGAAATCTGCATCGAGCCAGTCAGGTCGGAGACCAGTCCCTGTACTGCAGGAATAACCGCCCCACCAATAATCGACATGACGATTATCGCTCCGCCGGTTTCGGTATAGCGTTTATCTTCGATCGAATCTAGCGTGCGCGAGTAGATAGTTGCCCAACACGGTCCGAACAAGAACGAAACCAACACCGCAGCATAAACTGCTGTCATATTAGGAACCAAGATTACATACGCTAACGCACCCAATCCACAAAGAGAGTAGCCTACGAGAACTAAGTCTTGATTAAACCTGGTCATCAAAAGATTTGCTAGGAACTTTCCTAAAAAGAACCCAATAAACGCAAAGATCATGAAGTTAGAGGCTGTTCGCTCATTGAGAGAGTGATCCAGATTTAGCGCGAGCCTAATCGTAAAGGACCAAACCGCTGTCTGCATGCCAACGTAAAGGAACTGAGTCAGAATACCAGCTTTAAATCTACGGTTTCCGGCCAAGTATTTTAGGGTCTGGAATATGGTTGCCTTCGTGGTATCTTTCGCGTTATTTACCACAGGCTTACACTTTGGGAACTGCGTAATCATCACCAGAATCAGGATTACCAGCAAGATTAGAATGATTACCCGGTAGGGATGCAGAGTGCGTTGTAGCATTTCCCGAGCAAACTGTTGCGACTCTGCAGCAGTAAGATTTGCCATCTGCTCATGCAGCGCGGCACCTTCGGAAAAAATCAAGTACTTGCCCAGTAGAATTCCCCCGATAGATCCGAGAGGATAGAAAGTTTGGGAGATATTTAGTCGTAGCGTGGAATATTTTTTCGGTCCAATCATCGACGAGTAAGTGTTACAGGACGTCTCAAGGAACGATAATCCAATTGCAATCGCAAACAGTGAAAACAGGAATACTGAATACGTTGCCATGTGGGAAGCCGGGAAAAACAGTGAGCAGCCGACGATATACACACTCAGACCAACCATGATTCCAACTTTGTAGGAGGTGGAGCGGATTACTCGGGAGGCAGGAATAGCAATAATGAAATACCCACCGTAGAATGCCGACTGCACAAACGCGGAAGCAAAGTCAGAAAGAGTAAAAATTGACTTGAACTGTGTAATCAAGATGTCGTTGAGGCTGGCAGCTATCCCCCACATGGGGAAACAAATCGACAGTAAGAGATACTGAAAAATAGGGGTTCGCGAAAGGTAACCGTTGGCTAACTGCAGCGTATTATCCTTTATCAACCCTCGGCTGTTATTTACTTGTCCTTCGGGTGTTTTTTGCCCAGGCAATGATTGCTTTGGCGAAGTTTCCACATCTATACTCATTTGTTGCCCCCCAACAGTTTCATTCCGGCAGAGGCACCAATACGGTTAGCTCCTGCGGCGATCATTTCGTCCATGACGGCAGCGGTTCGAATCCCGCCAGATGCTTTCACTCCCATATTCGAGCCAACAGTTTTACGCATAAGCTCCACCGCATGCACACTTGCACCTGATTGTGAAAAACCAGTGGAAGTTTTAACAAAATCTGCGCCAGCCTTTTGTGCGCATTCGCACGCATTCACGATTTCTTCATCCGTGAGCAGGCAGGTTTCCAAGATGACCTTCACTAGAACCCCAGTACCAGCTGCTTGGACAACACCAGCAATGTCCAGCTGAACTGCGTGCCAATTTCCATCTTTGACCGCCCCCAGGTCTATTACCATGTCGACCTCTTGTGCGCCGTCTGCTACGGCATGGGCAGTCTCAAATTTTTTTACCTCTGTGCAATGCGCACCAGAAGGAAATCCGATTACTGTACATATTTTAATATCACTACCGGAAAGCTCACGCTTCGCCAACGAAACCCTATTGGGGCTTACACACACTGACCAGAATCCTGCGGTTTTAGCCTCTTCGCACAGCTTTTTTACCGCTTCAGATGTTGCATCTGGCGCAAGCAGGGTATGATCAATCAATTTTGCTTTATTGGTCATGTCTACGTCTCCTTCGACTTCATGCAAGTCTTGGTTGACTTGTCACTGGTCTCACGCTACTTTGCTGCCCCAGCCTACAGAACGAATTTTTGGCACATATGTGCCATTTTGGCTATTTGCCTTGTTTCTTTTTCGTCAAGGCGTGTAGCTTACGAGCCGTTACCGTATCTATAACTAACCGGTTAGCATAACCACGTAGCAACGCCGCATAGACTGCTTGCAGCTTATCGGATCCTCCTGCTACCAGGATTTTTTGCTCGTTATGCCGTAAATCCGGCAAGGAAATTCCCAAAGTGCGGTTGTTAAGATCCGGCAGACAGACCCTGCCGTCTTCATCGATGAAGTGCGCACATATTTCCCCCACCGAATGTTCGATCAAGAATTCTCTTTCGTCCTCATTAATGAGCGGACTATGCAGCAGAGTTGCCACGGAACTAACTGAGCCGACCGAATAAAGCACGATACGTGCTCGGCGCGCAAGTTCCATAACCCTACTGACACTCTCTTCTCGCTCAATCGCTAGCTTTGCACCTGCCGATTCCAACACGATTGGATGCCCTATCATGTGCACCTTGGCCTGCAGAGATTCTCGTAGCTCCCGGAAACTGGTTAGAGTGGATAAATCCATGGACGGCATCCTTAGATTGCCACCGACCTGGACTACATCGACCCGCTGTAAAGATTGCCGCTGTAAGCTCGCAGTCAATGCCTGAATGGTTCGAGACCAGTAAACTCCAACGGCGTCTCCATCACGCACCATCCCCATAAAAAGGTCTGCCCCCGCCTGTCCCAGAGCCTTGCGAATATCAATGTCGCGCCTTCTAGGTGGAGACACTAAACGTACCTCGTCAAGTGAAAAAGCAGACCGTAAAGAATCGATGAGCTCTCTGTCTTGCTCGCGTGGATCATCTATTCGAATTTTAACGAACCCGCGCACCTTCGCATGAGTGAGCAATTTGGAAACATTTGGTCGTGAAACATGCAGTATATTAGCGATTTCACTCTGAGATAGGCCGCTATAGTAGAGCTTTGCCACATCCAAGGATTGATGATCCCTGCGGGTCATTCCCAAGCGATCTTTTTTCACCATGAGACTATCTAATCAGTCTGGAGTCTAGTCTGAGGAAATCTGAAAATCAGCCTTTCAGAAAATACAGTTACAAAGTTTTCAAGAACTAAACGTTACACTCCTCGGAGTGAAGCTATCGTCATGCGTTGAGCTAATCAGAAATACTGCAGCAACTCCAACACAAGCCGCATTAAACGCTTCGCGGCGGTACCACATACACCCGCCCTATAGCCAAAACCTCATACTCGCGTTACGCCCGACGCCGTACCAGCACTAACGCGCCGAGAATACTGCTAGCTCCTGCAAGTAACAGCAGTCCTAAGGGCGAGGCGCCGGTATTTACCATTTCTTCTTTGGGGCTAGCTTTCGGCGTGGGAGTCTTTTGGGAATCAGCAGGTTTAACCTTACTGGTGGTAACAGATTTCTCCCAGGTACCAGTGAAGGTAACATCGGCGTCAGCAATCATGACCTGCTGAGGTGACCAGCCTTTGAAGGTCCAGGTGGTTTCGGTCTTGGTTCCGTTAGCCTCTACCGATTCTTTAACCACCTTATGTTTGAGAGCTGCCGGGGTTACCGTGTCACCTTCAGCGGCGGTTGCGGCGCTGGGCAGCAACTTCATCACGCTAGCAGGGAGGCTGGTTCCATCTGCAGCCGCGAATCCATATTTCACCGCGAACTTTTTCGGCTTTTTCTTTACCATGGTCAGGGTCACCGGCTTAGCAGTATCGTTGAACACCAGGGGCATCCCCACGTAAAAATAATCCATAGTCATCTCGCCGGTAACCGTGGGTTCAGTCATCGAAAAGGTTTTACCCGGCTCGAAGTTGGATTGCTTCACGTAAAAAGCTTTTGGCGGGGTAGTGAGAGCGAGCTTGGCCGGTTGGTTCTCAGCCTTGTCCAGGTCTGCACCGGTAACTTTACTTCCGTCCTCGTGTATCAACTTGAAGTGAGCGGTGTATTTCCCGGTAGCCGGGTCATAGGAAGTATCTTGGCAACGCATAATGTCACTGAACTTAGTCTCGGAGTTTTGTTTTTTCATCTCCGCTTGTACCACTGCACAATTTACTAAGTCCGGATTTGAGCTGACCACTTGAGTGTCAATAACAAAAGAAATATCCCAATGCCCGCTGAAGGTTTTTGCGTTCCAACGAGCCTGGTCGTTTTGATTTTTCCACATCCACATAGGTTTGAAGAACCCGCTGTAAAGTTCCCAAACCTTGGTCATATCCAGGGTGCCGCGATAGGCAATCTGATAAGCGTTACTCTCCTCATCTCCTTTTGCCACATCATATAGCAGCTCATTCTCACTGGTAACCAGCCCGGAACCATCGGTGGAGTAGGCATCGCTGCCAGCGTTAATCGGAACATTAGTTGGATCTGCGTGCGCGGGAACCGCATTCACCCCCAACATCGCCAAAATAACCGCAAACGCGACTAGCGGCCATAGCAAAACAGATTTGATAGATTTACCGATTACTTTTTGAGGGGGGGTCATAATAAACAACTCTCCAACAGCAGAAAACAAAAACCATTAGAAACTCTAATGCTATTGTGCGGCGGATTCAAACCTGCGGCGCACCCCACGCACATTGAGCGCATGATTGGACTGGTGCCTCACGTAGTTTGAGCGCGAGAGCATACATAGCGCATCCTATTTCTCCCCCACCACCCCTAACTCGAAGCTCATCTAGTATCATGCCTATTGACAGTACAAATGCTTTAGGAGGAAGAATGTACCAGGTAAAAGGCACGGAACTTTCAGTTTTTGAACTGGCTTTAGGAGCTAATACTTTCGGGTGGACCAGCGATAAAGCTGATTCATTTGCAGTCATGGATGCTTACTGTGAGGCTGGCGGGAACTTTATCGATACTGCCGATGTTTATTCTGCCTGGGGCGAAGGGCTAAAAGGCGGAGAATCCGAAACCGTAATTGGCGAATGGCTGCGTGAGCGCAAAGCACGTGACCAGGTAGTAGTCGCCACTAAGGTCAGCCAGCACCCTGATTTTCCCGGTCTAGCCCCGGAAAATGTTAAAGCTGCTTGTGACGCGTCCTTAAAACGGCTACAGACCGACTACATCGATTTGTATTACGCGCATTTCGATGACAATAAGACCCCGATTGTGGAAATGGCTGCCGCGTTTGATTCCCTGGTAAAGGCAGGAAAAGTGCGCTACGTAGCCATGTCTAACTTTTCTCCCGAGCGGATGCGCGAATGGTTCCAGGTAGCCGCGGACGCAAGTTTGGCAGCACCAGTCGCAATCCAAAATCAATACAACCTGCTTTACCGCAAAGATTTCGAAGAGAACTACCGTCCTATTTGCAGCGAGTTCGGGGTTTCCGAGTTCACTTACTTCTCGCTGGCTTCCGGCTTCCTGACCGGAAAATACCGTAAAGCAGAAGACCTGTCCGGCAAGGATCGCAGCGATTTCTTATCGGAATACAATCGCCCCGAATCGTTTGCGTTAGTAGATTCCCTGGTAAAGGTGGCTGCCGAACTCGAATCTACCCCCACCGCGGTTTCTCTCGCCTGGCTGCGCGCCAAGGGCGTAGCCTCCCCGATTGCCTCCGCGCGTAACCCCCAGCAGCTAAAGGATCTGGTGGCTTCCGCCAGCCTGAGCCTACCGGCGGAAGCGATTGCGACCCTGGACGAAAAGTCGCAACCCTTCGCCTAGGTAATCCTCTGATATCACTAACCAATACCAGCACGGACAGATATCTTTTAACAACTAAAAGGCTGCTAATAAAAAGTTCCGGGGCGGGGAAATAAATCCCCACCCCGGAACTTTTTGGGCGTTAGCCCAACTCATTCACTATTAAATTCTCTAAATAGTCTTTATTTACTGCTTCCAGTAGTGCCGCTGATCCACCAGCGCTTCCTCGTATTCTTTACGAGCCTGCTGGGTGGATTCAATGCGAGAAACTTCCGGCACTGCCACGTCCCAGTAGGAGCAGTTCGGCGGGTTCGGACCGAACAGGTTGGTTTCGATATGAATCATCACTGCCCGCTCAGATTTCTCTGCCTGGCGATAAGCATCCCGGAACTCTTCGATAGTGTGCACTTTCAGCACTTTCAGACCCCAAGATTCCGCGTTCTTGGCGATATCTACCGGCAGTAACTCCCCGTCCTGGTTATGGGGGTTACCTGCCCCCATCCGGTAGCGAGTACCGAAACGCTGAGAGCCGCGCGACTCCGAAAGCGCTCCGATCGAAGAGAACCCGTAGTTTTGCAACAAAACATAGATAACCTTGATATTTTCCTGTACCACGGTGGCCAGTTCCATCGGCAACATTTGGTAGGTGCCGTCACCGACAATCGCCACCACTTCCGAATCTGGCAACGCCATCTTGACACCCATAGCTGCGGGAATCTCGTATCCCATGCAGCTAAAGGCATACTCTACGTGATATTGCACCGGAGTCTTCGCTTGCCATAGGCACTGCAAATCACCTGGCATTGACCCGGCGGCGTTAATCACCACATCGTTGTCGCCCATCATCTCGTTAAGCGCCCCGAATACCTCGGTTTGCGCCGGCAACTCTTGATCATGCGCCCCGTAACATTCGGCGGTCTTTTCGAACCAGTCCTCACGCTCGCTGGCGATTTCCTTGCTGTAGGCCTCGTCAACCCGGTAGTCCCCAAGTGCTTCTTTCAAAGCAGCCAGCGCCAACTTGGCGTCAGCCACCACCATTTCACCCGCATGCTTAGCCGCATCGAAGGCTTTCACGTTGACGTTTACAAAGCGTACATCCGGGTTCTTGAACTGGGTGTGGGAAGCAGTAGTGAAGTCCGAGTAGCGAGTACCCACCCCGATCACCACATCTGCTTTATCCGCCAAATGGTTTGCGCTATTAGCACCGGTAGAGCCGACGCCCCCGACGGCGCATTCATGATCAAAGTTGATGGCGCCTTTACCCGCCTGGGTATCAGAAACCGGAATCCCGGTGGCACTCGCCAAATCACGTAGCTCCTGAGAGGCTTCCGAATAAATGGTGCCGCCACCGGAAACAATCAGAGGACGCTTCGCTGACTTAATAATCGCTGCAGCCCGCTCCATCTCGGTTTCAGATACTGCCGGACGACGCACATGCCAAACCCGCTTTTCAAACATTTCTACCGGCCAATCGAAGGCTTCGGCCTGCACGTCCTGCGGCATTGCCAGCACTACTGCTCCGGTTTCGGCCGGATCCGTCAGCACCCGCATCGCATTCATCAAAGACGGCATTAGCTGTTCGGGACGGTTAATCCGGTCAAAGAAACGTGAGACACAACGGAAAGCATCATTCACGGTTACGTCCAAAGAACGCGGATCCTCCAGCTGCTGGAGCACCGGATCCGGGTAGCGGGTAGCGAACTGGTCAGAAGGCAGCAGCAATACCGGTACCCGGTTAGTGGTGGCCAGCGCGGCGCCAGTCACCATATTCAAGGCACCCGGTCCAATCGAAGTGGTAACTGCCAGCGTCTGCAAGCGGTTCTTGGCTTTAGCGAAAGCCGCGGCAGCATGGACTGCGCCCTGCTCGTTACGCGGCATGTAGTATTCCATTACTCCCCCGTCCGGGGTGGAATCGAGTTCGTTTTGTAGCAGCGCCTGACCGATGCCACACACGTTTCCGTGTCCGAAAATCCCGAAAGTTCCGGGAATCAGGCGGTATTCTTTGCCGTCACGCTCAGAATATTGGTTGATTAAGAAGCGGATTGTCGCCTGGGCAGTAGTTAGGCGAACGGTCTCAAATTTTGCCATCCTTAGTCCTCCTTGATGGTGGCGTTAGTCATGGGTAGACGGGGATCAGCGTCGCCGCCACCCCAATCCTCGGTGAGCCAGACATAGTCGGGATCAATAGTTACTAGCCAGGTGGCGTCCTCAGCCGGGCCGGCCATTACATTCAGATAATACAGGTGGTATCCGGGGGCGGCTACGGATGGGCCGTGCCATCCGTGCGGCATTACTACTACGTCCCCGCTGTGTACCTCGGCGCACACATCAATAGTGTGTCCCTTAGAGGGGTAGATCCGCTGCAGCGCCATTCCGGTAGTGCCATTCGCGGCCGGCTTTACCTGGTAGTAGTAGATTTCTTCCAAAATCCGTTCAGTTTCGGAATGTTCATCATGCTTATGAGGAGGATACGAAGACCAGTTACCACCGGGGGTAATCACTTCGGTGACCAGCACGTGGTCGACCTCTACCGGATTGCCCATGGTGTAGTTGTGAACTTCCCGGGTGCAGTCGCCCTTACCGCGAATCATGGAGATAACTTCCTCTTTGGGGCAGTAGCGCAGCGGTTTCGCATTATTGGCCTTCGAGCTGGGCAGCGCGAACCGCCCGCCCTTTTCGCTGCTCACCGTAAAGGTGGTGTTAATCGGTACGTACAGGTAATCGGTGATTTCACTCCAAATATCCTTACGTCCCTTGATCTCGAAAGTTTCACTGCCAACCTTAACCGTGCAGCCGCCCTCGAGAGGTAAAACCAGCAGTTCGGAGTTACCGGAGGGGACCTCTTGACTGGCTCCCGCCGGCAGATTCAAGACCTTCAGTCCCGAGAACTCCCAACCGGCTTTTTCCGGGGTTAAATCCAATTCGAACTGGCCATTTTTTAGCTGACCGTCGCGGAATAAATAATTTTCGTTATCGCTCATAGCAAACCTACCGTCTCGTCTACGGCCTGCGCCACATCGCCGCTGGCCGGGAATAATAGTGAACGACCGATGACCAACCCTAAGACATTTGGCAGCCGCAAGGCTTTACCCCATGACTCCATGGCGGTATCGGGATCCTTAGATACTTCTCCCCCTAGGATCAAAGAGGGAAGTGTAGTGGCTTCCATGACGCGTTCCATCTCGGCAACGCAGGGAAGTTTTAGCCAGGTGTAAGCGCTGGTACGTCCCAGCCCGGCCGCAATCGCCATCGACTTTATGACTGCGTCTGCGGTGAGGACGTTGCTGACCTTTTCAGCAGGTCCTTCAGAAATAAACGGCTCTACCATCGCCATCAGTTTCCGCTCTGCCAGCTCATCTATCGCCTGCGCAGTCGCCTGCAAAGTGGAGACGGTACCGGCATCTGCATAGTTAATCCGGGTCAGCATTTTTCCCCCGGCCAAGCCGGCATCTTCCACGCCTTGAGCGTCATAACAGTTGAAACGGTCATCCATTCCAAAAGTAGCCCCCGCCAGTCCGGCGCGGTTCATCGACCCGAAAACCACTTTATTATCGAGGGCCCCCAACAGCGCCAAGTCCTCAATCATATCGGCGGTTCCGAGGAAACCGTTTACCCCCGGGCGCGAGAGTGCTTGGGCGCAGCGTGCCAGCAGCTCTTCCCGGTCGGCCATGGCGAAGGGATCTGCTCCCGCCGCCAGCGCTCCGCGCGCCGGGTGGTCACAGGCAATAACCATCAGTTTTTCAGGCTTACCGTTTTTTCCTTGCAGCGCTTGCTTGAGGCTGGGACGAGGACGTTGCTTTAGAGTTTCCGCTATCCGTTCGGGCTCAAAGGCACGGATTTCCGCTAGTTTTGCGATTAGTTTTCCCATGGCGTTACCTCTTAGTAACGATTGGAGCGGACTGGGGGTTCTTGGAAATCATATCTAAAATTTCCGGTTCCGAGGGCATCGCCGTGGAACATTCCAGGCGAGAACTTACAATTGCTCCGGCAGTGGAGGCCGCCGAAATAATCTGCGGGAGATCCCAGCCGGAGAGCAGTCCGTGACACAGCGACCCTCCAAACGAATCGCCCGCACCCAGGCCATTGGTGACCTTAACCGGAGTTACTGGAACTTCAATCCGTTCTTCCCGGGTCTTGCACAGGGTTCCCAAGGGTCCCTGCTTGACCACCGCGATTTCTACTCCCCGCTCCAGGAGGGCGTCGGCGGCGCGATCCGGTTCGGTTTCCCCCACTGCAATGCGACATTCTTCTTTATTACCTACTGCGACTGAGACTTTTTCTAGCATCCGTTCTACTTCCCGGTGAGCGGTTTCTTCATCACTCCAGAAAGTAGACCGGTAATCCAAGTCCGCGATTGTCCATTTATCCTTATCCCCCAAATCGCGTTGGTCTAACGCGTAGTGGTGCGCGCTGCGTGAAGGCTCCTCAGACAGACCGGTCACGGAAATCCAAAAAATCTTGGCATCCCTTACCGCTTCCACAGGAATATCTTCATTACGTAGCTGCAGGTCAGGCGCGGATGGCTCCCGGTAAAAGTAGAGTGGGAAATCATCGGGAGGGAAAATTTCGCAGAAAGTTACCGGGGTAGCAAAGCGCGGATTATCAACAACGTAGGTGTCATAAACCCCCAGGGAACGCATCTCGGAACGCACAAATTTACCGAAAGGATCTGTACCTACTCCGGTAATAATCGCGGAAGAGTGGCGCAGTTTCGCTGCTGCCACCGCCACGTTCATGGGGCTCCCCCCTAGGAATTTTCCGAATTGTTCTACCTTTTCTAGACCGACTCCGGTTTGCAACGGGTAAATATCCACCCCGGAACGCCCGATGGTAAGTACGTCTACGGCCGGCATTTTGAAACTATTCATACCAGCGATCCCCTTTTCCCTTCTTGTTGACTGCATTGTCAGCGCTAGGTTTAGGCACCACCGCCCACCTTTGGCACTTTGTACTTACATTTTAGCAAAGTTTGAGGGAGAGGGGAAGCCTCGAATAAATAAAAGCTATTTTTGTGCCGATATCCGAAAAAAAATTATCTTCAGAGATTTCCGCGCCGACAATCAGGGACGCGAAAATTATTAACTTTAAGAATAATCCCGCATAATGTCATACCTATATGACATTGAGCGCTATAATTACGCAAACACCCCATTTGGAAGGAGCTAGTTATGGCAACCCCCAAAACTTATGTAACCAACATCGAGCTGGATCACGACTCCCCCGTCCCCCTCTACCACCAGATTGCAGAACCGATAAAGGAGCTGATCCTGGACGGTACTATTCCGGCAGGTGCAAAACTCGAGGACGAACTGTCTATGGCCTCACGCCTGGGAGTGTCGCGCCCCACTGCCCGCCGCGCCCTCCAGGCCCTGGTTGACCTGCGCCTAGTCGTGCGTAAACGTGCAGTCGGCACCATTGTTGCCCCCAAGGAAATTCATCGACAAGTAAGACTTTCTTCCCTTTACGATGACCTCAAACAAACCGGACAAAAGCCCACTACCGAGGTAATTTCTTATGAGGAAGTTTCTCCTGATGAGGAAGTTTCGGCAGATTTACGCCTCGATAAAGACGCGAAGGTAATCAAAGTGGTTCGCCTACGGCTAGCCAACGGCGAGCCTCTGGCGATTATGACTAACTATCTACCATTAGAGGTAGCGCCCAGCGAAAAAGAACTGCGATCTGGGGGGCTATATGATGCGATACGCCGCAATGGAGATGAAGTTTTCAGCGCCCAACAAACCATTTCTGCCCGTAAAGCCCGTACCGAGGAGGCGGAAACTCTACAGGAACCGCGGGGAGCAGCTATTTTGACCCTGCGCCGCATTTCTTACAACCGATCAGGAACGCCTATTGAAATCGGAGATCACGTTTACCGCGCGTCGCGCTACAAGTTCACCATTAGCCTTTAGTGACGAAGCTCACCCCCTCTTTGCCCTATTGTCCTGTCAAAGTCTTGACGCTGTAGCTTTTTCCCTTTAACCTGGAAGGGAACCGGCACCGAGGGCGGTGCCCGTTGAAGAACGAAGGAGACTCAATGACCGAGATTAAAATGACCCCCGGTCCCCTGCTAGATGCAGCCAAGAATTCGAAGACCGCGCTGTGGAACGACTCTTCCGATCTGGAAGAACTACGTCAGTCGATCTCTTGGGGCGGAGTAGGTGCGACCTGTAACCCGACCATCGCTTACACTACTATTTCCAAGCACCTAGACATCTGGGCTCCTCGCATCAAAAAGATTGCCGAGAGCATGCCCACCGCCACCGAATCCGAAATCGGTTGGCAGGCTGTTAAAGACATGTCCATTGAAGCTGCCAAGCTGCTAGAACCGGCATTCGAAGCTTCCAATGGTCGCAACGGTCGCCTCTCGGTGCAGACCGATCCGGCTAACTACCGCAACGCCAAGGCCCTAGCCGACCAGGCAGTAGAGTTCTCCGAAATGGCTCCCAACATCGTGGTGAAAGTACCCGCCACCAAGACCGGGATTGAAGCCATCGAGGACGCCACCTACCGCGGCGTATCCATGAACGTAACCGTATCTTTCTCCGTACCCCAGGCAATCCGCTCGGGCGAAGCTATTGAACGCGGCCTAAAACGGCGCGAAGCTGAAGGCAAAGACATTTCCAAGATGGGTCCGGTAGTGACCTTGATGGTTGGCCGTCTCGATGACTGGCTGAAGATCTGCGCCAACCGCGATAAGCTGGTTCTCAACCCGGGACACCTGGAATGGGGCGGAATCGCCGCCGTCAAGAAGGCTGCTGCCGAGTTCGAAAAGCGGGGCTTGCGTTCTCGTATGCTAGTTGCAGCTTTCCGCAACACTATGCAGTACACCGAGCTAGTTGGTGGCGACATCGTAATTTCTCCGCCTTTCGCTTGGTCCAAGCGAATCCAGGAGTCCGACTACCAGTACGAGCCGCGCTTTGACGTACCAGTAGCAGACGAAATCATGGAAACCTTGATGAAGGTGGAAGATTTCCGCCGCGCTTACGAGGTCGATGGCATGAGTGAAGAAGAGTTCGACACCTTCGGGCCTACCGTGCGCACTCTACGCGGATTCCTCAAGTCCAACACGGATCTGCAGGAACTGGTGCGCGACGTGATTTTACCGGCGCCGAAAGAAAAGTAGTACCACGCCGCTAAATAACAACTAAATAGCTTTATGTCGGGGGCGAGATTATCTCGCCCCCAGCTTTTTTAACCACCACATGGCTGCCGGAATGGCAGCAGGAAGAGATATGCAAAAGGCGGGGTCGGTTTTATCCGACCCCGCCAATTGCTTTACGGCTATTTTGATGGCGAGATAATCTCGCCCAGCCAGCGCTAGTATCTAGCGCTCGACCTTAGCCAAAATGTCACGCGCGGAAAGAATCAAGTATTCTTCCCCGCCGTATTTAACCTCGGTACCGCCATACTTGGAGTAGATCACGCTGTCGCCCTCGGCAACATCCATCGGAACCCGGTTACCCTGGTCATCAACGCGACCCGGTCCCACCGCGATTACTTTGCCTTCCTGCGGTTTTTCCTTGGCAGCGTCGGGGATAACCAGACCCGAAGCGGTCTTTTGTTCCGCTTCTGCCTGCTGAATCACGACGCGATCTTCTAACGGCTTAATGGAGACTGACACTGCAGACCTCCCTTTCTTTTTCCAAAATTTTCGGTTTTAGCACCGGAACTTTGACGTCGCGGGTTGTCAGATTTCCGGTACGGTCTGGAGCCTTGCGACCCCAAATGCACTATTTAGCTTAAGGCCATTCTGGCACTCAATCAAGCTGAGTGCCAGCTTTCCCTTACGCCCTGGGCGAATCCTTCCTGAGGTAAGCAAAGCCATTACTCTAACTGCCGCTAAATCATCGGTAAACTGAAAACAATAGGGGGTGGAGAAAACTGATGATAGCAGGAAAAATTCCGCTTAGCTTTACGCAAATGGAACAGTTAATCTACTCGTTGCCGCCTGCAGAAGACCCCATGATCGCGGCTCTTACCACCCCGGAAGGCTGGCAGCTGCTACAAGAATATCCTTACCGTCCGCCTACAGAGGACAAAGATATCGTCAATTACCTACGTAAACACCAACCAGCGAATCTGGCGGCAGCGTTGCAGACCCAGTGGATACTGCGGGAAAAAGCTCAGGAAAAAATGGGGGAGGTAGCGCAAACTAAACTTTTTACTCGCAACGGACTAGAGCAGGCTACCCGAAAAATAGTGGCCGCGCAGCGCGCGAAACGGTTTGCGGCCGCCGGGGTCACTAACCTGATGGATCTCGGGTGCGGAATTGGAGCTGACGCTATGGAACTAGCGCCCACCTGCCAGGATTTTTCTGCAGTTGATATTAGCCCGGCGGCTGCCACCTGCGCGGCAATCAACCTCTCCGACGTACCGACCGCCAAAGTTTTCTGCGAAAACGCCGAAAACATTGCCTCACAGAAAACTTTGCCCGCCCTCTTTATTGATCCCGCTCGCCGCGCCGCCAGCGGACGCGCCCTCTCCCCCGATTCTTGGTCACCACCCCTGGGGAAAGTCCTGGAATGGGGAAAGCGCGCACCTCATCTAGCCGTGAAAATGGCGCCCGGGATTGACTTGGCTTACCTGCCCGCAGGCTATCACGCACAATGGGTGAGCGTAGAGGGCGACCTGGTGGAGTGCGCCCTCTATTCGCCAGGCTTAGCTCCCGAGGGTACGGGACGTTCTGCGCTGCTTATCTACGGCGACCAGGTAGCCCATTTTCGTTGTTCCACTGCCCACAATCCCGGGGAAAACCACCTGCAAGTCCCCCCGGCAACAACCTTGGGCAGTTTCCTTTTTGATCCCGACCCAGCGCTTATTCGCGCTGGAATCCTTTCCGATCTGTGCGAACGCTTAGGGGCAGCACCGGTATCTACCGGGATTGCCTACCTGACGGGAAATGAGCTCCCCACTGTCCAAGACTCTTTAGCATTTAGCTGCTATCAAATAGTAGAAAATCTGCCATTGAAAGCTAAAACGATTACCTCTTACCTGCATTCCCAGCAGACCACGCGGCTGGACATCCTTAAGCGCGGAGTCGCCCTCGACATTGCGACTTGGCGAAAGAAGGTAATGCCTAAGAGGAATCGGGATTGGTCACCGCGAACCGTAACTGTAGCGCTCACCCGGATAGACGGGGCGCACCGCTGTCTAGTGTTGGAAAAAGCTAACTAGCCTGGCGCTGCCCGGGGTTTTCCCTGAGAGGCGCCAAGAAAGTATTGGCGCGTTAGAGACGCGGCTCCACATCATCGGGCGGTTCCACCGTCACCGAGGGCTCATTGGGGTCAGTTTTTTGCGCCTGCACCCGCTCCTGCAGACGTTGCTGAGCCTGTTTGGCGTATTCAATCCCTTTTTCTACCGCCTGTTCGGCGTATTCGCGGCTTTTTTCTGCAGCTTGCTCGACGTAGGGGCGAGACTTCTCTACCGCCTGTTCTACGTAAGGACGGGCCTTCTCCATGGTTTCTTCCGCGTATTCGCGGCTTTTTTCTGCAGCTTGCTCGACGTAGGGGCGAGACTTCTCTACCGCCTGTTCTACGTAAGGACGCGCCTTCTCCACAGTTTCTTCCGCGTATTCGCGTCCTTGCTCTACTAAGGGTTTAATCCGGTCAGCGGCCTTTTCAAGTCCCGGACGCATCTGGTCAAATGATTTCGCCATGTTTTCTTTCACCTTTCGATAGAGGCTGTCTACATCTACCTGCTTATCTTGGGGAATATTGGTTTTAGCCGACGGTTTTTCCGCATCCTCCGGGCTGGGAGTCATATAAATCTGGGTAAGCGCCATCTGGGAATCGGGGCCAAAATTGGAGGGCGAGGGCGGCATTCCCGCTTTCACCAGCACTTCCCCGAGGGCGGCGATCTGCGCGCCATTGTCCGTGCAAAAACGAATCGGAGGAATCCGCACGGTGATTCCCGCCGAGTCGGCTCTCTGGGCAAGGAGTTCGCGTAGACGCGAGTTCGCAGAAAAACCGCCGCCTACTACAATCTCGTGGCAATCAAAATCCTTAGCAGCCTGCACCGCTTTCTTGGTCAAAGAATCGTTGACTGCCTCGGAAAAACCAGCGCAAATATTTTCCCGATTAATGTTTTCCCCGGCGGCCTCTAACCCCTCGATATAGCGGGCAACCGCGGTTTTTAGGCCCGAAAATGAAAAGTCGTAACGGTGGCGCTCCTTGTCTTTACCTGCCTCTAGTCCCCGCGGGAAACGAATAGCCTTCTTGTCCCCTGCCTGTGCCAGCCGGTCTACGTGGGGACCGCCTGGATAGGGGGTACCCAGCAGGCGGCCTACTTTATCGAAGGCCTCCCCGGCGGCGTCATCCAAGGTACCGCCAAGTTCGGTAATATCACTGGCGAGGTCGCGTACCAGTACCAGGTTGGAGTGTCCACCAGAGCAAATCAAGCCAATAAAAGGCGGATGGAACTCTCCCTCTACCAGGGCATCTACCGCCAGGTGTCCGATTACGTGGTTCACTCCGTACAGCGGTTTATCTAAAGCCAGTGCCAGGGCTTTTGCGGCGGAAATCCCCACGGTCAGCGAGCCTACTAATCCCGGTCCTGCCGCACAGGCAATCGCGTCGACCTCGTTCAACTTTACCCCGGCCTCTTCACAGGCTGCCTGCAAAGTGGGCAGGAAAGATTCCAGGTGTGCGCGGGAAGCAATCTCGGGGATGATTCCCCCGTAGCGAGCATGCTCATCCATAGAAGTGGCAGTGCGATCTGCCAGCAGTTTCCCCCCGCGCACCAGTGCTACGCCGGTTTCGTCGCAGGTAGACTCAATTCCCAGGATTAGCGGTTCACTCATATTCCTATTTTACCCACACCCTGGATTGGCGACCTAACGATAACCCTTTGAGCTGGGACACCTATTCATCCTTGAGAAAATGGAAGGCGGGCTCAGAGAATAGTCTCCGAGCCCGCCTTGGCCATGCAAAAGAACGGCTCTAAACCGGTTAGTGCAGGTTTAAACTCCAGCGAGGACAGCTTTGCCGAGCTGCCGGTTTAGCACCGCGATAAAGTCCAGCGGAACCTGCTTGGGGCAAACTGCTGCACATTCACCGAAGTTGGTACATCCACCGAAGCCTTCGGCACCCATCCGGTTAAGCATCTGGGTAACCCGCCGCAGATTCTCTGGTTTACCCTGCGGCAGCAGACCCAGGTGAGTCACTTTCGCAGAAGTAAATAGCATTGCCGAACCATTCGGGCAGGCAGCCACACACGCCCCGCAACCGATGCAGGCCGCGGCCTCGAAAGCCCGATCCGCATCCTTCTTGGGAACCGGAGTGGAATGTGCATCCGGAGCCGCACCGGTATTAACCGAAATGTAACCGCCCGCCTGAATAATCCGATCCAGAGCGTTCCGGTTAACTACCAAATCCTTAATAATCGGGAACGCCTTTGAGCGCCAAGGCTCAATGGTGATTGTGTCCCCATCCTTAAAGGAACGCATGTGTAGCTGGCAGGTAGTAGTGTTATCCTTCGGATCCGGGGAATGGTTTCCATGCGGAACCCCGTTAATCACCAGACCGCACATACCGCAGATTCCCTCGCGGCAGTCCGAGTCGAACGCGACCGGTTCTTCCCCGCGCGCAAATAGATCCTCGTTGAGGATATCCAGCATTTCCAGGAAAGAGGAATCCTCGCTAACTCCGTGGAGCTGATATTCGTGGATAGCTCCCTCGGCGTCTGGGCCAGCCTGACGCCAGATTCGCAAAGTGATGTTCACTTGTAGCTCCTTGTCTTGACCTCGATATTGTTGTAAATCAAATCCTCCTTGTGCAGGACAGGAGGCTGATTCTCGCCTTTCCATTCCCAGGCGGCTACGTACATGAAGTTTTCATCGTCACGCAGAGCCTCTCCTTCCGGAGTTTGATGTTCTTCCCGGAAGTGACCACCACAGGATTCTTCCCGATGCAGGGCATCGATACACATCAGCTCACCCAGCTCTAGGAAGTCAGCCAAGCGACCGGCACGCTCTAGCGACTGGTTCATCTCGCCGCTCTTCTTGCCTGGAATCCGCACATTGGTCCAGAACTCTTTACGCAGTTCTCGAATCAAACCGATAGCTTTCTTCAACCCCTCACGGGTACGGGACATACCGCAGTACTCCCACATGATGTGACCGAGTTCCTTGTGGATGGAATCCACCGAACGCGTACCCTCAATCGCCATCATCCGATCGATACGTTCTTGCGCCTGCTGTTTCGCGGCCAAAACATCGGGATGGTCTTGCGGCAAATCTTTCCAATCCAAAGTATGCGCCAGATAATCATTTACCGTGTTCGGCAGCACGAAATAACCATCAGATAGCCCCTGCATCAAAGCCGAGGCACCCAAGCGGTTAGCGCCGTGATCAGAGAAGTTAGCTTCCCCGCCCACATACAGACCCGGGATAGTGGTCTCTAGGTCATAGTCGACCCAAACCCCACCCATGGTGTAGTGCACTGCCGGGTAAATCCGCATCGGAACCTCATAGGGATCGTCATCGGTAATCCGCTTATACATATCGAACAGGTTGCCGTACTTGGCAGACACAGCTTCCTTGCCCATACGTTCAATCGCATCCGCGAAATCCAAGTAAACGCCGCGAGCAACCCCGTTGATTTCCGGACCTACCCCGCGACCCTCGTCACACATATTCTTGGCTTGCCGGGAAGCGATATCGCGCGGAACCAGGTTACCGAAAGAGGGGTAGATGCGCTCTAAGTAGTAGTCGCGATCTTCCTCCGGGATTTCCCGCGGGTCTTTCTTGCAATCCTCTTTCTTCTTGGGAACCCAAATACGTCCATCATTACGCAGGGATTCACTCATCAAAGTGAGTTTGGATTGCTGGTCACCATGCTGCGGAATACAGGTGGGGTGAATCTGGGTGTAGCAAGGGTTAGCAAAATAGGCACCCTTACGGTGAGCACGCCAAGCAGCAGTACCGTTACAGCCCATAGCGTTGGTGGACAAGAAGAAAACGTTCCCATAACCACCGGTAGCTAAAATAACAATCGAGGCAGTGAAAGTTTCCAGTTCACCAGTCTCCATATTGCGAGCCACAATCCCGCGCGCCCGACCGTCCGAAACGATGAGTTCCACCATTTCATGACGGGAGTGAGAAACTACCGTGCCGGCGTTAACCTGGCGTTCAAGTGCCTGGTAGGCACCAATCAGCAACTGCTGCCCCGTCTGACCCCGTGCATAGAAGGTACGGGATACCTGCACCCCACCGAAAGAACGGTTATCGAGCAGGCCGCCATATTCGCGAGCAAAAGGCACCCCCTGAGCTACACACTGGTCAATAATATTGGCAGATACTTCCGCTAGCCGGTAAACGTTAGTTTCCCGTGCCCGGTAGTCCCCGCCTTTGACCGTGTCATAGAACAGCCGGTAGTCAGAGTCATTGTCGTTGCGATAATTCTTCGCCGCGTTGATTCCACCCTGAGCCGCAATCGAGTGTGCACGGCGGGCAGAGTCTTGGTAGAAGAAAGCATCAACGTGGTAGCCCATTTCGCCCAGCGAGGCGGCAGCGGCGCCCCCCGCCAGACCGGTGCCTACCACGATAATCTTAATCTTGCGGCGGTTAGCTGGGTTAACCAGCGCTGCATTGAACTGGCGCTGTTTCCAGCATTTTTCAATCGGCACATCTAGGGGTGCCTTCTGGTCAGCAATCGGTTCGCCAACGGTGTAAAGACCGTCAACCAGATTTTCTTGTTCAGTCATTTTTCGCATCCTTCCCTAACTAACACGCCACCGGAGCGGGGTTGGTGATTACCAAATAGAGCGGGGGGATGGCGAACATGGCGAACAGCGCTAGTCCCACAATCCCGGAAATATAAACGGTCGCTTTATGGGTGTTTTCCCGAATCCAACCCATAGTTTGCAGGGCGGACCATACGCCGTGCCCCACGTGCAGCGCCACAATCGCCACCGCACCCAGGTAAATAATGAGCGTCCACCAGTTAGCTGGCGAGAACGTGGTTACCATCATGTTCCAAGGAGCAACCGGAATCATTTCCCCATCTACCTTGCAGGTGGCAGAGCTGTATGCATCAGCTGCACCAATCTGCACCCACTTGGTGGTGAAGTGGAAGATGTGGAACAAGATAAACAGCACTAGCAACACGGAGCCGACACGTACGGTGCGGGTCGCATAGTTGTTAACCACGTTCTGTTTGACTACGTACTTCTCACTGCCTCGCCCCACGCTGGCGCGATGCCAGAGGTAGAAGGCGCAAATCATGTGGATAATCACGCATGCAAGTAGCAGGACGCGCAAAATCCAGAGCAAGCCTTCATAAGGCAGGATAGGGGCACCGAAGACCCGTAGGTGGTGGGCGTAACCGTTATAGGCATCCGCCCCCGCTAGAATCTTCAGGTTCCCGTAGGAATGCATTAACACAAACAGTACAAAGAAGATGCCGGTAACGGCCATGCACTGTTTGGCGAAGACTAGGGTATTCCAGCTTCGCCTCTTTTGAATTTCTTTTGTATTGGCCACGTTTCTCAGGCTAACCCACAGCTTTGTAAGGAGTTAGGAATTAGGGTCTAGAGTGAGGGCGAAAAAATGCAACCGGAAAAGAAAACTGCCCTATAAAGCATCTTGAACTGCAGTTTTAGAATTATTTTTTTAAATCAGCAACATCAAGGTATCGGCAATAAATACCTGTTTCTTCGCTGGGGAAGCTAAGAATTATTACTCAATTGAGAAAGTGTGAAGTTTCAAAATACTTTCTACCCGCGGCTAGCCGCATTTATTTCCGTGCCAATGGGGCCGGGAGAGGCACTAGCCAGACGCTTACGCATTACCAAAGCATCTTCGCGCGGATGGGAATAATAGCCACGTCGCACACTTAAAGGCATAAATCCCGCGCCTTCATAAAGGGAGATCGCGGCCTGATTTGAACTGCGCACCTCTAGGAACATCTGAGTCGCTCCCCGTTTCCTAGCCTCATTGAGGGCGGCTCCTAGAAGAATGCCTCCTAGCCCGTGGCGGCGCTGAGCAGGTAAGACGGCTAGGGAATGTAATTCGGACTCCGGTACTAAAACTTCTAGTAGAGCCGCACCTACCAGCACTTCCTCCTCCCAGATTCCCAATGCTAAACCGTAGCGGGCAGTTATCATTTGCCGCAGCTGCGCGTCACTAAAACCTTCTGTCCCAAAACAGGATTTTTCGAGGACAAGCAGTGCCGGCACGTCCTCGAGACTTAAAGGAACGCAGCCCGTCACGATACCTATTTCACCTGGCTAGGGGGCTGCACATCCGGGCGGCGCAGGTAAAGAGGAGACACGGTGGCTAGTAAATCTTCAGGTGTTTTCCCCTGTAAACGCGCTTTGGCAATCCTACCGAGGACTGCTGCCTCTACCTCGGTGGGGAGACCGGGATTTAACGCAAAATCCTGGGGGTATAGCGCTGCCCCCGCCCCAGCAACAATCAAACCGGGTTCGGCTGCCCGGTTCGCAAAGTCTGCGGGCCTGCCCACTTCCGGTCCCCACAGACAGAAAACATCATCAGGACCATCCGCACGATACTGGGCGCAGTAGACCTCCTTACGCCGCGCATCGGTGGTCACGAATACTTCCTGCGTGGGCGGTACCAGGTCTAACACTGCCCGCGCCAGCGCGTCTAGAGAGCTAATCCCGATCACCGGAATGCCCAGCGCATAACCGATTGTGCGGGCAGTTACCAGTCCCGCCCGCAAGCCCGTAAAAGGAGCCGGGCCGCGTCCTACCGCCACTGCCTCGATACCCGCTTTCGCGAGGGCGCACCCGCAAGCTTCCTGCACTACCTCACTTACCAGCTCGGAAAGATGCTCAGCGTGAGAGCGGGAGTCCTGGCTAGAGCGACTAGCTAACACCGGGGTCTTGGCTTCGCTATCCCACAGGGCAACTGAAGCTCCCAACGAAGTGTCAATACAGAGAATCCGCATGTTTTTACCTACTTTTCTTGTCCGTCCTCAAACGCGGAAAACACCGTTTCCCAGTCAGTTCCTTCCCACCGCTTCCCCAGCGGGCGGATAGTGATCCTGCGTTTACCATCATCCATCTGTGCCAGGTCTACTACCCCATTACTGCTGGTAGCAACCCCGCCATGTTCCCGGTGAATCTCAATCTCCAGGCGATCAGCCGAGAGCTGCTCGGTTTTACCTTCTCCCCATTCGATGACGGTAATCGCCTGATCCAAAGTGGAGTCCAAATCGAGGGTTTCCAAATCCGTTAAATCTTTGATTCGGTAGGCGTCAGCATGAATCAAATCTGCACCTCCCACTAGGGAAGGATGCACCCGGGCAACAATAAAAGTGGGGGAAGACACCCTGCCTTTTACCTGCAGTCCGGAACCTATTCCCTGAGTAAAAGTAGTTTTTCCGGCTCCTAGCCCCCCCGAAAGCATCACTAAGTCTCCGGGGCGCAGCTGGCTGGCAAGCGCCTGTCCAACCGCACGTGTCTGGTCAGCTGAGTTAACGGTAATAGTAATCGGCACGTTTCCTCCTAGATATAGACCCGCGGCACTCGAGGATTAAGGTCGGTAACAATCGTATAGTTTATGGTTTCAGCGGCCTTCGCCCAATCATCGGCGGTGGGTTCCCCCTGGGAGCCATCTCCCCACACTCGCACCGTCGCCCCGGGCACTAGCGGCGGTTTTCCGTCCTCACCGCTACCTAAATCCACCATGAACTGATCCATACATATCCGCCCTACCTGCGGATATTTCTGTCCGTTGGCGGCCACCCAGATTTTTCCGGAGGCATGGCGGTCAATCCCGTCCGCATACCCCAGTGGCACAATCCCGATATAGGTATCGCGGGGTGCTACCCAGGTACCTCCATAGGAAACCGGATGCCCGGCAGGCAGTTTCTTTACGCTGATTAAATCGGCCTCTAAACGCATAATCGGGGTGAGAGATAAGCTGGCGGTAGTGGCACGCACCGGATTCGGAGTCAGGCCGTACATGGCGATCCCGTAGCGCGCCAGGTCAAAATGTGCCTGGGGATGCCACAGCAGTCCCGAAGAAGCCGAGAGGTGGCGAATCAGCCCCGTAAATCCGCGCTGTTCAGCGGCTGCACATGCCTGTTGAAAGTCGCTAAGTTGCCGGGCAGTCGCCTGTTCCCCACCGCCCGCTTCATCTCCGCGCGCTAAATGCGACCAGATCCCGCTAACTTCTACCGTTCCCTGTTCACTGGCGAGCTGTGCCGCTGACAGCAAAGGAGATAGGTTTTCAGGCAAGGCACCCTCTCTCCCCATCCCGGTATCTACCGCCAGGTGAATGCGAGCTTTCTTCTTTGCTGCCCGAGCTGCGCTAGCCACGCGTAACAGGGTTTCGGGATTAGATACTGCGATATCCAAGTTGGCTTCAACCGCGGCTTCCAGATTTGCATCGGGACTGAAAATCCAAGTGAAAATGCGGACTTTCGGAAAATCTTTTAGCGCCTGTCTCAGTTGCATGGCTTCCGCCAATTGCGCTACCCCAAACCATTTCACTCCGAACTCGAGGGCGGCGCGAGCAATCTGCGCGCCTCCATGCCCGTAGGCGTTGGCTTTTACAATCGCCATCGCCTGTACATTCGGGTCACATTTGCGCAGTTGCTGCAGGTTTTTTTCCAGTGCCGCCAGGTCAATAATCGCGCGAGCCGGAAAATCAGTGTTCATGTCCATGACTATACCGCTCTGGCTTGTTCTAAAGCATAGACAATCGCACCCGGAACCTGGCGAGCAATATCGGTAGCTACCACTGGGGCTCCCAGGTTATTTACGCTGTCGGGTTGGGAGCAAGAAAATGGCAGTCCCGCTGCCTTCCGGGCAGCCCGGGCGTGTACCCAGGCGGCAGAGGCAACCGCTGCTGATACTTGGGAGGGGGAAAGCTGATGCCCCGTCTGCTCTGCCCGCGCCTGATGCTGGGCGAGCACCGCCCCCACTATTCCGGCTAACACGTCACCGGAACCGGCAGTTCCTGTCCAATAAGGCGCCCCCGCCTGACTAAACATAGTTCCCTCGGCGCTGGCAATCAGAGTGACTGCCCCTTTTAACAGCACGGTTGCGCCGGTTTTATCCGCCAAGTACTGCACCCAGGCCGCCGGGGACGCCTCCACTTCTGCCCGGCTGACTCCACCGCGGCCTCCTCCAGCTCCTAGCGTAGAAAGCAGGCGCGCTGCCTCACCCGCGTGGGGAGTAAGTATTGTCCGGTGAGTGAGGGTTCCGCCGGGAATTTGGGAGATGATTTGGGGATAAAGATCGATGGCGCCCGCGTCCAATACCAGGGGAATTCCGCTGGTAGCAGCCTGCACTGCTTGGTTGAGGGCTTCGCGTACCCGGGCAGAATCTTTGGGGTCAACGCCTGGGCCAACCAGTAGGCATTGATGTTTTCCGGCACCGGAAACTGCTTCTGGGAAGCGGGAAAGGATTGCGAAAGCCGCGTCCTCTGGTCCCACATAGCGCACCATACCGGCACCGGCTCTGCCCGCGCCCTCTACGCACAGCACCCCGGTTAGGGGGAAAGCGGCAGAACCCGCCACTACCTGCACTACCCCCCGGGTATATTTATGGTCTTCCGGACCAGGTACCGGCCACAGAGTACCCACATCTGCTGCCTCCAGGCGGGCGAGCCGCGGCTCTTTCATCTGCAGACCCAGGTCTACTAGCCGCACTTGCCCGAACTGATAGGCGGCGGGCGGCAGCAGGGAAGAGGATTTGCGTCCCCCCATAGTTACGGTCACGTCTGCCCCCAGGAAGGGGCCGGGTAAACGCCCATCATCAGTGAAAATACCGGAGGGAATATCAATCGCCACCCGCAGCACTTTCAAGCGCCGAGATTCATATAGCCGAGTTAATTCCGTTGCTACCTGTGCTAATGGCTCCCGTAGTTTGCCGTTTACTCCGGTGCCTACCAGACCGTCAATCCACACCTGGGCGACGCGGGCGCGGCGGGCAGCCAGGCGGGCAATCTGGCGGGCGTTGCCCGTTAAATCTATCTGCTCGATAGTTACCTCAGCTTTTTTCGCCGCTGCCAGCGCTTTCTCATGAGGATTGTCAGAAATAATCAATGCTAGGCAGGGATAGCCCAGTTTTGCCAGGTAAGACAGAGCATAGAGGCAGTCCCCGCCGTTATCGCCGCCGCCAACTAAACCCAGAATCCGGGTTTCCGCGACTTTCGCGCCCCGGGCAAGTAGAAATTCGACAGTAGTGTCGCTGACCTCGCCAGCTGCCTTTTTCATCAGCGAACCTTGCGGGTGCTCAGCTATTACTTTGGCTTCAGCTTGCCTAACTGTCTGTTTTTCGAATGCCTCAATCATCGCGCCCTACCCTTTGACCTTGTCTTTTATTCTACCGTGACTGATTTGGCCAGGTTGCGCGGCTGATCTACGTCATATCCTTTGCTCTTAGCTACTTCACAGGCAAATACCTGCAGCGGAATCACCGTTAACAAGGGCATATAGAGGGTGGGGGTACGCGGCACCCGGAAAATATGGTCGGCGTATTTATCGACTTTATCGTCGCCTTCTTCCGCTACTACCAGGGTGATTGCTCCGCGAGCGCGCACCTCCTGCAGATTAGAAATCACCTTTTGGTGCAGCTCGGGACGGCGCGGGGTAGGCACCACGATAAACACGAACTGTCCCGGCTCAATTAGGGCAATCGGACCGTGTTTGAGCTCGCCCGCCGCGAAACCTTCCGCATGTACATAGGCGATTTCTTTAAGTTTTAGCGCCCCTTCCATGGCCACCGGATACCCCACGTGACGCCCTAAGAAAATCGTGGATTTCAGGTCTTCACCATAGCGTTTAGCTACCTCTACTACCGGCTCCATTTCATTGAGCAAGGTTTGCATCTTGTGGGGAACTTCCGCTAGTTTCTCCAGGTAATCCGCGATTTCATCAATGAACTTATTTCCGCGCACCTGCGCTAAATACAGCCCCAACAGGTAGCAGGCGGTGATTTGGGCGGTAAATGCCTTGGTGGAGGCGACTGCGATTTCGGGACCGGCATGGGTGAGTAGCACCGCATCGGATTCGCGGGGAATCGTAGAGCCGGGAGTGTTTACGATTGCTAGCACTTTCGCGCCCTGTTCGCGGGCGTGCCGCACCGCCATAATAGTGTCCATAGTTTCCCCGGATTGGCTGATCGCCACCACCAGGGTGCGCTGGTCAACTACCGGGTCGCGGTAACGGAACTCGCTGGCCAGCTCTACTTCTACCGGGATCCTGCACCAATGCTCAATCGCGTAGCGAGCAATCTGCCCGGCATAAGCGGAAGTGCCACAGGCAATAATCACCATTTTATTGACTTGCCGCAACACGTCTTGGCTGATGCGCAGCTCATCTAGAGTGAGGTAGCCTTGCGCATCAGTCCGGTCTTGCAAAGTGGCAGTCACCGCCTGGGGTTGTTCATGGATTTCTTTTTCCATGAAAGTCCCCCACCCACCTTTAGAGGTGCGGTCTACCGAGAAATCCACGGTGAACTGCTTAGGAGTAACCGCCCCACCTGCACTGTCAGCTACCTGCACCTGCTTGGCGGTCACCATCACCAGTTCGTCTTGCCCGATTTCTAGGCAGTCCTTGGTGTGATCGGCAAAAGCTAAAACATCGGAACCGAGGTAGTTGCAATCTTTGCCTACCCCGATAACCAGCGGGGAGGAACGCCGCGCGGCTACCACGATTCCAGGAGCATCCCGGTGAATCGCCAAAATCGTGAAAGTCCCTTTCAGCTGCGCCATGGTCTTCAGCAGCGCCCGCGATAGCCGCGCCGCTGCCCGATGAGCTCCTGCAGCGACCTCAGCAGATACCTGCGCGTCATCTAGGACGGGGGCAGGTACCTCAGCTGCGCCCTCCCCGAGGGTGGTGCCTTCGTCCTCGTCAGCTAAATAGGACGCTGCCAGCAGATTCGCAATTACCTCGGTGTCGGTTTCAGAAACGAAACTAAAGCCTTGCTGTTCGAGGACGCGGCGCAGGTTATCGGCGTTCTCGATAATGCCGTTATGGACTACCGCGAGTTGCCCATCGGAGGAAGCATGGGGATGAGCGTTAATATCCGTTGGTCCCCCGTGAGTAGCCCAGCGGGTATGTCCGATCCCCGAGATTGCCTCCGGCAGGGGATGCTCCTGCAAATCTGCCCGCAAATTCGCGAGCTTTCCGCTCTTTTTGCGAATTTCAATCCCGCCCGGGGTAGACAGCCCAATCCCCGCGGAGTCGTAGCCGCGATACTCCAGGCGGGCCAGACCCCCCATAATCACTGCTTCTGCATCTTTAGTGGGCTCCAGCCCTACCATCCCTAAGATTCCACACATGAGATAGATTTTTTCACGAGTTCCGCCGCATTGCTATCTCGCGCGCCTAAGCAGCATAAATGGAAAATATCACCGACAGTTGCCCGCTAGGGAATACTCAGCCAGCCAGGTGCGGTAGGCTGAGAAAGTCAGATTCTGCTAGTTGAAAGACAGGTAAAATGGGCAGACTTTTTGGAACCGACGGAGTGCGCGGTCTAGCGAATAAAGAATTAACCCCGGAATTGGCTTTGGAACTGGGACGAGCCGCCGCTAAACAAGTGCGCAAAGATGCGCCTAAAGGACACAAACTGCGGGCGATTGTCGGACGTGATACCCGGATGTCCGGCGATTTCTTGGATCACGCGATTTCGGCGGGGCTGGCTTCCGAAGGCGTGGACGTTAACCGCATCGGGGTCGTAACTACCCCTTGCGTCGCCTATCTGACCGCGAAAGCTGACGTTGACCTGGGGGTAATGATTTCCGCCTCCCACAATCCCATGCCCGATAACGGGATCAAGTTTTTTGCCCGCGGCGGCTATAAACTCCCCGATGCGATTGAGGATGAGATTGAGAAACTCCTAGGCGATGAAACTGATCGCCCTATTGGCGAAGGGGTCGGCGAGATCGAGGAAGAACGCGAAAGCGCCGAGAAGCTATATGTTAAACACCTGGTACGGGCAGTTGGAGATCTTTCTGGTCTGCGAGTAGCGGTTGATTGCGCCAATGGGGCAGCTTCCGAGCTGGGGCCGGAGGCACTACAAGAAGCCGGGATTGACACTGTAGTAATTAATGCTTCCCCCGATGGGCGCAATATCAATGACAATTGCGGCTCCACTCACCCGCAGCAGCTGCAGAGCCAAGTAGTGGCTGCCGGCTGTGACTTTGGGGTAGCTTTCGATGGGGACGCGGATCGCTGCCTGGCAGTTGACTCCCAGGGAAACCTGGTGGACGGCGACAAAATCATGGGAATGCTGGCTGCCTATTTCAAGGATAAGGGAGAACTTACCGGAAATACCCTGGTGATTACGATTATGTCGAACCTAGGTTTGATTTTGGCGATGAAAGAAAAAGGGATTAACACCGTCCAGACAGCGGTGGGAGATCGCTACGTCCTGGAGAAAATGCGCGAGCAAGGATTCGTGCTGGGTGGAGAACAGTCTGGTCATGTAATTAACGCCCATCATGCCACCACTGGGGACGGGATTCTGACCGCCCTGTGTATCGCCCGTGCAGTTAAAGATGCTGGTCAACCCCTAGAAAAGATTTGTGAGTTCGTAAAGCGCTTACCGCAAACTTTGATTAACGTGCCAAACGTGGACAAGGCTCGCACCGATGATGCCGGTTTGCGAGCAGAAATCGCTAAAGCCGAGGAAGAGCTAGGCGATACCGGCCGGGTAGTGCTGCGCGCCTCTGGAACTGAACCGCTGGTGCGGGTAATGGTAGAGGCCGCCACCCAAGAACAAGCCGATGCGGTTTGTGAGCGCCTGGCGGGTGAAGTTAAGAACCGCCTGTCTCTGTAAGGAGATTTTCTACTCCCGCCAGCGTTTTTAATCTAGGCGCTGGCGGGAAAACGGATCCAGAATCGGCGCAAATAGTTTTGAGCGGAGCCAACCCAGCGGAGCCTAAAAGATATGCCAGCTAAATCCATTTATGAACAGTTCGATCGGGATGCTTGGCGCGCCCTCGCCGCTAAAACCCCGATGCCGCTTACTGAAGCGGATTTGCGTTCCTTGGCCGCTTTGGGAGATCCCATTGATTTAGAAGAGGCAGACGCGGTCTATCGCCCCCTCTCCGCTCTGCTGCGCTACCGGGTTTTGCATTCGCGCGCCCTCGCCCAAGATCAACAAGATTTTTTCGGTCGCCCTCAAAAGAGGAAAATCCCCTTCATTATCGGAGTTGCCGGATCGGTGGCAGTGGGAAAATCAACCACTTCTCGCATCCTCCAAAATCTGCTTAGCCGCTGGCCAGAGACCTCGCGGGTCGCCTTAGTTACTACTGATGGGTTCTTGTATCCGAATGCAGAGTTAGAGCGGCGCGGACTGGTGGCACGGAAAGGTTTCCCAGAGTCCTATAACCGCCGCGCCCTCCTCAACTTTGTTACCCAGGTAAAAGCGGGAGTGCCGGAAGTAAAAGCGCCGGTATATTCGCACGTCACCTACGATGTAGTGCCGGATAAATATGTGACCGTTGCCAGCCCGGATATTTTGATTCTAGAGGGCATCAACGTGCTGCAACCGGCTTGGTTCTACCGGGGTCATCAAGACCTGCCTAACTTAGAAAAGCAGTTAGATCAGGACGATGGACGCAGCGGGCTCTATGACCATAAATCTCTGGCAGTCAGTGATTTCTTTGATTTTTCCATTTATGTTGATGCCCGAACCCGCGATATTGAGCGGTGGTTCGTTGAACGTTTCCTGTCATTAAAAGAGTCAGCTTTCCGCAATCCGGATTCTTACTTCCAGGTATATGCGGGAATCTCTGATTCGGTGGCCCGCCAAATTGCCCTTGATATTTGGACCTCCATAAACCTGCCCAACCTGGAGCAACAGATTCGTCCCACCCGAGGGCGGGCGACTTTAATCTTGCGCAAAGACGCCCAGCACCGCCTAGAAAACGTGTTCTTACGCAAAGTCTAAACTATCAAGATGACTGCCGAACGTAGCTTTGAACATCTCGTTTGCCATAGAAGACACGAACTACATTAACTGCGGACGTGTCATTGTCGATGGTGTAAAACGCAATAAAGTTATCTACCGGAATTTGTCGCATTTCGAGGCTATGCCAGGGCTCCCAAGCCACCACTTTGTTGCGAGCCGGAAATTGCTCAAGGCTGCGTATGCACTCACGAATCCGGTTCACTTGCGCAGCAGCTATCACCGGTTCCCGTAGCTGGATAGCAATGTATTCAAAGATATTTTTCAAATCCTGCAGGGCTTCATCTGAATATTTGATGAGGTAGCTACCCATTAGATGCCATACTCTCGGTTCATGATTTCATCGACCTCGTCTGCAGAGTACGATTTGCCCGCAAGAATGGAATCGTAACCTTTCTGCAGTTCGGCATTTAGCTGCTCCCTAGTAAGTTCATCCAGGGAAAGAGGCGCTTTCACAGGGAGTTTAATCCCAAATGGAATACTTCTAGTCAGTTTGATCTGGCTGTAGAGCATTTGCACCACCGAGGAGGGCGTAACACCCAAGCTAGAAAGAATATCCTCAACGTCTGCTTTGAGCTGTGGATCTATACGGGCATAGACTGCTGCTGTATTTGCCATGACACTACCTTCCTATTCTTGAGTTGAGATTAGCACTAAGAATAGAACATGTATAGCAGTTCGCAAACAATAGCAAGCTTTTTTATTTTTCCTGGGCTTCTTACCTATACCCTCACTACCATTACTCAGATACAGTTTTGCCCGGTAAAGGCGAAATAAACCGTCTTTACCGGGCAAATAACTAAGCGTGGAAGTTTAGCGCTTGGAGTACTGCGAAGCCTTACGTGCCTTCTTGAGGCCGGGCTTCTTACGCTCAACAGCGCGCGAATCGCGGGTCAGGAATCCTGCCTTCTTCAGGGCAGGACGGTTCGCTTCCCGATCAATTTCGTTTAGCGCGCGGGCAACGCCCAAACGCATTGCTCCGGCTTGCCCGGAGGTTCCCCCACCGGATACCCGAGCGATAACGTCAAAGCGTCCCTCTAGGTCTAGCAGGGTAAACGGCGCACGCACTAGCTGCTGATGCAGCTTGTTCGGGAAATAACTTTCCAAAGTCCGACCGTTAATCTTCCATTCGCCGCTGCCCGGTATCAACCGGACACGCGCAACTGCGCTTTTACGACGTCCCAGCCCAATGCCGGGAGCGGTCACGGACTGTCCGGAGCCAGTCGGCTCCGACTTGGTTTCCGTGGTGTAAGAGCTGGGGGCATTCTCCTCCAACAGCTCTTCGTTTTCGGTGGTATCAGCCACAATTCTCCTCAGGGTCTTGGCTCAGGGCTACTGGGCGATTTTCTTAATTTCGTAAGGTTCTGGCTGCTGTGCCGCGTGGTCATGTTCGGGACCAGCGAAAACATGCAGCTTCTTCATCTGGGCACGCCCCAACCGAGTGTGGGGAACCATGCCGCGCACCGCTTTTTGTACTGCTACCTCTGGTTTCTTAGCTAACAAGTCACCGTAGGTTAGAGATTTTAAGCCCCCGGGGTAACCGGAGTGGCGGTAGGCGCGTTTCTGCTCACGTTTATTGCCGGTAAGTCCGACCTTGGCGGCGTTCACGATAATGACGTGATCACCCATATCCTCGTTGGGAGTGTAGGTCGGCTTATGCTTGCCACGCAGCAGCTTGGCGGCTACGGCCGCCAGTCGTCCGAGAACGACGTCTTCAGCGTCGATGACATACCATTTCTTATCTTGGGTGTCACCGGCTTTCGGATTATAAGTTCGCACGGGCTTAAGCCTTCGTTTCTTCCTTGGGGGTAGAAGCTGCGAGAGCGCGGCAACAGGGTGGCGATAAGTGCCAAAATGTTGCGGACGCCGCCGTAGTTTTCCACCCGACTTTGCATTTCTTTCCGTCTAGCGTCCTGTTTTTGCCAAAGCTGCAGGTAACAAACCTCCGCTTGGATTGTTCCAGGACACACAACATTTAGTATTTTACGGAACCGAAAGCACCTGGTCAAAGCAGTAGCCTGTTGAACTGCACACATAGACCAAGTTACCTCTGCCTACCTGCCTAATCTAGGTAGGCTACAAGGCTGATTTTTCGGGTAGGGTGCGCACTACTTTGGCTTTTGCGGCTTGGGAGGCGTATTCGTCCTCTGGCGGGTAGGCTACCTCCCACAGGGTTAGTCCCCTTCCATCGGCGAGGGGTACTCGTTGGTCGCGCACCCCGGCAGCTAAGAGTTCCGCTATCCAGTTAGTATCGTGCTTCCCCCGCCCAATCTCGATCAAGGCTCCCATCATGAATCTCACTTGAGAATGACAAAAGGCATCCGCGCAGATAATAGCCTGCACGATTCCGTCGTGGGGACGCGAAATATTAAAAGAATGGAGAGTACGTACCGTGGTCGCGCCCTCGCGGGGTTTAGCGAAGGGAAGGAAATCGTGTTCTCCACAAAACGCTTGCGCCGCGAGCTGCATTTTTTCGTTATCCAAAGGCGAGGAGGTGCGCACGATATCTAACCGACAAGGATCAACTGCCCGGGGATCATCACAAATCAGGTAACGGTAGGTGCGTGACAGCGCTGAGAACCGGGCGTCAAAATCGCCAGCAACCACGCTGACCTGTTTAACTGCCAAAGCACCATTTAGTCCGCGTCCAGCTAAGCCTTCTAGGCGGGCGCGCAGCCGAGCAGCGCGCAACTGATCGTCTTCTTCCCGCCCTCGAGAGAGGGAAAGCCAAAAGTCTTTTGAGACGTCCAAATGGGCAACCTGTCCGCGCGCATGTACCCCGGCGTCAGTACGTCCGGCCACTGTCAGTTGCGCCGGTTGGCGGGTAATCAGGGATAGGGCTTCCTCTAGGCGCCCTTGAACCGTCAACAAACCCGGTTGGCGCGCCCAGCCATGGAAAGGCTGCCCGCGATAGGCAAGGTCTAGGCGTAAACGGATCACAGCGCTCATTAGGTCACCAAATCCCAGGAGCGCACCCCGCCACGTATACCGGCATCATTAGGTACGATGATTACTTCTTCTCCCAGGGTTTTACGCACCGATTCTGTTATATGAGCCGAATTTCCTCCTCCCAGGTAGAGCCGATCCCACATAATTGCTTCCCGTAAAACTCCTACCACCCGGCGAACACGGCGCGACCAGTGAGTATCCCCCATTCTTACCCGCTCTGGCTCGCCTACATAGTCATCGAATAGCAGCCCCCAGCGGGCAACCGTATGCGAAAATTCTATATGAGGAGCTAAACGACCCCCATCCCAGATAGAGTTCCCCAATCCGGTACCCAAAGTAATTATCATTTCCATGCCGGTACCAGAGATTACCCCGGCACCAGCCACTTCGGCATCATTTAAAACCAGGGATGGTAGGGAAGTCTGTTCTTTCAAGGCACGGGCGAGATCGAAGTTTTCCCATGCCGCAACCATTTCCGGTAGCACTCGGGTACGCGGGCCAGATTTGCACACGTAGTGGGGAGTAGAGATTACTACCCCGTGACGAATCATTCCGGGAATTCCCAGCGTAATCCGGTTGGCGTCCGCTTGGAATTCAGAGCGGAAACCTTCCACAGTTTCGATTAACTTTTCTGGAGGCAAAGGGTAAGGGGTAGGCACTCGCAGAGAGGGAGCCACCATGGTACCGTGTTGATCCAGTACCGAGGCCTTGATTCCCCCGCCCCCACAATCAACTGACAAAGTGAGGGAATTTTTCAGCTGTTTTCCCATATTTCTAGTTTACCTGGAGATTTGTACTTGCTGATTCCGATAATGTTTTTCTTAAGCTGACGATAAAAACAGTGCGGGCAGTTGGCTCAATCTGCCAACTGCCCGCACAAAGTAGCTGTTAAATACCGGATAACTTATCCGCCGGTATTTATCGGGTTACTTTTCTTCAGAATCTGCAGCTTCTTCCGCGTCTTCAGCTTTTCCAGCTTCCGCGGTTTCTTCGCCACTGTCCGAAGTTTCTACCGCATCTTCCACGGTTTCCTCGGTAGTTTCGGCTTCCTTCGCTTCCTCAGCTTGCTCGGGCTGAGCTGCTTCTTCTTTGGCGGGTTTTACCTTGGCTTTTGCCTCTACCTTTTCGGTAACCAAAGAAATCTCGGCCATAGGAGCGTTATCCCCACGACGAGCCGGCAGTTTCACAATCCGGGTGTATCCACCTTGACGGTTGGGATCCAGATCCGGAACTACCTCGTCGAACAGGGTGTATACCGCATCGAAACCACGGGTATATTTATCAACCTGGGTACTCAGTTTGCGGGCAACCATACGACGATTGTGAATATCGCCCTTCTTCGCTTTGGTAATCAGCTTTTCAATATAGGGCTGCAGGCGGCGAGCTTTAGCTTCGGTGGTGCGAATTGAACGATGCTCGATTAGCGACTTCGCCAGATTCGCCAGAATTTTGCGCTCATGTGCCGGGCCGGCTCCTAACCGGGGACCTTTAGATGGCTTAGGCATTTTTCTTCCTTTACTTTCTAAAAAACTTTATTGTTTAAGCGCCGAGAAAACCCGACTTAGTCATCAGAGAATTGTAGCGAACTGGGGGTAGCCAGATCATCTAGGCTGACCGGAGTGGGCAGCGGAGAATCTTTGAGTGCCATCCCCATTTCGGCGAGTTTCGCCTTGATTTCTTCGATTGACTTGGCACCGAAATTCCGGATATCCAAAAGATCGGCCTCGGAGCGGGCAACCAGTTGCCCCACCGTATTAATCCCTTCACGGGTCAAAGCGTTATAGGAACGCGACTGCAACCCCAGGTCATCAATAGAGAGCGCCAAATCTTGGGCGAGCGCCTGATCGGTTTGCGGAGCGCCAATCTCGATGCCTTCGGCCTCGATGTTCAGTTCCTGGCACAGCCCGAACAGCTCTACCAGGGTTTTACCTGCAGAAGCTAGGGCATCCCGGGGAGCTAGTCCCGGTTTACATTCCACATCTACAATCAAGCGATCAAAGTCGGTACGCTGCTCGACACGAGTAGCCTCTACCTTGTAGCGGACTTTCACCACTGGAGAGTAGATAGAGTCGATAGGAATCCGAGAAATTTCGTGTCCATCCGACTTGTTCTGATCGGCAGAAACGTAGCCACGACCACGCTCTACGGTTAACTCAATTTCTAGCTTGCCAGACTCGTTTAGGGTGGCCAGATAGAGATCCGGGTTGTGAATCTCTACTCCCGCTGGAGGGGTGATATCCCCGGCGGTAACCTGCCCAGCACCTGCTTTCCGCAGATACATCACCACCGGTTCGTCATTCTCGGAAGAAAGCACAATCTGCTTAATATTTAGAATGATCTCGGAGACGTCCTCCATTACTCCGGGGATGGTGCGGAACTCATGCGGCACCCCCTCAATCCGGATAGAGGTAACTGCGGCTCCGGGAATGGAGGAAAGTAGGGTACGCCGCAAGCTGTTTCCTAGGGTGTGCCCGAATCCGGGCTCTAGGGGTTCAAGGGTGAAGCGGGAGCGCTGATCGCTAACCACTTCTTCCGATAGCACGGGTCGCTGTGAAATAAGCAACGTGTTGTCCTTTCTGCCGCCCAGCCCGCCATATGACTGGAACGAACGTTCTGACCTGAGGTCAGTTTCTTAGACAAGACTGCGAAATCTCCCAAATGACGGCCTGGAGACCCACAGAAGTGTTTTACTATCTTCTTTTTTCTGCTTTAGTTAGGACGCGTTAGACGCGGCGACGCTTAGGAGGACGGCAACCATTGTGGGCATGCGGGGTAACGTCCTGAATGGTACCTACCTCGAGCCCGGTAGCCTGTAGGGAACGAATCGCGGTTTCCCGACCTGAACCCGGTCCTTTAACGAACACGTCAACTTTTTTCATGCCGTGCTCCTGGGCGCGCCTAGCAGCAGCTTCAGCGGCCATCTGCGCAGCGAACGGCGTAGATTTACGCGATCCTTTGAACCCCATCTGGCCGGCGGACGACCAAGAAATAACAGCTCCGGAGGGATCAGTAATTGAAACGATAGTGTTATTGAATGTGGACTTAATGAACGCTTTTCCCTGAACAACGTTCTTACGCGCAGCCCGACGCGGCTTACGGCTCTTTATAGAACTAGCAGCCATATCTTCCTTCTTTTCCTCAGATCCAGCAGGTGGTGCCTGCGCTTACTTATACAGCCTTCTTCTTGCCAGCAACGGTGCGCTTGGGACCCTTGCGGGTACGCGCGTTGGTCTTGGTCCGCTGACCGTGCACCGGCAAATGGAAGCGGTGACGCAGTCCCTGGTAGGAACCAATTTCAATCTTGCGGCGAATATCGGCTTGGACCTCACGACGAAGGTCGCCTTCAACTTTGTAGTTGGATTCGATAAAGTCGCGTACTTTAATCAGATCTTCTTCCGAAATATCCTTTACGCGCACATCCGGAGAAACTCCGGTTTCTTTCAGCGTTTTTTGAGCGCGCGTGCGCCCTACGCCGTAAATGTAAGTAAGTGCCACTTCCAAACGCTTCTCGCGCGGAAGATCAACACCGGCAATACGTGCTGCCATTAATTTTCTCTCCACATTTTTCCGGAGGCCGTCGCGCTACCTTCCGCTGCTGCGGCCCAGGCCTCCGGACCTGGGGTCACCTTTGAAAATCAAAGATGCCGGTAGCGCGCTATTCTATTTATTGACTAGCCCTGACGTTGTTTGTGTCGGGGGTTGTCGCAAATCACCATGACAACGCCGTGGCGACGAATCACCTTGCATTTCTCACAGATCTTCTTAACGCTGGGTTTAACCTTCATAATTTTCCTCTAGTTGCGACCGGATTACCCTGCCGCCAATACTTTTTACTTGTATCGGTAAACGATTCGACCTCGCGTTAAATCGTAGGGGCTGAGCTCTACGACCACGCGATCCTCGGGCAAGATTCGGATATAGTGCTGGCGCATTTTGCCCGAAATGTGCGCTAGCACTTTATGACCATTTTCGAGTTCTACCCGGAAATAAGCATTCGGGAGTGCCTCTGCTACGGTACCTTCGACCTCTACAACGCCTTCTTTTTTCGCCATCTATCCTTCACTAACCTTGTCCACATAGGATGACCAGTGGATATAATATACCCCTCTAGTCACAAACCCAATACTCAACTCTACGTTAGTACCGAGACAAACCTAAAGCTGATAGAGGGTTAAATCGGTCACGCATAACTCACTTTTTGCGCTCTAGGCGTGTCGTAGGTTGCAAATTACGTCTTCGAGAAGTAGATTTCCACGCCCTTTTTCTGGAACGACAAAAACTAAAAAGAGCATGCGCATAGCGCTTGCCCCTTACAGCTCCAGCGGTATTACCCCGAAGGGCGCCAATGCGGCTTTACCAAAATCAGGTTGGTTGAGGACGCAAATTCCATCTGCTAACACCGCGACCTGCGCCTCCCAATGGCAAGCCAGGGCGTGATCTACGGTTTTCACGGTCCATTCGTCTGCCATAGTGGCAACCTTATTGGAGCCGCGAGTAAGTATCGGCTCCACGCATAGCACCATTCCCGGTTTTATCGCAGCCGATCGGCCTACGGCGCGGAAGTTAAACACATCGGGCGGCTGATGCATAGCAGTCCCGATTCCATGCCCAGTAAACTCTTCTACGATCCCCGCCGTCCATCCGAAGCGCTCGCCAAAAGAGTCCACTGCGTCCTCGATCGCGGCACCAATATCGTTAACCCGAGCGCGCGGACGAGCTATCGCCGCCACTCCTGCCCAGGTACTGTAGCGAGTAATTTCTAGCAGCTGTTCTTTTTCCGAGGATATGGGATAGGAGTGGGCGGCGATAGTAGGATCCGGCTTGGGAGCTGGTTCTTCCCCGATAATCACGGAAAAGGCGGAATCGCCGTGCCACTGTTTACCATCTCGCTCTAGGTAACAGCCACAATCGAAACTTACTAGGTCACCAACCTGAAAGGGAACATCACCGGGGATACCGTGTACCACGGTGTCATTAACCGAGATACAGATAGTTGCCGGGTAATCAAAATATCCCAAGAAATTAGAGTGCGCGCCCCCATCCGCGATTACCTGTGCTGAGATTTCGTCGATTTGGCGAGGGGTTACCCCCGCCCGAGCATTTTCCCAGACGGCCTCATGGATTTGATTGACGATTAGCGCCGCCTGCCGCATATAACCAAGCTGCTGCCGATTCTTTATTTCGATGCCACGCCCAAATAGCATTTGTATTTATCTTCTTCCCGCTTCGGTTGATATATTACCGCAGCTGAGCGGCAATACTGTCCCAAACCTGGTCAATAGAGCCGTTACCATCGATATTTATTAGCAAGCCAGCCTCGCGGTAGTAACGCACTAGGGGCTCGGTTTGCTCCTTATAAACCTGGAGACGGCGACGAATCACCGGTTCGGTATCGTCAGAGCGATTTTCGATTTCGGCGCGTTTAAGTAGACGCCCTACTACGTCCTCTAATTCAACATCTAGGTTGATGACCGCATCTAAGTGAGTACCCATATTTTTGAGTACTTGATCCAGGAAATGTGCCTGTTCCAGGTTGCGGGGATAGCCGTCTGCCAGGAAACCTTCGCGGTAGCGCGATGACTGCAACTCTGCCTCTACCAGGGAACTAATCACCGAATCTGGTACTAACTCCCCCCGGTCAATCAGCTCCTTAGCTTTTTTCCCCAGCTCGGTTCCCGCCTTCATCTGGCTGCGTAGCATCGCTCCAGTAGAAAAAGTAGGAATATCTAGCAGTTCGCAGATCTTGCGCGCCTGAGTGCCCTTTCCGGCACCAGGTGCACCCAGAATCAACAGGCGTTTTTTCATTTAAGGAATCCCTCGTAGTGGTGTTGCTGAAGCTGAGCGTCAATTTGCTGTACAGTTTGCAGACCCACGCCCACCATAATTAACAGGGTAGTTCCCCCGAATGGCATCTGGGTGACTTTCAGCGGAATCAGCGCCACAATCGGCACCATGGCTACTACCACTAGGTAGAGCGCGCCAGCCGTGGTAATCCGGCTGATTACATAGTGCAGATAGTCCGCGGTGGGAGCCCCTGCCCTTATTCCCGGAATGAACCCGCCGTACTTCTTCATATTGTCGGCGATTTCCTCGGGGTTGAAAGTGATTTGGGTGTAGAAGAAAGCGAATCCCAGCACTAGTAGTGCGTAGCAGATTAGATAAATCAAGGAGTCGTGCTGGAAGTTGTCATTAATCCATTTGACCCAGCCGGCAGTAGGTTTACCGAAACGGGAAATCATTTGCGGCATAGCCAATAGCGAGGCCGCGAAAATCACCGGGATAACCCCCGACATATTGATTTTCATGGGGATATAGGTGGTAGAGCCACCATACATTCGTCTGCCCACCATCCGTTTGGCGTACTGTACCGGGATGCGGCGCTGGGCTTGCTCTACGAACACGATAGCCAGGGTAATCAGGGCAACTAGACCGATAATAATCAGCACTTTCCAGAATCCCCCGGAGGCACCAATAGATTGCAGGTGTGCGGGCATATTTGCCACGATACCGGTGAAAATCAGCAGGGACATACCGTTTCCGATGCCGTTTTCGGTGATTAGCTCGGCTAGCCACATGATGAGACCAGTACCGGCGGTCATAGTCACCATCATAATTAGGTAATTAACCGCCGATTGGTCAGGAATAATCGGTTTACTGGGGGAACATCCTTGTAGCAGCTGCCCCGAACGCGCCATATAAATGATGGTCACCGACTGCAATACCCCGAGTCCAATAGTAAGATACCGGGTGTACTGGGTCATTTTCGCTTTTCCGGCTTGCCCTTCACGGTGCAGATCCTCGAAGCGAGGAATCACTACCCGCATCAACTGGATGATAATCGAGGCCGTGATGTAGGGCATGATTCCCATAGCGAACACTGACAGTGACAGCAGCGCTCCCCCGGAAAACAGGTTCACCAGGTCAAGCAGACCGTTTTGCTCATTGTTCTTTAGGCAGGCCTGCAGGTTCGGATAGTTAACCCCCGGAGAGGGGATATGAGATCCAATCCGGTAGAGCGCCATAATTGCCAAGGTGAACAGGAGCTTTTTCCTAAGATCCGGCGTCTTAAACGCCTGTACGAATACGCTAAGCAAGCTGCCTCCAGCACTATGTTCTTTAACGGCACAGAAAAGATGATTCTATAACCCTTAGTAGCCTACACAATTTCGCCCCTCAATCGCACATACAGCGGTCAATCACACATTAGCTACCCCGTGTTGCTCTCCTAGCACCGACCTAGTTTGAAATTTTGAGGACGTGTGACGAGAAAAATCTAGTCCAGGTAATGCGGGGAGGGGTAAGGAAATAGCTTACAGGCAGCGACCGGAGCCGCCATTGAAGCTGATATGCACATGATCGTAGTGGTTGGCAGTGATGGAATTACGTTCTTCCATGCCCCGCCAGCTGCGTCCAGGCATCCAGATACGTTGTTTCCAGATTACATATTTAACGTTTAAATCCCCGCTGTTTGCAATCGCCCAAGCGGCAATCGAGTCTCCCAAAGCACTAGATACCGGAACCATAACGTCAAGCGCCAAGCCTTTGCCGTGATCTTGCGGGTCACCGGGGCGGAAGCCCCCGATATTGGTAACCCCGAAACGCTGGGAAATCATCGTCCGTACCTGGCGAGGCCAAGGCTGCAAACCGGCATCCCCACTGGGAGAAGCACAATTAGGGGTTTCCGTTTTGGCTGCTACCGCAGCAGATGCCCCCGCAGAGACTGCGGTCACCTTGTTAGAGGAAACCTTAACTCCATCGTCGACTGAAACTGCTTGGTTATACAGATTTTCCTGCAACATCGTGCTGGCAATCTTAGAAACATCGACGCCTTGTTTACTGGCTGCAGCAGAGGGATGAACGGAATCCGCAGCCACTAAACCAAAAGACGCCATAACCACGATTGGTGCCATCAACCAGGTTTTACGCACAATATCTCCTGACGGTCGCGCCGCTAGCAAGCTAGCCGGTACATAACGTTTTCATAACGAATATGTTACGAGTATAAATACTTTTAGGTCGCAGGTGTCAAGTTTTTCGATACTGATTATCCAAAGTCACAGTCGACGCTGCTGCTACCAGCACTTTAGAGAAACAGTGGGTAAAAATAAATCCTGGGCGGGGAGAAAATCTCCCCGCCCAGGAATCTCTAGCTATCTAGATTATTGAGCTGCATCAGGCAGTCAGGTGCAAACTAATCTTGCTCCCGCTTGCTCAGCGAACCGCCGGCAGCTTCAATCTTTTCTTTGGCACTGGCGGACCAGGCGTCCACTATCAGTTCCAGTTTCACCGAGATTTCCCCGGTGCCTAGAACCTTCACCAAAGAGTTCTTGCGAACTGCTCCCTTGGAAACTAGATCATCAACCGTGACCGCTCCCCCCTCAGGGAACAGTTCCTGCAGACGATCCAGATTCACTACCTGATAGACAGTAGCGAAGGGATTCTTGAATCCCCGCAGCTTCGGAAGGCGCATGTGCAACGGCATCTGACCGCCCTCGAAACGGGGGTGAACATTCTTGCGAGCGCCAGTACCTTTAGTACCCCGCCCAGCAGTCTTACCCTGCGAGCCTTCACCACGCCCCACACGCTTGCGACGTTTATTGGAGCCGGGAGCCGGACGCAAATCATGCAAGCGGATTACGTCCTCTTTCGCAGTGTCTTCTGCTTCGGTTACCTTAGTATCTTCAGCCATTAACCAATCTCCTCTACCTGCACCAGGTGAGCAACCTTGCGGATTTGGCCGCGAACAGCCGGATTATCCTGGTGTTCCACACTCTGGTGAATCTTGCGCAGACCCAGCGTCTGCATAACGCGGCGCTGATTCTGGTTGGTATTAACCAGGCCTTTAACCTGGGTGATCTTGAGCTTACTCATCAGGCATTCACCTCTTCAGCGACACCGTCAGCGGCTTTCTCCGCTTCGTCTTTCTTCGCTTTCTCGGCTTTTTCTGCCCGCGCTTCGGCCTGAGCCCGCAGCATCGCTTCCGGCACTACCCGTTCAACGGGCAGTCCGCGACGCGCCGCCACCTCTTCCGGACGCTGCAGCATCTTCAGAGCTGCTACCGTGGCCTGGACGATATTCAAAGCGTTGGCGCTGCCCAAAGACTTGGTCAGCACGTCATGAATACCGGCACATTCCATAACTGCGCGCACCGGACCACCGGCGATTACCCCGGTACCGGGGGAAGCCGGACGCAAAAGCACCACACCGGCAGCTTCTTCACCCTGTACCAAGTGGGTGATAGTCCGCCCAATCATCGGCACCTGGAAGAAGTTCTTCTTCGCGTCCTCCACGCCCTTAGAAATAGCCTGGGGAACCTCTTTAGCCTTGCCGTAACCGACACCGACCATACCTTCACCGTCACCGACTACTACTAGCGCGGTGAAAGCGAAACGACGTCCACCCTTAACTACTTTAGAAACGCGGTTAATGGTAACTACGCGCTCTAAATACTGATTCTTTTCCTGCTCACGACGATTGTCGCGGCGGCCTTTACGCCCCCGGTCTTCGCGGCCTTTGCCACGGGATTCCCGGGAATCGGCGTTTTTATTTTCTTCAGCCATTATTTTCCCTCTCCTCTACAGCTTCAGACCGCCATCGCGGGCACCATCAGCCACCGCGGCGACGCGACCATGATACTTGTTGCCACCGCGATCAAACACGACAGCCGTGATGCCTGCTTCTAGGGCACGCTTAGCAATACGTTCGCCAACCTGACGAGCCGCATCAACTTTCTTCATCTTCTCGCCTCGCTGCTCCGCCTCCAAGGTGGAAGCTGAAACCAAGGTGTGTCCCAAATCGTCATTGACAACCTGAGCAACCATGTGGCGGTTAGACCGAGTAACCACCAGACGAGGGCGCTGCGCCGTGCCATATACCCGTTTACGGACGCGAATATGGCGGCGTTTGCGAGCGACGAATTTGCCTTTACCTTTAGGGGTATACGACATTTACTTACCCGCCTTTCCGGCCTTGCGACGAACGAATTCGCCCTTGTAACGAATACCTTTGCCCTTATAGGGTTCCGGAGGACGAATCTTGCGGATCTTCGCTGCGGTCTCGCCCACTAGCTCCTTGGAAATACCGGAGATAGTGAAAGATAGCGCGCTATTAACCTTAAATTCGATACCTTCGGGAGCTTTAAACGGTACCGGGTGCGAAAAGCCCAGCTGCAGTTCAATGTCGCTGCCGCGAGTCAATACCCGGTAACCAGTGCCCACGATTTCCATCTCTTTAGAGTAACCGTTAGTTACGCCCTCAATCATATTGGAAATCAGCGAGCGGGTGAGACCGTGCAAAGAACGAGCTTCACGGGTATCTGTCTCCCGCTCCACCAGGATATTGCCGTCCTCTTCCCGAATCTTCAGCGGTCCGGAAAAGGTGCGATCCAGCTGCCCCTTGGGGCCTTTAACTGAAACATTCAGACCGTCGATTTTTACTTCTACTCCGGAAGGGAGGGAGATTGGGTTCCTGCCAATACGTGACATTCCTTATTCCCCCTTACCAGATGTAGGCAAGGACTTCCCCGCCTACACCCTTGTCCTGTGCCTGACGGTCAGTCATTAGACCAGAGGAAGTAGACAGAATCGCTACCCCCAGGCCTCCCATGACCTTCGGCAATTGAGTAGATTTTACGTATTTACGCAGACCCGGCTTGGAAACACGCTTGCAGCCGGTGATCGCCTGTTCGCGTTTGCTTCCGTATTTTAGGGTCAAAGTGAGAGTCTTACCCACGCGGGCATCAGTCACTTCGCTTTTGGCAATATAGCCTTCAGTTTCCAGAATCTTTGCGATTCCCGCCTTCATTTTCGATGAAGGCATAGACACTTTGTCCAGATGCGCCGCATTGGCGTTACGCAGACGCGTCAGCATATCTGCGATGGGATCTGTCATAGTCATTTTGGGGTTCTAACCCTTCCTCGCTGCGGTTTCTTTCTCAGACCTGCAACGTAGTAGTTTTACCAACTGCTCTTAGTGACGCCCGGAAGTTCGCCCCGCAGAGCGAGCTCACGTAGGCACACACGGCAAAGTCCGAACTTGCGATATACCGAACGAGGGCGACCGCACCGGTTGCAACGGGTGTAGCCACGCACCTTGAACTTCGGCTTACGCTTCGCTTTATTCTTCAGCGCCGTTTTCGCCATTAACGTTCCTCCTTAAACGGGAAGCCCAGCGCGCGCAGGAGCGCCCGCCCCTCTTCGTCACTGTTAGCAGTGGTAACCAGAGTGATATCCATGCCGCGCACGCGATCAATCGAATCCTGATCGATTTCGTGGAACATGGCCTGTTCGGTTAAACCGAAAGTGTAGTTTCCGCGACCATCAAACTGCTTGGGGCTTAGTCCCCTAAAGTCACGGATACGCGGTAGAGCGGTAGAGACCAAGCGGTCTACGAACTCCCACATGCGATCCCCGCGGATGGTCACGTGAGCGCCAATCGGCTGACCAGCACGCAGCTTGAACTGCGCGATGGATTTACGTGCCCGAGTAACTACCGGCTTTTGCCCGGTAATCGCGGTCAGGTCACGAATCGCGCCCTCCATCAGTTTGGAGTCATGTGAGGCCTCGCCCACACCCATATTCACAACCACTTTTTCCAGACCGGGAATCTGGTTAACGTTCTTATATCCGAATTCTTTCTCCAAAGATTTGCGGATTTCTTCCTGGTAGCGCACCTTTAGGCGCGGAGCCACAGTTTTTGCTTCAGCCATTAGATGTCCTCCCCGGAACGCTTCGCGTAACGCACCCGAACCGTACGCAGACGGCCTCCGCGTTCTGCCTGTTCCTCACGGAAACCAACCCGTGTAGGCTTCTTGGTCTTGGGATCAACCAGAGCCACATTAGAAACGTGAATCGGCGCCTCGCGGTATTCGATACCGCCGGTTGCCTGTCCCTGCTGGTTTTGACCCTGACGAGAGTGATGAGTACGAATGTTAACGCCTTCGACCAGTACCCGGTCGCTGGAGCGGTAAACCTCTAGTACCCGACCCTGCTTGCCCTTATCCCCCGGTTTGAGGGCGGGCAGACCTTTTTCCGCGCGACGCTCGTTGCGCTTGGCCAGTTTCTTTTCGTCACTGGTACGGCCAGCAATGACCTCTACCAGATCGCCTTTCTTTATTTTCGCTCCCATTTACAGCACCTCCGGAGCCAGAGAGATAATGCGCATGAACTTCTTGTCGCGCAGTTCCCGGCCGATGGGGCCGAAGATACGCGTGCCACGCGGTTCTCCACTAGGCTGCAAAATAACTGCAGCGTTTTCATCAAAGCGGATGTAGGAGCCATCCTGGCGGCGACGCTCTTTGCGAGTGCGCACGATTACCGCTTTAACAATTTCGCCTTTTTTGACATTGCCGCCGGGAATAGCGTCTTTTACAGTGGCGACGATGGTGTCACCGATACCTGCAAAGCGCCGCCCGGAGCCGCCCAACACGCGAATGCAAAGCAGTTCCTTTGCGCCCGTGTTGTCGGCGACCTTCAGTCGCGACTCTTGTTGAATCATCGTGTTCTCCTAAAACTGGGCGCAAAGCACCCCTTAGGTTGTTTCTTCCTGTTGCCCGGCGAGGCCGGCTCCCCAGTTGGACACGAAAGTGGCAGACTCAAAATGCTCTGCTTTTGCAGGTCACCAGGTCTCTGCCGTGACTTTCCAGGGCGGAACGCAACCCCTTTAGCTTAGTGCAGATGCGCAGCTAAAAGAAAGTTCCAAGCCCTATTTATGCTGTAAGTTTCCTCACCTGCGCCCGAAATGGGGAAGCACTCGCGGGGCACCTCCACCAGTTACCGGGTTTTGCACCCGGCTCCTAGGTGAAAGAGTGACTAACCCGCACTGGCTACCGTTGATACTGGTAGCGTAGTTCTTTAGATTTCAGGGTTGCAAGATTTCCAGGTCGATATAGTGCTGGCATCTATCTCGTATTTCTTGCGGAACCTCAATCTGGTTCAGATAGCAATAAGCAATGAGTATGTCTAGGACTGTGGTTGGTTCGCCGTGTGCTTCCATCCGAATGTTATCGACAACCTTTGCAAAATCGGGGGCTAACTCTTTCCAGCAGACAGCAATATCTTCCATGTCTTTTTCCTCTTCGGGAGTTGGCTCAACATACACCGAACCATCAGACATGACTTCACGCCGATCCTCCATCTCGTACGCCCTCCTCCCTTGGCTAAAAATCCGCATCCTTAAGAATCATTTTTTGCTCACTCGTCAGCGACAATAAGCTTGCTCAGATTCATAGGGTCTATTTGGTCTTTATCCATAAAGCCCCGGTAATACTCAATAATGCTTCTAGGAACCGGGACTTTTCTATTAACAGCCTGGAGAAGGCAAACCCAGAAAATGGTCGTAGGATCCCGAGGCAAGCTGTTCAACTCTGATTTAACAGCTTGCCCAAAGGGAGTACCTAACTTGGTCTGCTCAATAAGGAAATCCCAGATTTCATCCATTTCTTCCTCACTGGGCAAGAAATCCTCATCATGGTAATCCATATCCGTCATCCTAGCGCCACTCCCCGCATCTACCTCGATTATCAGCAACCTTCTACGCAGAGTACCGCACGAACTAAATATGCTCAGCAACAAAAACCAAAAGGGCTCCAGCGAATTCCCATGAGGGCGAAAACTTGGAGCGGAAAGGGCGCGGGAATAGATTTTTCCGAGTGGACAGACCTTACATCAAGAGACTTTAACTTCGGAAACCTGGCAGCAAAATAGAAACCAATAAGTCTTTAAGGGCATGAGAATTCGGAAAACGTCACCACCTTTTCCGAATTCTTGGACGGGAGGAAAAACCTAGCCCCCGCGCCGAACCCTCCCCTCGCCAGCCCTCACGGGTTCGAATCCCAAAGCTTAAAGCGGTGATACCCCGGCACAAGGCCGGGGTATCACCATCGTGCCAGCAACACTTCGTGTTGCGCACCGTTTCCTCACCCTCACTAATACGAAAACCCGAACGGCTTTCGCACCGTTCGGACTCCTCATCGTAGCCTTCACGTTGAAAGGGATACGGAAGTGTAGGTGGGTGCAAAACCAAACAGGTGGGTGCAAAACATCCCAACCGACTATAGAGCTATCGTGTTCTATGAGATTAGTTGAACGACATTTATTGGGTTCAGCTCAGGTCAGAAAAGAAAATCTTGAACCTGCACTCCTTCGGGCTTCCTTGGAACACCGTTGTCCGAGTCTTTCTGCCCGTAGCCTATTTCCAGAAAAATCTCCGGGGAAGATAGGGCTTGAGCCAGCAGATTCTGCCTCCACAGGCCAACAGCCTTAGCAACCGATCGTGCCTGGCAGTTAATTGATTTGTTCGGATTAAACTCGATGTCAGTAAAGGCATCATACTTGACGGCTGCTGAAAGCAAATCAGGTTTACGAATCAGAGCAGATGCGTATAACCAGTCGTAAAAGTAAGTTTTTGGCTCTAACGGGAAATCCCGCGAGAAAAAACGAAAGCCGATCAATTGACCGCTATCCTTCAAGCGGGGATCGCTTTTTGACTCACGGCTTGAGACCTCAAATAAGTCGGCAAAAGGCCCACCTCGTAAAAATACCTTCGAAGCTTGAAATGCCGATTCAACTGAATAGTCGCCGTAGCCTGGATGATGGATCATTAGATTAAATGCGCTCAATTCAACACCCAGGCTGTCAGGACTTTTAGATGAGACTTCCAAAACCGCATGATCTGGTTCCAACAGATGAAAAGAATCATGCAGGCTAACAATCGAACGCTGCTTTTGTTGTATCGAAAAACCGGGGTGGAACGTAAATTCAGTCTCCCGCTCATCAACGTACGGCAGGCGGTCCAAAACAAGAAAGACTGGTCTCTTAGCCATGTAAATCCCCCGCAGCGTCCACCCATGCTTGCCAATAACTGGGGTACTTAAATACATTTAAAGATGAATCATTGTTGACTGCCCACTTGGCGTAGACATTCCTGTGTATTCCGGATTGCAACAAAGATCGCTTTGTTTCGTAATCATTAACAACTACGAAGGACACTTTTTCCCATGGAATCGTGGCAGCAATCTGGATTTCTGCTTGTGGGTTCGTAGTTAGAAAATCTGGTAAGTCTTCGCTCTGTCGAGAGAATACAACCCCAAATCTTGTGGTCATCTCTTCAACGAACAACTTTTCGACTGCTGCGAGACCGCGCAAGTCTTGTGGATCAGTACGTCTGCACTCTCTTGAGGCAGCATTAGACGGACAAAACGCTACTTGGTCATACTCGAGGTCAGATAACACGGAAATCGGGATAAATAGAAGTGCAACATCCTCTTCCCGACTCCAAAGCTTAGTTCTGTAGCGGTACATCATCAAGAAGTTCGGGAACGAGATCGAGAAACATGACATGTCTGTGCGCTCATCGAGCCGTACTTCATCCAGTGCCTCAAATACGACATCTGGGAAGCCTTCAATCTCATTCCGAGGGAGAATACCGCGTTTTTTGATACCCCCTAAGTTTGTAATAGGAGTAAAATGAACGAGGTGCTCGACTCCCCTATTTTCGAGATACTCAACTACTTCTCTCATCTCAGTGTCACCTTCCTGAAAAGAATATTTTAACAAGGGTTAGTTTCCCAACATCATGGCACCGTAATAGCCGCAGGGTATGCAATTAAATAGCATCATCACGGTTCTCGCCACCCGTATTCTTTCGCAACCTTACTGGCGATCTTTTGATAACGATCTCTTTGTCGCCAATCAACCCCGTAGCGCGAATCTTCGTCGTCAATTACTTCTATAATGGCAGCTTGAGGAACCACACCAGCGTATGCACATGACCCATCAACCAAAGACCTAAGTACTTGTTCAGAACAGTCTAAGGTTTCCGTCACAGTATTAAACCATGACGGGTCATACGCAGGCTTATCTCTGATGATACCCCGCCTGCTAACTAAGTATTCGTGAATGTCGTTAGGAATGTTCGCGCTAGGTTCATAAGGCATGACGTTTCTGGTCAAAGCATCGATGAATCGATCTTCATCAAGGGCAAATCGTTGGGTATTCACCCTCACTTTCTAGGCATGAAAAAGCACCCACCCGATACGGGTAGGTGCCAAAAGGAACAAGAACGGGTTAGGAGCGACCCTGCAGCAGACGCTCCATCACTTCATCACCGGGCGCTGCGCCCGAGTAGTCGGTCGTGCAGGTGGCGCGAACGATCTCGTAGATCTCGTACCAGTACACATTCGCCTGCTTACCGAAGCTCTGAGACATCGCCACGACCGGAGATGCGATCGCAGCCCCGGTCGTTGGATGCTTACCCAACAAACCGAACTTCGAAATCGCTTCCTCACACTGCACATAACGCGCGAACGCCTGCGCATACTACTCAATCAGCCGCTTCGACACGAACTGGGAACAGCCACGCTCGTCGAGCCACTCCCACGTCTCCCGATACAACACCGCCCCATCAGGAATATCCGAACCCTCAAAATCAAACGACGTCGCAAGCGGATCCTCAAGCCTGGTCGCTGGGCGACCGGCAGAGAACTTCTCGTACAACGGATCGGGCTTCACACCCGCACGCACCCGGCGACCTCCGCGGTCTGTCCCGTCCTTAGCCATAGAATGGACTCATCTTACTTTCTCAGGAGGTGCTCGCATGATGCCAATTTTTCTCACCACTGACGATGTTGAAACACTCGAATATGAACTGATTCCAACGTCAGCGAGAGTGAAACTGACAAGACTTCTCGGCAGGAGCGTTAACCAACTGCCAATTGATGAACCAGAGACCCATTCTCACATTCGCTTTCTGAACCGGGTCATCAACAAGGCAAACAATCTGGTCGAGAGGCCGATCTACGTCTTGGAGTCTGACTACTGGGGCCATTACTCAGCTGCTGAGATCGCATGGCACGAGAGCGAGTTCGAGGTCTGTATAAGACGCCTAGATGCAGCGCAATTCATCGAGTTTCTTGCTGATGTGGTCGAGGAACATTTGTTGGAGCTCGATGTTGCGAACGACCTACTAGTCGAAGCAGACTCGAGCGCCAAGCTCAGAAAGGAGCAATCGGGTCGGATATCGGTATCGATCGCGCCATTGGCCGGAAACGTGGCGCTAGATCCGGAAGCGAACCCGAACTTACGAACTCTAGTGAGCCGAATGGATGCAGCACTGAAGCGCGGTGACTATGCGGATGCTTTGGGTAACAGCGCACAGGCTATTGAGGTTATTTCCAAAGAAACAATGGGAACACCATCCGTCGCGAACGAGACCTTCGGATCCTACTTCGAGGGCTACAAGAACAAGACAGGACTCCCAGCAGAAGTTGTTGATTGGATGCTCGAAATCTACAAGCGCAGAAACACAGAACCCCTTGCTAGCCACGGCCAGCTAGAGCCTCCTCAAATCAGCGGCGAGGAAACGGCGTTGATTGTTGAAATGACCAAAGCATTAATCCGATACGAACGATGGTCCTCCACCAACAATGTGACAGCCACTCCGTAGCACCGGGTTGCACTGAACCCCAATTCTTGGACAGTGTGATTCTATCCTGTGTTGGTTAGCGCGTGTTGGCGGTATTCGTTTGGGGTCATTCCCCCTAGTCGTTGTTGCATACGCTCGGTATTGTACCAATGTATGTACTGATTAACCGCTATGCGTAGCTCGTTTATGGAAGTAAAGGAATCATTGTTGAACATTTCTTCTTTCAGATGAGAAAAGAAGTTCTCCATCACGGAGTTATCGTAGCAATTGCCCTTACGGCTCATAGATTGAACGCATTGATGCTCAACTAGCTGACTGATCCATGACTGGTGGTGATAATGGTAGCCCTGATCAGTATGAATAATAACTCCTTCGGGGCTTGTCAAGTTTTTTGTGTAAACGGTTTTTATTAAATAGTGGTTGGGAATCGGTCTGGGTAGTGTAGGGCTAGTTCGCCAAGTACTTTCTGCCATCCTTGGATTGCTAGTCCTTCGATTAGTTTGCCTGGTGCTTTTCGGGGGTTGCCTTTGGGTCGGCCGGCTTGTTTGGCTCGTTGCCTGGCTCGTTTGTCTTCGATATTTGTATCGCTAGCCACATGAGTTTGACAGCGGCTGCATCGGAGGGGAAATGACCTCTGGTTTTGATGATTTTACGTAACTGGTAATTCAGTGACTCGATACTGTTGGTGGTATAGATCGCTTTACGGGTAGCCGGGCCGTAAGCAAGGAACGGGATGAACCTGTCCCAGGCTCGCTGCCAAGCCGCTAGTGTGGCCGGATATTTTTGGCCCCACTGGCTTTTCTCGAAGGCATCCAGCGCCTGAAGTGCGCTGTCTTCGTTAACCGCTGTGTAGATAGGCCTTAGAGCCGCCGCGACGGCTTTGCGGTCTTGGTAGGCCACGAATCGCATTGAGGACCGTATTAGGTGAACCACACAGGTTTGCACGATCGCCCCTGGCCAAGTCGCCGCGATAGCCTCTAGGAAACCAGTTAGCCCGTCGCAGGCGAGGATTAACACATCTTTGACGCCACGGTTGGCCAGTTCAGCGCACACACCAGCCCAAAATTTAGCGCCCTCGGCTGCTTGCACCCAAATGCCAAGCACGTGCTTTATGCCATCAAGATCGCGCCGATAGCGATATGAGCGGCCCGGGAAGTGACCCTGTTTTGATCTTTAATTTTGACTTGGATCGCATCTAGAAACATGACCGGATAAAACGCCTCTAGCGGGCGGGTCTGCCAAGCAGCTACCTCGTCTTGGACAGCTTCGGTGATATTCGAGATCGTCTCGTGAGAAATCTGGGTGCCGAAAGTGGCCTCCAGGTGATGGGCAATTTCCCTGACCGTCATGCCACCGGCATACAAAGAGATAATCATGTCATCAAGACCCGCCAAGCGCCGCTGACCCGGCGGCAACAGACACGATTTGAAGCTGCCAGCCCGATCCCTTGGCTGATTAATCTTAACCGGGCCAACCTCGGTATGAACCGTTTTAGCCGTGGTGCCATTACGCGAATTACCGCTACCATACCCGGCCCGATCATGCTTGTCGTAACCGAGATGATCCCTCAGCTCAGCCTTCATACCGCGTTCAAGAACAGCTTTAATCAACTCCGGCAAAAACCCGCCTTCACCAGTCAACTCCACGCCACGCTCACCAGAACACGCCACCAAGCGATCAAGTAAATCATCATCAATAAACTCACGGCGCAACGCGCCAGCAGCAGAATCCTCAGCAGGAACATCAATCATATTCATAGTCATAGTAAATCCTCATTTCATTACTGAACCGACCATTTACACAAACTATTTGACACCCTCGATTCACGAGATTTTCTTTCGCTCCCTGGATGGCTTGCTCGAGCGCCTCCAGCGGTAGAGCCTCGGTTTTCATTGAGGATCGCCTCGCCCAGCCCACAATCTTCCTGGAGAACACGTCAGTGACGAACGCTGTATACACGAACCCGGATAGGGTTCGAACATACGTGATATCACCAACCCACACTTCGTTGGGCCTACTGGCCGTGAACTGCCGATTCACCAAATCCGGGCGCAGATCCACAGCCTGTGACCCCCTGGTCGTGACCGGCGTACGACCCCGGCGAACACCGGCAATCCCAGCGATTTTCATGAGTCGAGCGACCTGGTCACGACCATTATCCCAGCCCGCGCGTCTGGCTGCGTGCCACATCTTGCGAATACCATAAACGCCAAAATTGTGTGCGTGAATAGTTGCCAACTCTATAGCAAGTGTCCGATCACGAATGCTTCTGGCGCTTGCTGGCCTGCTCTTCGCTAGCCGGTAGCCGCGAGAAGTAATAAACCCTCCTTCCAAGCTAGCCCTAACCGCTGTACCGAGTGCGGGGCCTCTTTTTGTAATACCCGGCCAGATATTTCCAGAAAGGCACAGCTTGACCAGTTCGTTAAATGGTTAACCGGGAAGAGGGTGTCAAATAGTTTGTGTAAATGGTCGGTTCAGTAATGAAATGAGGATTTACTATGACTATGAATATGATTGATGTTCCTGCTGAGGATTCTGCTGCTGGCGCGTTGCGCCGTGAGTTTATTGATGATGATTTACTTGATCGCTTGGTGGCGTGTTCTGGTGAGCGTGGCGTGGAGTTGACTGGTGAAGGCGGGTTTTTGCCGGAGTTGATTAAAGCTGTTCTTGAACGCGGTATGAAGGCTGAGCTGAGGGATCATCTCGGTTACGACAAGCATGATCGGGCCGGGTATGGTAGCGGTAATTCGCGTAATGGCACCACGGCTAAAACGGTTCATACCGAGGTTGGCCCGGTTAAGATTAATCAGCCAAGGGATCGGGCTGGCAGCTTCAAATCGTGTCTGTTGCCGCCGGGTCAGCGGCGCTTGGCGGGTCTTGATGACATGATTATCTCTTTGTATGCCGGTGGCATGACGGTCAGGGAAATTGCCCATCACCTGGAGGCCACTTTCGGCACCCAGATTTCTCACGAGACGATCTCGAATATCACCGAAGCTGTCCAAGACGAGGTAGCTGCTTGGCAGACCCGCCCGCTAGAGGCGTTTTATCCGGTCATGTTTCTAGATGCGATCCAAGTCAAAATTAAAGATCAAAACAGGGTCACTTCCCGGGCCGCTCATATCGCTATCGGCGCGATCTTGATGGCATAAAGCACGTGCTTGGCATTTGGGTGCAAGCAGCCGAGGGCGCTAAATTTTGGGCTGGTGTGTGCGCTGAACTGGCCAACCGTGGCGTCAAAGATGTGTTAATCCTCGCCTGCGACGGGCTAACTGGTTTCCTAGAGGCTATCGCGGCGACTTGGCCAGGGGCGATCGTGCAAACCTGTGTGGTTCACCTAATACGGTCCTCAATGCGATTCGTGGCCTACCAAGACCGCAAAGCCGTCGCGGCGGCTCTAAGGCCTATCTACACAGCGGTTAACGAAGACAGCGCACTTCAGGCGCTGGATGCCTTCGAGAAAAGCCAGTGGGGCCAAAAATATCCGGCCACACTAGCGGCTTGGCAGCGAGCCTGGGACAGGTTCATCCCGTTCCTTGCTTACGGCCCGGCTACCCGTAAAGCGATCTATACCACCAACAGTATCGAGTCACTGAATTACCAGTTACGTAAAATCATCAAAACCAGAGGTCATTTCCCCTCCGATGCAGCCGCTGTCAAACTCATGTGGCTAGCGATACAAATATCGAAGACAAACGAGCCAGGCAACGAGCCAAACAAGCCGGCCGACCCAAAGGCAACCCCCGAAAAGCACCAGGCAAACTAATCGAAGGACTAGCAATCCAAGGATGGCAGAAAGTACTTGGCGAACTAGCCCTACACTACCCAGACCGATTCCCAACCACTATTTAATAAAAACCGTTTACACAAAAAACTTGACAAGCCCGCAAGAATCGAATGATCACACAAATCCATCACCGGGGACAAATACAGCCGCTTCCCCGATATCTGAAACTGGGTAATATCGGAAACCCACTGCTGGTTTGGTTTTTCCGTCACAAAATGACGATCTAAATGATTATCAGCCCGACGCGAGCTTTCAGCGCGCTAAGAGTTGTAGCGCCTACGTTTCCTCGTTTTAGAGCGCAAACCGAGCTGCCTCATCAGCTTAGCGACAAGCTTTCGCGACACCCTCCAACCATCACGTAACAGCTGGAACCTAACCCGCCGATAACCATAACGCTGATGGCTCGTATCGAAAATCTCCCGAATCGCCTGTTTTAACCGAGCATGCCGATCCGGAGACTGCATACGCTTGAGATGATAATAGAACGTTGATCGCGCCAGCTTCGCTACCTGTAACAGTACCGGTAACGGGTATTTAGATCTGACAGTGGCAACCACACGAGTTTTCAGCCTTGCCCCTGATCCCTCAGATCTCGTAATTTTTTCAAATACGCTACCTGTGCTTTTAACCGCGTATTCTCCTCAATCAACGCAGCATCTACAACCCTGGCGCCCCCTTCCTGATCAAGGCTAGCAATCAGCGTTTTCGGCTTCCTACCACGCTTTTTCGGACGTAAGCCCTCATCCCCAGCCAAACGCCACACGCGTACCCACGAATACACAAGATCAGACGAAGAAAAATTAAACTCTGCCGCCAACTGCCTCGCACTCTCACCAGCAAGAAAACGAGCAACAATCGAACGCTTGAACTCCCACGAGTAAACAGATTTCCTATCACGTGCCACAAGCGCCATTTTCCCATGAAGAACCCACCTGTCATAAAGCGAATTCACCGACCGAACCGGCAAACCAAGCCTTCTAGCCGCCGCTCGAGAACCATACCCCGCCTCAAAAGCAGCAACCGCGGCCACACGCTGCTCCACCGACAACGAACTATCACAACGCACAACACTCCTAACCCTAAAACCGAACAAATAACCATCCAACTTTCAGAGTTCAGTGCATTCAGTAGGAGCAGGGTTGCCAGTGAGGATTTGGAAGAGTTAGAGCCTTTTGCGTGAGGGATCTGGGTTGAGAGATTTGTGTTTGGCGATAAGGAAAATGTGTCCGTCTCCTGTAGGTATATCTTCGGGAACTAGCTGGGATATTTCCTCAAATCGAGCACCATGTTTCTAGGATTACTGGGCAACGAAACGAATCCTTGCCGCGAATAAAAATCGATAAGCTCATCATTTAACGCCTGGACAAACATAAGCCTGCAGCCGACCATTTCCGCAACACCTTGAGCCTGCTTAATCGCTTGCTTGATCAACAAAGGGCCTTGAGATTTGCCCCCAGATTGTCTAAAAGTTTTCCCTCGGAAATGTTGGTCTATGCCTAAGCGCCCCAGGAGTACGCAGGGAATATTTCCCGATATCGTTAAATCGTTCTTGACAGAGCCAGGGACTATGTTCTTTTGTAGCTTGTGCATCGATAAGGAGAAGAATCCGATGATTGTGTAAGCATCATCAACCGCAACATAGACGGTACAGCCACCTTGCTCTTGCTCATCTAGCCCGTCACGCTGAAACCACATATCTATTGATGGTTCACCACTGAAAAAACCATCAATTCTTAAATCTGAACTAAGTTTAACGACCCTCGTCCAGGCTTCACCGCTCATACAGATAACTTGATTCCTCTATTCAGCTAAAAAGGCTTCAAGGAAATCCGCGTCATCGGTGCTTATGAAAGTACGATCCGATATGTCTGCCAAGTCAGGGATCGGGGCGCTATGAGATATTGAGGGGTCAGCCTGAATAGAAGAATAAAAGTTAAGCATACTTTCAGGCGATATTACTTGATTAATAGCAACACTAGCCCAGGGCTTCTCCTGGTGGCTCATCTCTTCAAGAGTATCCCCTAGATTTTCATCTTCTTCCTTATTGAAAATTGACAGCACCCGATCTATTAAAGAACGTTCGCTAAGGGTTAGATGATTCGTGTTTGCCTCCGGGATTTCCCTAGGGAACACATAACGACGACCTTTGCAGTAGGGGGACACCTCGGTAACAACCGGTCCGTGTTTCCAGGCGATAACCTGTTCGGGGAACAAGGGGTGGCCTTTAGCCACGAGCATCCAAGCTTGGCAATAATACAAGAGTTTTTGTAGCGCAAAAGCTGTGGTCATATGGTATCTTGCTTCTCGATAGGCAAGAATATATTTAGCTACATCGACTGCCTTTGCCATCTTGTTCACCTCCCGTTGTTTTTATTTACTCTAGCATTAGCTGAGAGCGGTAAACATTAAAACCCCTAAATGTTATTTATATTTCACTCTTATTTTTTAGAGCGGGAGGGGCGGGAAGCGTTCCAGTCGTCTATCGTTTTGGGTAGCCAGCCGTGAGTAGCGTTAGTAGTGGTTCCAACGATCACATCCGGGGGTGGGAGCATATTCTTTGCGCGGTACGAGTACAGGGTTCCGCGTTTTATCCCGATTCTTTCTGCCACATCTAACGCGGATAGGTACCGTTTAGGTTGCTTAGTCACGGGCTTTGTCCTGCCGGTACCCTGCGACGGTAAGGGTTAGCCATGCTGCTATGAATAGCCAGGTGTACCAGCGCAAACCGGTTATCCGTGTCGCTAGAGCGATTATCAGCAACGAAAGCGCCGATACGGTCACGTTTCGGGTCACCATAATATTCCTTTCCAGGGGTAAGTCATGAGATGCTAGGCGGTGAGGGGTTCAAGATACTTCGATTATTTTGAACCCCTCACCTATTAGCTTTGTCAGCCCTTGCGGTGCTTACCGCGTTTTCGTGGTTTGCGCTGCTGCCATATCGCCACCCCTTGCAGGGTTAGGCTTGCAAGCATCAAGGCTGACATCACCCAATCGGCTAGCCTCATAGGCATCATCCCTTTTTAGTTATCAATCAACGTGTTCCCCCCGAACACCCTTTAAGTATAACATGATATCCATCTATATGCAACACTTTATTCACCCTATTTTCCCCATTAAATCACTTGACCTAACCTAACTACTTATGTTATTATGGTGTTGTTGGCAAGGAAAGCCAACAATGTTTGAAAAATAAATAGAGGTGATGCCTATGGACGAAATAAAAGAATGGGGAATATTCGCCATGACAGCAGTCATAGTGATTATCGACCTTCTCAAAAATTGGTCAAAAAAGGGAAACGGTAAACACCGAAAACCCTAAAGGCAGCGGGGGTTCAAAATAGAGAAAGTATCTTGAACCCCCGCAACACCTCTAAACCTACCTTACAAACAAGAAGGTGACTAGATATGAAAAAAGCAATAAGCGCAGTAATCCCCCTAGCCGCTATCTTCCTAGCCCTGCTCACTTTTTCTCGCGATATGCCCTTCTGGATGGCGTGCACCTGCTGGGCTCTATGGGGAACAGGACTAGGTGCAAGCATTATCGGTACCGCATGGAAAGGACGGGAAACCAAGTGACCAAACACTACCTATCCCGAATGCAGTTCGCCGCCCGTATCGGAGTAAAACCCGCATCCCTATCCCGCTACAAACTACCCACCCCAGATGTGATAGTTGGCCCCGATACCCGCCCCGTGCAAGGCTGGACCATCGAGACAATCGACAAATGGAACGCAGCCAGACCAGGACGCGGAAGCCGAACCGATCTAAAGCCCTGGATAAAGTCTTAACGCTCTTGCGGTTTTTGATTTGAACCGAAAACCGCAGCGATAGCTACTAAATCAACCACGCCCAACACCCCGGCAATCCAGTAGGCTTGCGCCCACACCGCAAAAGCCACCACAGCTAGAGTGGCAACCGTTGCCGCTAACCCCATAGCTTGCCCGCGGTGCGCATATTTCGCAGGAATCTCATAGCGAGCATGAGTTTGAAACTCCTCTAGCTCACGGGATGCCCGCATGTTCTCTACATGCTGCTCATAAATCTCTGGTAGCTGGTCACGCAGTTTGGATAAAGTTTCTAAATCGGTCTCCCGAACCGGTACATGCAGATGAATCTCTTGCAGAACAGCATTTACCGTTTGCTGAATGATCTGCTGGCGTTCTGACTCATGTTCGCCGCCCGATTCCACATCGACAGGGGAGATGCTACCTGGGGAGCTGGGAGAAGATTTTGAAGCGCCGCGTAAGTGTGTTTGCCGCTCAGGTCGAACACCGAGAGAATCCCCAGACGTGTCGCTTCCCTCTTCACCCGAGAATCTTGCCGAACGCAGGTTTTCTCCGTCATTGTCTGCCACTTCCTCTCCTTGCCTCGAAATGTCGCGCCCCGCGGCGCCTTGTCTGCTAATTCCTAGCATACCCACCAATTAGCGAAGGCGAAACCCCAACGACCCTAAACCTCGACACTCGAATCCATGCGAGCAGTTAACGCTCGGTCACGCTCCATGGTCGCGTGCTGATAATGCAGGGCAACCTCTACATCCACATGCCCGCCGCGCTCTAGCAGTTCCGCGAGCGTTGCGCCCTGCTGAGCAAAAATAGTAAGCCCGGTATGCCTCAAATCATGGAACACAAACCAATCCATGCCTAGCTGTTCGCGAGCGCGTTCAAATGCGCTACGAACCGTGTTGTGATGTACCGGCGCACCCGGGTCGGTGGTTCTGGGGAATACGGGAGCCGTGGGGTCTTTTGCCACCCAGGTAGACAGGTGTTGTTTGATTACTGGCACTAGAGCGGGCGGAATGGATATCTCGCGGCGCCCCGCCTTGGTCTTTAGATCTGTGTAAGCCCCGCCCATTTTCGAGTTGGTCTGCCTGACGATACGCACCGTTGCCAGGGGCGGGTTGTCTAGGTGGGTGAAATCGGCGCGTTGCAGACCGCATACTTCCCCCATGCGCATAGAGCACCAGGCGCCCAGTAGGACTGCTAGGCGTAGCCGGTCAGGCATAGCTCCAGCCAAGCCCTTGACCTCCTTGGGGGTTGCTACCTGGCGGCGCTCTGGGTCTTTTACCGGGTCGAACACTGGCCAGGTAACCCGGTTAAGCTGTGAGGCGTCCATATATCCGCGCTTTGCTGCCCATCGCAGCACCGCGCGGGTTACGTTCAAGGCATTAGCAGCCGCACCCGGCTTCATATCCTTAGAAGCCCGCGAGCAGTATGCCTCAATATCGCCACAGGAAAGCTCCCCTAAATCCTTGTCCCCTAGTTTTTCTAGGGGGTAGCGTAGCTTCGAGGAATAGGTGTAAAGGGTAGAGCCTTTACGTCCAGCGGTCTTTAGACGCTGTAAATGTTCTTGGGTGGCGTAAGCGAAAGTAACCACCTCTTGATGCTCTTCTGGGGAGCGGAACTCCCCAGAACGGATATCGCGGCGCCGCTCCCCTAGCCAAGCGTTCGCCTCCATCTTCGAGCGGAAAGAACGCGAAACTCTTTTACCCGTATCCGGATTAATAAATGACGCAAGATACGAACGCGCGCCCGATTTCAGCTCCCAAGCCTTCGCCGACCCAAAGCCACGCCGCTTCCCCGCGATCATCACCACCAAAACGATTCCCTCTCGAGTACCACTTCAGTACCACTAGATTCCACCCGTTTTAGTCCTTTTTGTCTTTCCTTGTTCGTCCTTGCCTTTCGGTTTCCACTCTGCCAGCAGACTATCAATGCAGGTTAGAGAGGTTAAAATAAGAAAAAGTCCCGACCAACGCGGGGTTGGTCGGGGCGATTTGTGGAGCTAAGGGGATTCGAACCCCTGACCTTCTCATTGCGAACGAGACGCGCTACCAACTGCGCCATAGCCCCTAGGTACTCTCAAAAGCCTAAGCGGGAAACAACCAAATTTGCAAACCACGAAGCTGTGGGATTGCGCTCAGGAAAAATAACTTGGTTACGCTACCGCCATCACGGCAGATTTATTACGATTTACCTATCAACTAGAAAAACAGGAGCGACCATGGATCCTATTGAGCAGTTACTCGAAAACGAAGCCGCATACGCCGAAAAGTTTCCCGGAGAAGCCCCCCATCTGCCTCAATTGAAGGTGGCCGTAGTAACCTGCATGGATTGCCGGATCGACGTGGAAACTATGCTCGGGGTAGAACCCGGACAGATCCACGTCATCCGCAATGCTGGCGGTCTGGTCACTCCAGACACCATCCGCACCCTGACTGCGTCACAACGCAGCCTGGGAACCGAGTACGTGATGCTGATTCAACACACAGATTGCGGCATGTCCAGGACCGATGACGAAGAATTCCTCGCACAAATCGAAAAAGAAACCGGGCAGCGTCCTGATTGGAGACCCGGGGGGTTCAAGGACGTGGACGAATCGGTTAAAGCCGGTATGAAGAAACTGCTTGACAGTCCCTTCGTGGGCGGTACGGTTCGCGGCTTTGTCCTGGACATCAAAAATGGAGGACTCCGGGAAGTTACCCTATAGAGCGACGCCGCCACGTCCCTAATACTTCACACCATCTGCTGCAGGGGTGAGAGGTTAAGGTCTCTCCTATCCGCTGCAGCCCTGAGCGCTAGCGCAACAAGGTGTGTAGGAGTTTCAAAGACCTCTCTCCATAGGGGTGGTGGCGCACCGGAATATCAAAAAGCCAAGATTTACGGAGAACCGTTTGCTCCCGGGTCATGGCCTTAAACGACCAGTCTCCGTGATAATTCCCCATCCCCGAGTTACCTACGCCCCCAAAAGGCGCCTTCGAAGAGCTCATATGGAGCAAAGTGTCATTGATACATACTCCCCCGGCGTTAACTTTACTCATCACTTGTCGGGCAAAGCCCCGATCTTTCGTAAAGATATAAAGCGCCAGGGGGTGTTCTCGCTCTTCATAGTCCGCCAAAGTTGCTTCCAGATCCGTAAAAGGAAGAACCGGCAAAATCGGACCAAAAATTTCTTCTGACATCACCGGAGAATCCCAGGAAGGATTATCCACAATCACCGGTTTGATCTGCTGGGTTTGTCGGTCAAGAAAATCTTCCGCGTGGCCTCCTCCCTTCGCGCCCAATAGTCTTTGTTCCGCGAGCAGCCCCGACAGGCGGGAAAAGTGCTTGGGAGAAATAATCTTGACGAACGCAGATTTCCGGTATTGCTCACTGGGTAAAGCCTGCGAGATTCCCGCCTGTAAAGCAGCAATTAACTGCTCCCGCACGTCCTCGTGTACATAAATATAGTCAATACTCACGCAAGTTTGCCCCGCGTTAAGCAGTTTTCCGAACAGAATCCTGCGCGCCGCTTTTTCGATATTGGCGGTGCGATCCACAAAGCAGGGAGATTTTCCGCCCAGCTCCAAAGTTACCGGGGTCAAGTAGCGGGATGCGGCTTCCATTACTACCCGTCCTACCGCCGGAGCGCCGGTAAAGAAAATATGGTCAAAGCGCTGCTCTAACAGGGCGGTATTTTCGGCGCGTCCCCCACGGATAACGCTCGCCATTCCGGGCGGGAGGGCGCGGCGCAAGATTTTTTCGATCACCTCGCAGGTATGCGGGGTGTAGGCAGAGGGCTTGACTACCACCGTATTTCCGCCGGCGATAGCGGCGGAAATAGGTTCCATAGTGAGTTGGAAAGGATAGTTCCACGGACTCATCACCAACACCACCCCGTAGGGTTTGCGCTGTACCTGTAGCCACCCGGGCAGCTGGGATAGGGCAGGTAGTTTTGGGCGAGGCAGAGCCAGCCAGGGTAGGCGACGTCGTAAATGTTTTATTTCCGCTTTCACCAGGGAAATTTCGCTCATATAGGCTTCGGCGCGACTTTTATTCAAGTCCAGCTTGAGGGCGCGATAAATCTCTGCCTGCGATTTTTCTATTTCCCGTAACAGGGCAGTGAGATTTTTCTGTCGCCCGGATATCGGGATGGTAGTACCCCGGTTAAAACAGCTACGCGCGGTCTCGACCGTCTGCCTAATAGCTTGCTCTTGAGTACCACTCACGCCTGTCTCCCTCTACCCTAAAGTACCTACTTCCTACCCGGTTCCCTATTATTTTGCTATCAACCGGCCTGTTTTGAATATTTACGGCGATAGATTTCCCGCATCAACAGTGCTTCCGCCTTTTTTAACGGCTTTGCTCCGCAAACGCGGGCGTAACGCGCCGCTAAGGCGTTCTTCTCTAGCACTATCTGAGCGCTATGAGCAGCATCCAGATCCGCGCCGAGACAATAGGCCGCCGTGTTGGTCAACACCGCATTACCGCGAGTGGTGTCATCAGATTTCAGCCCGATAATCTGAGCGAAATCATCCAGGTAGGCAGGTAGTTTTCCGCCAAAAAAGTCCGCTACCTGCGCGTGGTGGCAGGTAATAATAGCGCCGACATCGGGGCGCTCCCGATAAATCCGCAAGTGATTCGCCTGCGTAGCCGCATCGGGGGTGGTGGAACGGCCTTGTTCATCAACCCAGTGCAGGTCATCCCCCTCCCCCTCGCGCCGGGAAGTAAGCGAACGCGCAGGCAAAGGCGGCAAACAGGATAGCTCCCGCTGATACAAATCCTTCGCCACCTTTTCTAAAGCGTTCGCCAGGCGCCGTGCCTGATCAGCACTTTCTGCCCAAATCATGGCACCATGGGCTTTCATTAAAATCACCTGTGCCCCGGTGCGTTGCAAAGTTTTCTCTACCCCGCGATGCAGCTTCTTCGTCGAGGGCAACCCGTAGGGAGCCACCGGCAGCACCTCTTGCCCCAACGCGGCTTGCGCCTCGTCATCCAACGGGAAATCTCTTTTCGCCAACGATAAAGCTGACGCGTAGGGCTGGTGAGTATGAATCACCCAGTGAGCCTGCGGAAATAACCGATAGGTGAGGGCGTGCATCGGGTACTCGGAGGAAGGTTTATAAGAGCCAGACCATTCTTTAGGGCCGGTACATAAAGCTAGTTCCTCCTCAGCCATGGTTTCGTAGCGGCGTCCCGAGGGGGTAATCAAAAAGTCGTCCGCGCTGCCTCGCACTGAAAAATTACCCCAGGTGCGTACCACTAGCCCATCAGAAAGCAGCTGATGCGAAAGCTCAACTAGTTTCGCGCGCTTGGTATCTTCGTCGCAGTTCACAGCTTTACCACCTTTTGGAATACCCGTTCAAAGGCGGCAAGAGCCCGGTCGATATCCTCTTCGGTATAGGCCGCCGAGGTGTAAAGGCGTGAACCTGCCAGAGTCACAATGCCTTCGGCCATATAGGCTGCACCTACATGTTCCATTTCCTTCTTACGCTCACTAGTGGCTTTCAAAACGTGCGGAATCTGCCAGGGCTTCTTCCAGTTAATCGCAAAGTGCATAGTCCCCACGGTTTCCAGGTGACATACGCTGCGCTGGTTAAAGGCCACGAACGGCAGACGATATTGCCTGATGAGGGCGCGCAGCCCATCGGTTAAGCGATCCCCCATCTTGGCAGCCCGGTCACAAGCCGCGGTTTCGGCAATCTCTTTAATGGTGTAATAGCCGGCCAGCGAAGACAGTGGATTAGCGGTCATGGTTCCCCCGACCAGTGCTTTCTTAACTTTATCTCCGGTTTGGATCCCCGCGGCGAGATAGCGCATATATTCTTTGCGTCCTCCCAGTCCACCAGCAGAGGGGTAGCCACCGGCGATTACTTTGCCAAATACGGTCAGGTCGGGCATCACTCCGAAGTAGCCTTGCGCACCGTGTTCGGAAATCCGGAAGGCGGTTACTACTTCATCGAAGATAAGTAGCGCCCCGTATTTGTTGGCCAGCGCCCTCGCCCCTCGTAAAAACTCTTGGGTAATCGGACGGGTACCGGACTCCGGTCCAATCGGCTCGATCATAATCGCGGCGGTGCCGCCGGTCAGTTTCTTGCGTTTGAGCTTGCGTTCCAGATCCTCGAGGTCACCGGGGAAGAACTCGTCAGTTAGCGACATGCAACGCAACGGAATCCCGCTGGCCTGGGTAAACTTTGATCCCGGAATCCGAATACCGTAGGCTAGCTGGTCAGACCAACCATGATAGGCGCCCCCCATTTTTAGGACGTGGCGATGCTTAGTAGCTAGGCGCGCCACCCGGATGGACGCCATACAAGCTTCAGTTCCGGATCCGAAAGCCCGGAACATATCCACTGAAGGAATCAGGTCGCGCACCAGGGCGCCCAGGCGGTACTCGTATTCATGGAAAAGCCCGGTCGAAGGACCGCAGGTATTGAGTAAGTCAATAACTTTCTCCCGCACCTGTGGGGGGTTCGACCCCAGGACTGTGGGCCCGCCCGCCTGCAGGAAGTCCAGGTATTCATTGCCATCCAGATCCGTCAGTTTATTGCCATTAGCGCCCGTAAATACCAGGGGGAAGGGATGGTTAAACGCCAGATTATGCTGCACCCCGCCCGGGATAACCTCCTGCGCTTCCCGGATCATCTTCCGCGATTTGGTGCACTTTTTTGCAAAATATTCGTCCTCATACTCGCGCAAAGCGGATGGAGAAATCGAATAAATCGGCTGCTTAATTAGTTCATCTAGCTCGCGCGTTACTTGCCGCGCTCCTGGACGATTAATATCCATTTTGACCCCCATTGGACGGTGTGAGCGCTTACTCACCACAACGTGACCTAGGTTAACCTTAAGGGGCGGGTCTGTCAATGATTAGCATCGGCGTGAGTAGACCCTAAAAGCCGTAATAACCTGGGATAACAAGACCGTCAAGTGAACGTAAATGTTAGAAAATTCCGCGTAGATACCGAAATTGCGCCTGTATAACGAGAGAACGTGTTACTATCACGCCAGATAAGTGAGAGCTCACTCACCGGAAAGAGGCATTCAAACATGGAATGGGCAACGCAGCGCTTCCAGCAGCTAGATTCGAAGAAAGCAAAACGGATTATTGACGCCGCAGTCAGTGTATTTGCAGAAAAAGGCTACGATGCGGCCAACACTAACGAAATCGCCAAAGCTGCCGGGATAGCAGTGGGCTCCCTATTTCAATACTTCAAAACCAAGGAAAACCTGTTCCGGTATGTGATTCAGCAGGGAGCCGGAATCATCGAGACCGATATCGGCGCAATACTAAAAGCTGAAATCAGCGGGCGGGAAAAACTCCATAGACTGATGCTGCTCACCGTGCGAGCCTGCCAAAAATACCCCGAATACCAGCAGTTATACCATGAAATTACCGCTACTGGGAATCGAGATTTTATCGTTGATATTGCTCGGGAACTGGAAAGTTACGCCGCCGCAGGACTGATTAAGCTGATAAAACAGGGGCGAGAACGCGGCGACATCCGCACGGATTTACCCGCGGAAATCCTCGCCTTCACCGTAGATAACGCCATGGTAATGATGCAATATTCCCTGTCTACTCCCTATTTCAAAGGACGCGCCCAGCTTTACCAAGTGGCGGAACCAAACGAATTTGCAGAACAGATGACGGAAATTCTCTGGTCAGCCCTAGAAAAGAGGTCTTAATGTATTGCTTAACCTACGACGTGGGCACTACCGGGGTTAAAACCTGTTTATTTGAAGTCAGCGACCAGATACGCCCCGTGGCCAGCGCCAGTGAAGGATACGGACTGCAAGTAGTTCCCGGGGGCGGCATTGAACAAAACCCCGATGACTGGTGGGCAGCCATGGCTAGCGCTACCGCGCAAATAAAAGCCCAGGCCGAGGCAGAACTGGCGCAAATCAAGGGAATCAGTTTCTGTTCTCAAATGCAGTCCCTGGTACTGCTAGACGAAAACGCTCGCCCGGTACACCCTTCAATGTCCTATATGGATCAGCGCGGCGGCCCCCAGCTGCGAAAAATTGCTGGACAGGCACCCCGGATAGCCGGGATTAACCTGGTGAAACTGCTGCGCAGCCTCTACCATACCGGCGCGGTGTCTGCCTCGGCGAAAGACCCGGTTTGGAAATACCACTGGATGAAAGAAAACCGGCCGGAAGAACTTGCTAAAGCTCACAAATGGCTAGACGTTAAAGATGCGATTATTGCCCGGATGACCGGCGAATTTACTATGAGTGAAGACAGCGCGTTTTCTACGCTGCTGTACGATATCCGTTCAAAAGAAAAACGTTTCAGCCCCGCCATGCTGAAGATGCTGCAGGTAGACCCGCAGCTGATGCCGGCCATCGTGGCTTCTACCGACATTGTGGGCTCTCTGCGTCCGGAGCAAGCCTGCGAACTCGGTCTGAAAGCGGGAGTGCCGGTCTTTTCGGGAGGAGGGGACGCTTCCCTGATCCCGGTAGGTGCCGGTGCCGCTAGGAAGGGCGACACCCACGTATACATGGGAACTTCCGGGTGGGTGGAAACCGTAACCGACAAGATCACGATTGACACTTCTGCCATGATTGCCACCGTAGTGGGAGCTATCAGCGGAAACTATAACTATTTCGCCGAGATGGAAACCGCCGGAAAATGCCTCGAGTGGGTACGCGACCACCTCGCTAAAGATGAAATCCATATTTATCTGGATCAAAGAGATGTGGCGGACGATCCCGAAAGCGAGTTCCATTCCCTCTACGAATACATGTCAACCGTCATCGACTCCGCACCCGCCGGAGCCGGTGGGGTGCTATTCGCGCCCTGGCTGCACGGTAACCGCTGCCCCTTCGAAGACCCCAATGCCCGGGGAGCCTTTATCGGGATTGGCTTAGAAACCGGAAAAACTGAGCTGCTGCGCGCAGTGGCAGAGGGAGTGTGTTACCACGTGCGCTGGTTCCTGGAAACTCAAGAAAAGAAAGTAAAAACTGCTCCCCGGCTGCGGTTTGTAGGCGGCGGGGCGCTCAGCCCGGTTACCTGCCAGATTCTGGCGGATATTACCGGCAAACCCGTGGACACAGTAGCCAATCCGCAAGATGTAGGAGCGGTAGGAGCCGCGCTAGTAATAGCCGCCGGACTAGGGGAAATCCCTTCATTGGCGGAGGCTTCTTCCCTGGTTCCGGTTACTGCCTCCTATCAGCCGAATCCCGAACATAAAGACCGCTATGACCAGATGTTCGCGGCTTTTAAAGATATTTATCCGGCAAATAAAAAGATTTTCGCGCAATTGGAGGCGATTCGATGAACTCGGAAGGAAATCTTCCCTCGGAAACCGGGGGCGAACCAGCAGTACCAGCAAAAGCGCCGCTGCCTGGCGAGGCTGCTAAAGGTAAAGATGCTGCCATTCAAGCCCTAAAGTTCACTTTGCTATCTATCTCCGCCGGGTTGGTGGAGGCGGCCAGCTTCTCCCTTTTAGAGTGGCTAACTCCCCTGCCCTACGCCTGGACCCACTTTATTTCCATTACTTTGTCGGTGATCTACAACTTCACCCTCAACCGGCGCTACACCTTTAAGTCCGCCAATAACGTACCGATCGCAATGGTCAAAGTCGCGGTTTTCTACGCCTTTTTTATCCCCATCACTATGTGGCTGGGGGCGCTGGCCGACAACGCGGGCATCAATGATTTCATTATCAAGGGCGTAACCATGATCCTGAACTTCATTGGCGAGTTCGCCTGGTGGAAGTGGGTAGTGTTCCGCGGCACCGAAAACACCAACGACCTAGCACGTAAGTAGCTGGACCATGCCAGGTCTGGGTACCGCTGACCGACAAAAAGCACTCGGGGGACCCCAGTGAGCCTTGCTACGCTCGGCTCAAGCCCCCTCGAGTATCTTTTTGCCAGTCAGCTCAGTAATACCTCAAGTAACTGCTAGTCAAGGCTTTACCCGGTGACGCGGGATACATCGCGCGCGCCGCCTTGGTCGGCACTGAGGGCGCAGGCAGCATAGAGTTTCAGGGCATCAGAAACTGTGCGTTTGCGGCTGCGCGGAGTGTACGGATGAGGACGCTGCTCCATCCGTTCGCGGCGGCGATTCAGTTCTGCCTCGGGAACCTCTAGGGTTAGGGATTCAGTATTGACGTCGATAGTGATTTCATCGCCGTCCTCGATTAGGGCAATTAGACCCCCGTCAGCGGCCTCGGGAGAAATATGCCCCACCGAGATCCCGGAAGTTCCCCTCGAAAAACGCCCATCGGTTATCAGGGCGCATTTTTTGCCTAGACCCCGCCCCTTGAGGAAGGAGGTCGGGTAGAGCATTTCTTGCATTCCCGGCCCGCCTGCCGGCCCTTCATAGCGAATCACTACTACGTGACCAGGCTTAACACTGTGGTCTAGGATTTTTTCGATGGCTTCTTCCTGGGATTCCATCACGATGGCTTTACCGCGGAAATGGTAAAGGTCGCTGTCGATGCCGGCGGCTTTAATAATGGCGCCTTTTTCTGCCAGATTCCCCCGTAAAACCGTCAGTCCCCCATTGGCGGAATAAGCGTGGACAGTATCGCGGATGCAACCGCTGACCGTATCGGTATCTAGCTCTTTCCACTGGTTAGCAGTGGAGAACGGCTCGGTGGTGCGCACTCCCCCGGGTGCTGCCCTAAATAATTCCTTAGCCTTATCAGTAGCAGTGCCGCCGCGCACATCCCAATCGGCAAGCCATTTTTCTAGTGAGGGCGCATGAATCGAGGTTACCTCGCGGTTTAATAGCCCGGCGCGGTCAAGTTCTCCCAGCAATGCCGGAATCCCTCCAGCACGATGCACGTCCTCCATGTGGTAATCATTGTGGTTAGGCGCCGCTTTGCACAGGCAAGGGACGCTGCGCCCCAGACGCGAAATATCTTCCAGGTCAAAGCGCACCCCGGCTTCGCGAGCGATTGCCAGCAGGTGTAACACCGTATTTGAGGAACCCCCCATCGCCATATCTAGGCTCATGGCGTTGAGGAATGCCTCCCGGGAAGCGATTTGCCGTGGTAAAACCGCGTCCTCTTCTTCCTGGTAATAGCGCTCACATAACTGTACGATTACCTTACCCGCCTGGGTAAATAGCTCCCGGCGTGCAACGTGCGTTGCCAGAGTGGAACCATTTCCGGGCAGTGCCAACCCCAGTGCCTCGGTCAGGCAGTTCATCGAGTTAGCGGTGAACATTCCCGAACAAGACCCACAGGTGGGGCAAACCGCTTTTTCGATCTCGGTCAGCTGTTGATCAGAAATCTCCTGGTCAGCGGTAGCATTCATTACGGTAATCAGATTGCCGTGTCCGCTTTGGGACGGTCCCACAATCATATCGGGGTCGATGCCGCGTCCGGCCTCCATGGGACCACCCGAGACAAACACAGTGGGAATATTCAGCCGCATAGCGGCAATCAACATTCCCGGAGTGATTTTGTCGCAGTTGGAGATACAGACCAGGGCGTCCGCGCAATGAGCATTCACCATATATTCCACACTGTCGGCGATGATTTCCCGGCTAGGCAAAGAGTAGAGCATCCCCTGGTGTCCCATAGCGATTCCATCATCAATAGCGATGGTGTTGAACTCTTTCGCCACCCCACCCGCAGCTTTAATAGCCTGCGCTACCAGCGGGGATACCTGGTTTAGATGTACGTGACCCGGCACAAACTGGGTGAAGGAGTTAGCGATAGCGATAATCGGTTTCCCAAAATCACTGTCACTCATGCCGGTGGCACGCCACAGTGAGCGCGCGCCTGCCATATTGCGACCGGCAGTGGAAGTTCTTGAACGAAGTGGATAAGCCATTTTTTCTCCCAAACTAATTGTCTGTGGTTGCGGGGTGCGGTTACGAGGACGAGGCGCGCGAGCTGGAATTCCTGCCCGCACCCTAAGTGCGAGCGCAGCAGATTTTTCCGCACGCGCCCTCGGCGCCGCTAGTCACAAAGCTGATACGTCCAACCGTAAGGATCGGGTGCTTCCCCATTTTGGATGTCTACCAGGCGCTGATGAATGCTGGCGGTTACCGGTCCGCAAGGTACTTCCACCTCGAAATCATCGGAACCCAGCCGCCCAATCGGGGTTACTACCGCCGCGGTCCCGCAGGCAAATACTTCACTCACTTCACCCGAGCGAATATCTGCTACCAGCGACTTAAGGGAAATATCACGTTCGAAAACCGGGGTGCCGCTATCGCGCAGCAGCCGGCAGATCGCCGAGCGAGTACCACCCTCCAGGATTACGCCAGTCAGGCGCGGAGTATGTACTGAGCCGTCTTTGCGCACCACAAACACGTTCATGCCACCCAGTTCTTCCAGATTGGTGTGGGTGGTATCCAAGAAGCAGACCTGCTCGTAACCTTTTTCGGCCGCCATATTTTGGGGCAGCAACGAGGCCGCATAGTTGCCGCCACATTTAGCTTCCCCGGTACCACCTGGACCAGCCCGATGGTAGTGGCGGTCAACCCAAATGGAGACCCCTTTGGCTTCCCCACCCGAGAAATAGGCGCCAGACGGAGAACCAATCACCACATATTTCGCTTCACTGGCGGAATGAACCCCCAGGTAAGGCTCAGTTGCGATTAGGAAGGGGCGAAGGTAGAGGGAAGTATTGGGGGCGGTTGGTACCCAACGTTTATCGGCACGCACCAGGTCAACTACCGAAGCCACGAAGTCCTCTTCCGGGATTTCCGGTAATGCTAGACGCCGCGCAGACGCGTTCAGGCGGGCAGCATTGTAACGAGGACGGAAAGCCCAGATAGAGCCATCTTTATGGCGGTAAGCTTTCAGCCCTTCAAAAACCTCTTGTCCGTAATGAAAAACTACGGCTCCTGGTGAGAGGCTCAAGTTTTCGAAGGCCTGCACGCGATGCCCGCTCCACCCTTCACCGGCTTTCCAGTCAGCAACCGCCATATGGTCACCGAACTTTCTGCCAAAAGACAGGGAATCCATAATCTCGCGGTATTCTTTGTCGCTGGCTGGATGCTGGTTGGGCTGCAAAGTAAAGCGCCCCGCCAATTCATCCGCGCTCGGTAGTGGAACTTGCGATGCCGCCTCTAACTGGGTTGGCACATGGGTTAAACCATTCTCGCTCATCATTGTGTTCTTTCCGGCTCCGGGGAGCCTATTTTTGTTCCTAAACTCTGCTTCTCGGTCACTCAGTGGCCGCGTCTTTAGTTTTCTTGTCGTCAGTTGCGAAGGCCGTTTCCCCTAGAGACGGGCAGCAATCGCATCTCCAATCTGGCTGGTACTGCGCTGCAAAGGCTGACCTTGCTCGGCGGCGAGGGCGCGCTCCTCCATATCGGCAGCGATTGCGGCGCGGATATTATCTGCTGCCTGCCCTACGCCCTCGTTTTCTAGCAGCATCGCTACCGAAGAAATCGTGGCGGTGGGATCCGCAATCCCTTTACCTGCGATATCGGGGGCAGAGCCATGTACCGGCTCAAACATAGAGGGGAAGGTGCGATCCGGGTTGATATTTCCCGAGGCCGCCAGGCCAATGCCCCCGGTAATCGCACCTGCCTCGTCGGTTAAGATATCGCCGAATAGGTTGTCGGTAACGATTACGTCAAACCGTCCCGGGTCTTGCACCAGGTAAATAGTGGCGGCATCTACATGCGCGTAATCCCAAGTCACCTCGGGGTATTCTTCCGCGACCCGCTCTACCGTTCGCCGCCACAGATGTCCGGCATGAACCAGCACATTGTGCTTATGCACTAGGGTTACGTGCTGACGTCGCTTAGCGGCCTGCGCAAACGCGAAACGCACTACCCGCTCGACTCCAAAAGCAGTATTGACAGAGACTTCGGTGGCGATTTCTTGATCAGTCCCCACCCGAATCGCCCCGCCGTTACCGCAGTACAAGCCCTCGGTACCTTCGCGTACTACTACAAAACCAATCTCGCCTGGATTAGCCAGTGGAGTGGGGACTCCTGGGTAGTAGCGAGCCGGACGCAGATTCACATAGTGATCCAGACTAAAACGTAGCTTGAGCAGCAAGCCGCGTTCTAGCACTCCGGAGGGAACCGCGGGATCTCCGACCGCCCCCAGCAAAATCACGTCGTGCTTTTTTATGCTGTCTAGTTCTGCCTCGGGCAGGATTTCTCCGGTCTCCCGGTAGCGAGCTGCCCCCAGGTTGAATTCAGTTTTATCAACTGCAATCCCGCTACCTGCCAAGGCAGCGTCCATGACCTTTAGCCCTTCGGCCACTACCTCTTTACCAATCCCGTCCCCGGGAATAACCGCGAGCTTAATGGTATTACCCATAGTCCTTACTAACCTTCCTCCGTGTTACCGCTTGCCGGTTCCCGAAAAGTGTTCGGGGGACCCCGGTGAGCCTTGCTTCGCTCGGCTCAAGCCCCCTCTCACATCTTTTCGGGAACCGACCACAACAGCAGCTATGGCTATCATGCGAAGTCCGCCCTTAGCGCTGCGCCTGCCCTTCCTGATAGTCATCATCACTTTGATTCCACGAGAACATGGCACGCAGTTCACGCCCTACTTTCTCGATGGGGTGGGCTTCTTCTGCTGCACGCATCTGTTTAAACTCCTGAGCTCCGTTGTCTTGATCATTGATGAAACGCTTGGCGAAGGAACCATCGCGAATATCGGACAAAATTCCGCGCATGGCTTCGCGAGTTTGTTCGGTAATTACCCGCGGACCGGACACGTAGTCGCCGTATTCGGCGGTGTCCGAGCATGACCAGCGCTGCTTGGTGATTCCGCCTTCGTTGATCAGATCCACGATCTGTTTCATCTCGTGGCAGACCTCGAAGTAGGCGATCTCCGGTTGATACCCCGCCTCGGTCAAGGTCTCAAAACCGGCTTGGATCAGGTGCGATACCCCGCCACAGAGCACTGCCTGTTCCCCGAAAAGATCGGTTTCGGTTTCCTCGGTAAAGGTAGTTTTAATTACGCCCGCGCGGGTCGCTCCCAGAGCCTTCGCATAGGCCTTGGTGACCTGCCAAGCGTTACCCGATTCATCCTGTTCCACCGCGATAACCGCCGGGGTACCGTAGCCAGCCTCATAGGAGGCACGCACCTTGTGACCGGGGCCTTTCGGAGCCACCATACATACGTCGTGACCGGCACCCGGCTGAATATAACCGAAACGGATATTGAAGCCATGAGCAAAGAAAATCGCCGCATCCGGTTTCAGATTCGGGGCAATTTTTTCGGCATAAACCATCCGCTGTACCTGATCGGGGGCCAGCACCATTACAATGTTACCCTCTGCGGTAGCCTGCTCAATCGATTTAACCTCTAGCCCCTGCTCTTTAGCTTTAGCTACCGAGGACGAGCCTTCCCGTAGCCCTACGACTACCTCCACCCCGCTATCGCGCAGGTTTAGAGCGTGAGCGTGACCTTGCGAGCCGTAACCGATAATGGCAACTTTCTTACCCGCAAGTGCGGCCATATCCGCGTCAGTGTCGTAAAAGATTTCAGCCATTGTTACTTCTCCTTTAGTTGATCTGTGATTGAACGCGGGCCACGGCCAATGGCGACCGCACCCGATTGCACGATTTCGTTGATACCGTAAGGCGCTAACGTCTCCATCAGTGCCTCCAGTTTGGATTGCACCCCGGCAGCTTGGATAACCAGGGATTCGCGGTGAACATCTACTACCGAAGCGCGGAACAGATCCACGATCTGTAGCACCTGGGAACGGTTTTGCGCATTCGCCTGCACTTTAAACAGCACAAACTTGCGGGTGACCGCGTCCTGCGGATGTAGCTCCACCACTTTCAACACGTTTACCAGTTTATTTAACTGTTTAGTTACCTGCTCAAAAGGTAAATCTTCTGCATCTACCTGCACGGTTATCCGAGAAATCGATGGTTCTTCGGTTTCTCCGACCGCTAGGGAATGAATGTTGAAAGCTCGCCGAGTGAACAGGGCAGCTACCCGCGCAAGCACGCCGGGCTGGTTTTCTACCAAGATGGAAAGGGTGTGGCGATTATCCATCACGATCACTCCTCATTTTCCCAGACCGGACCCTGCCCGCCTGCATAGATAACATTGCTATTTGATTCCCCGGCTGGCACCATCGGCCAGACTTGGGAATCGGTAGAGACTCGAAAATCAATCACCACCGGGCGATCATTGGTTTCCATTGCCTGAGAAATTACCTGGTCGACCTGATCTTTAGTGCGAGCCCGCAACCCTAACGCTCCATAGGCTTCCGCCAGTTTCACGAAGTCGGGAATATCTTTGCCCCCTTCACCGTCTTGCAGGAGAGTGCCCGAAAAACGCGAGTTAAAGAACAGTTCTTGCCACTGATGCACCATCCCCAGTACCGAGTTGTTAATAATCGCCACTTTGATGGGTAGATTCTCTAAGGTGGCGACCGCGAGCTCTTGATTGGTCATCTGAAAACAACCATCCCCGTCAATCGCCCAGACTTGTGCCCCGGGGTTTGCAACTTGCGCCCCGATTGCCTCGGGAATTGCTACCCCCATGGTGCCTAGGCCAGCGGAAGTGAGGAAGCCGCGTGGGTTTTCGTGCGGCAAGAATTGCTGCGACCACATTTGATGCTGTCCCACGCCAGTGCAATAAATGGCGTCCTTACCCACCATTTCCCCGATCCGTTTGACCACATATTGGGCGGGGAGGAGACCGTCATCTGGTTCATCATAGGCAAGCGGGTAACGCTCGCAGATGTAATCCAAATGGTGTTTCCAACCGGAAATGTCCCGCGGGTTACGCTGCATTTCCTCTTTAACTTTCGGCAGTAGTCCCTGTAGGGTCTGCCGCAGATCTCCCACGATCGGTATGTCCGCTACCCGGTTTTTCGAGATTTCGGCGGGGTCAATATCAGCGTGAATTACTTTGGCATCGGGAGCAAAAGCATCTAAACGGCCAGTTACCCGGTCATCGAAACGCGTCCCTAGCGCCACCATCACGTCTGCGCGCTGCAAGGCGGTTACCGCCGGCACCGAACCGTGCATTCCCGGCATTCCCAGGCAGTGGGGATCCGAGGACGGGAACGCGCCTTGTGCGGTCAAGGTAAGCACCACCGGAAAATCGGTAATTTCTACCAGTTCCTTTAGTTCTGCCGTTGCCTCGGCAGCTAACGCTCCCCCGCCTACATAGAGGACGGGTCGTTCTGCCTGCGCCATCAACTTCGCAGCGGCTTTTATTTGCTTGGTATGCGGTTTGCGCGGCACCTTATATCCGGGCAAATCCACTGTTACCGGCCAAGAAAAATCAAGTTCGCCGACTTGGGCGTTTTTCGCGATATCTACCAGCACCGGTCCTTTGCGGCCAGTAGAGGCCAAATGGAAGGCTTTAGCCAAAGTAACAGGAATCTCTTCCGGCTCGGTTACCAAAAAATTATGTTTGGTAATCGGCATCGATACTCCCACCACGTCAGATTCCTGGAAAGCGTCAGTACCAATCGCGCTGGCAGCCACCTGCCCCGAGATCGCCACCAACGGCACCGAATCCATATGGGCATCCGCCAAAGCGGTCATCAAATTGGTTGCCCCTGGCCCCGAAGTCACGATTGCTACTCCGGTTTTCCCGCTCGACAGTGCGTAACCTTCCGCCGCATGTCCCGCGGCTTGTTCGTGACGCACGATGATCTGGTTAATCTGCGAGTCATAGAGCGCGTCGAAAACCGGCATGATTGCCCCGCCGGGTAAACCAAACACATCGGTCACCCCCAGGTGCTCCAGGGTAGCGACCACGGCCTTAGCTCCGCTCATCCTTTTAGGAGGAGGAGCTTCGCCTGGTGATTGCTCCTTGTTACTCATCGTTATCCCCGTTCTGGTAGATGTTTCCTCGATTTTTATAAATAAAAAAGCCCTAGGTGCTGTTACCTAGGGCTTGCTACGTCTGGAAACGATTTTAGACGCGTCTAGCCCTCCCTGGTACCAGCAGTACTAGGGCGACTAGGCTAATAATTCGTTTCGTCATAACAAGCTACACGCTACAAGGCAGCGCCATTGCGGGCAGACCTATCTCAAATATTGATATTTTGCTCTAGTTTGGTTTCAGTTAGGGAAACCGAGTCGGAGCTCAAAGGTGACTAACTCCTTGCCATTTTTACCGTTAAATGGACTTTGGTCTGACATGGGCAAGAAGTGGTATGACATCATGGAATTAGTCTGAAGGCTTATTAAGGAGGCACCGTGCAGACAGTCTTCCAATATCTGGCAGAACAACCTGTACTCGTACTTTTCGGATTAATCGGTATCGGCATGTACCTGGGGCATTTCCGCATTAAGGGAATCGGTCTGGGAGCAGCCGCCGTACTCTTCCTCGCGATTGGCATCTCCGCCTGGGGTACTTCCACAGGCGTTGATATGGTTTCGAATTTCCCCCATGCTTTCGGAAAACTGGGGCTCGCCCTCTTCGCCTTCGCCATCGGAATAAACTCCGGAAACTCCTTTTTTGCCTCCCTAAAGAAATCCCTAGGGATTATGGCAGCAACCTTCGCAGTCCTAGCCGGAGGGGGCGTAGTTGCCTACCTACTAGGCAAGCTTGCCGGAATGGATGCCGCCACTATCGGTGGCACCTACGCTGGCGCCATTACTAACACCCCTGCTCTAGCTGCAGCGGGTGCGGCCGCGGGTAATGAACAGGCGGCAACTGTCGCCTATTCGATTTCCTACCTTTTTGGGGTTTTCGGGATGCTAATCGTAGCCACCCTGGCACTCAACTACGGTAAAAACGATAAAGATCGCCCGGTAGCGCTGGTTTCCCGCACGGTACGGGTGGAACGCGACGACCTTCCCTCGGTGCGCGATATTCGCGCCCACGTAGACGGCAACGTCCGTTTTTCCCGGCTTCGCAAGACCGAGGACGGACCGATCGTGCGTCCCACTGCCGACACTAAGCTGGGTAAAGGTTTCCTGGTCACCGTGGTTGGCCCCCAAAACCTAGTGCTAGAAGTAGTTTCCGAACTGGGACACGGCTCCTCCATTTCCCTTTCCGCTGATCGCACTGATTGGGACTACCGCCGGATCACTATTTCTGACCCCAAACTTTCTGGTCGCACCCTGGGGGAACTTGGACTAGAGGAACGTTACCAGGCTACGGTTTCTCGGGTACGCCGCGGCGATACCGATATGCTAGGACGTCCCGACCTGGTGTTACAGCTGGGTGACCGGGTGCGGGTAGTGGCCCCCACCAAGAGCTTGAAGGAACTTTCGAAGTATTTTGGGGATTCCTCTACCGGACTGACCTCAATTAACCCCGTGGCTTTAGGGGTGGGCATGGTGCTCGGCCTGTTGATTGGCGAGTTCCCCATCCTCACCCCTACCGGGGAATACTTCACGATTGGTTCAGCTGCCGGCACCCTGCTAGTAGGACTAATCTTCGGAAAAGTTGGTCGCATCGGCCCCTTCCCCACGACTCTGCCCTACACCGCTTGCCAGGTACTTTCAGAGTTGGGGCTGCTCATCTTCTTGGCACAGGCGGGATACAACGCTGGTAGCCAGATCGAAAAAGCGTTTACTTCCGGGGCATGGCTCGGGATTTTACTGGTGGGAATGGCAGTAACTCTCTCCGTTGGTTTGGGACTGTATTTTGTGATGAGATATGGATTCAAGATGGGTGGAACCCGCCTGTCTGGGTTGCTGGCAGGGGCGCAAACCCAGCCGGCCGTCCTCGCCTATGCCAATAACCGCACTAACTTCGATCCCCGCGTGGCCTTGGGATATTCCCTGGTCTACCCGTTAGCGATGGTCGGAAAGATTCTAATCGCCCAAGTAATTGGTGGTCTATAAGCCTCCCGATACTTTAGTTTTACAATGCGCCAGTCCGCCGGACTGGCGCATTGTAATAATTATCGCCCCTAGTTTGTTTCCTTCGTCCTGGATGCCGGTGGACGCAAGGGAGATAATTATTTTATGACGCAAGAACCCACCCAAAATAACATCGAGGCTGCTAGACACGATTCGCCCTCAGAAGATGCTTTAGGCGACTCCAAAGGGGACGTCCTTAACCCGCACGGCAGCGAACATGAAGAACTGCGCGTGCTACGCGACCGCCTAGCGGCGCAATCTGGGGTGGTAACTCGCCTGGGACGCACCCTGCTGGCGGCAGGAGCCAGCGCTTACCTGGTGAAATTTTCCATGGCGAGGTTAGCCAATGCCATCGGGATTGAAGCCCAACACTCGCAAGTTACTTTTTCCGAAATAGTTACCTCGGTTTATGCGCACGGAACTTTCCGAACTGAATCTCATGAGCAACGCGCTTTCGGCACTAATGCTGCACGCCTAGATGACCTACGGCTTTTTGTACGCTCTCTAAAGCCCGGTTTACTGGTCGAAGACGCCGAACGCAGCCTCGATGAAATTATTTCCCGTAAACCACCCTATCCGGCAGTAATCAACTGCCTGTCCTCCGGAGTAGCCTGTGCAGGATTCTGCTTTTTAAACCGGGGCGGGTTGGTCGAATGCAGCGTAGTAGGAATCGCGGCGCTGTGCGGACAGATTCTGCGTCGCTCGCTGTTAAAGCGCAAAGCCAACCATTTTGGGGTATGGATGCTTTGTGGCTTACTAGCTTCCCTACTCTATATGGGAATAACCCAAGCCCTGTTGTTCACGGGATTACTCACGGTCGGTCACCCCCAGGGAATCATTTCAGCAGTATTGTTCTTAGTACCAGGATTCCCGCTGGTAACGGCAATATTAGACCTGGTAAGAATGGATTTCTTAGCGGGAATGTCCCGCATGACCTACGTGTTAATGCTGGTTATATCGGCAGGAATCTCGGTGTGGATAATCGCCACTTTATTTCAGTGGCATATTGACCCGCCCACTGCTTTCCCAGTCAGCGGAATAGCTCTCTACCTGCTGCAATTTACGTGTTCACTGGTCGCTTCCTTCGGTTTCGCAGTACTGTTTTCCATTCGCCCGCAAGTGGCGCTGTGCGCTGCCTTAGTTGCCGGTTGCGCCAATGTAGGGCGCCTGTTTCTGGTAGCCCAAGGCATGTTACCGCAAGCGGCAGTGGGACTGGCCGCAGTTACTATCGGGATAGTGGCACATTTTATTTCCCGGATCAGCGGTTTCCGTTTCTCGCGCACTTCACTGACAGTGCCTGCAGTGGTCATCATGATCCCGGGAGTTCCCCTCTATGCGGCGATTACCCACCTTTCGAACGGTGACATTCCCCAAGCCACTGCCGCTTTAGTACAAGTCTTCTTTGTGATTCTCTCTATCGGAGTAGGTTTGGCAATTTCTCGGATGCTCACTGATCCCGGCTGGCGGATTGACCGCGACACCGCCCAGCCTCGAATGCTAGAAAAAACCGGCTGGAACGATGACAGCCACGACTTCCAAATGCGATAACAAACAGGGGAGCCGCTGACTTTCGTCAGCGGCTCCCCTCCTCAGTTTTTCAGGTATTAACCCCTTTTTTGGTTTTAGCTTTCCCGGGGAGTTGCCGTGGCATCCAGGCGAATCACTCCGTAGGTCCAGCCGCGACGGTGATACACCGCGCAAGGTTGCATGGTTTCAGAATCGATAAACACGAAGAACGGATGCCCCACCAGTTCCATCTGATAAAGCGCCTCGCTAACGGTCATCACCGATGCCTCGTGCAATTTTTGCCGCACAATTACTGGGGAGTCACCCAGCTGGCTTTCATCAGCTACCCCAATTTGTCGTTCCCGGGGAATATCGGGAGAATAATCGTCATCTTCGGGAGTAACTGCCTTGGCAGCGTCCCTCAAATTAAGTTCCTCGATTTTTAAGGGCTCCTCGTGGCGGTGTGCATCACGGTGCCGGCGGTGATCCTTGGCTCGATCCCGGGCGCGCCGCAGTCTCTCATAAAGCTTGCCACAAGCAATATCTACCGAGGCGTAACGGTCAGAGGAACTGGCCTCCGCGCGAATAATCGGTCCCTTACCGAAAACTGTCAGTTCCACTTTCTCGGAGGTGTCTGCTTGCCGCTGATTGGGTTCGTGAGTCAGCTCCACATTTACCCGCTGAACACGCGGATAAAACTGTTCAACCTTAGCGACTTTTTCCTCGGCATATTGGCGGAAATTGGGGTGGATTTCGGCGTTTCGTGCTTCAACGATAATTTCCATTAGTGTCCTCCAGGGCACGGTAGGGGGATCAAAGATCCCAGATTGATGCGTACCGGCTCATTCCGGTCGCGGTGATTGCAGCTACCACCCCCTCTCGCCCACCTTTGGGCTTTTCAAGTAACAAAATTTTACCCCAAAAAGTCCCACCATTACCCCCTTTTGAGGTTGCGTTCGGCTACGCTAAGCGAGAACACCCCCTTTACCTCTGCCTGTGCCTCATTTATTACCCGAACTGCCTCCCGGATAGTGGCGCCAGTAGTGATAACATCATCGACTAACAGCACTTCCCCACTAAAGTCCAAGTCTGCCACTGCCCCTAGCTGCATACTGCCGGCGCGGCCTCGTAACCGTTCCTGGAAACTACGTCCCGCCTGTTTCTTAGCTCCCGGTTCTAGCTGCAACAAGCCCGAAAGGCGCGCCTTTACCCCCTGAGAATTCAATCCCGCCGTAATCCCGGCAGCTAGCCTACCGGCGGTGGAAGATATCGGAGTTTTGCCCAACCGAAAGGGAGAGGGCGCGGGACAAACCAGTAACGGACGAGAAGAATAAACAGCGAGACCTCTGCCAGAGACCGCACCGATAAAGAAGGGAAGTTGCTGATAATAGGAGGATCGTGAATGTTTCATCGCCAACACTACTCCGCGCGCCCGCCCCTGGTACAGACTCAGTGTCCACACCTGCTTCACTCCCACCGAAATAGCGGAATTAACGCTGGTGGGAGGATGTAAAAATATACCGCGACAGCGGTCGCAGAGCATCGTGTCGAGCTGCCCGCAACCGGGGCAGGTTTCCGGAAATAACAGACGAGAAAAGTCGCGGAACGATTTAGCAGCTGAGGCGCTAACCCAATCCCAGAAGCCGGAGGAACTGGAAGATAAAGCGTGGGCACCCATAGCTCAATGTTTCCCGAGAAAAACCCCACCTCGACCTCAAAAATAATTGCAGCGGGAAAACCTTCGTGAGGCACCCTGGGGAAAACCTGCCACCAGGGAGTTCTGCAGGGCAATAAATATCTAACTATCAGGAAGAATAAGCTGGATAGAAAATATCAGATCCCACGACCCGCCAAGACTGTTCGATATGTCCCAAACGCGAACCGCGATCACTAACTACTTCTACATTGCCATCGGGAGGATTTGGCACCAGGTATTGGGCGTTTACGGGGGCTTCAAAAGATTCATCAGGGGAATTAATCCCCAAAAGCTGCACCTTTGGGGAGGCACCACCTTGTAAGACCGCCACCTGCCCCGAATTTATCCACGCTGCCGAAATAACATCCCGCATAGCCTCGGTCTTGTCTTGAGCCGGAATAATCTGCAGAGGAGTCCCATCTTCCCCGCGCACTATCGTCACCAATTGTGCTTGGAAACTGTAACCTACCTGCCACACCACCAGGCCACGCACGCCGGGGGAACTCAAAGCAAAAAATGGGATTTTCCATTTGGAATCAGTGGGTAGTTTCACGTCCACAGCCGTGCCTCGGGCATTAACTGCTATCAAAGAACCTTCTTGAGTTGAGTCGCCGGTAAAAGCCCATCCCCAGGCATCTATCTGTGGGGCACGCAAATTCTTTCCACGGTAAAGCAGCACCGGCGCTTTCCCTCGCTGCAGACGCACCAGTTCATTTCCGCCTCGAATTGCTACGTGAAAATCGGTAGCAGGACTGCTGGGGGTCGGCCAGGTGATAACCTCATCCGGATTTATTTGCGAGGTAAATAATCCGCTGCGAGAAGATGATTCCTCAACTACCTGGCCATTTTTTACCCCCAACATAATGGGTTTCGGGGAAGCCGCCGGCTGCTCACTGGAAACTTCCAAGGCAGAACCATCTTGCGAAAGAGCCACCTCGTCAATACCGGAAACATCCAATAGGGTTGCTCTAAGCTGTTGATAAAGTTGATCTACTTCCTGCTGAGAACGTAAATGGATAGTGTCCGGCAGCTCAACTGTCGCCTTTTTACTTTGCAAAACCACTAGGTTAGAAGGAATTTTCTTCATCGTCACCGGAGCGCTAACCGCCGGGGCAAGATCATCACTTGGTCCGGTAAACAGAGATTGTAGAAGATGCTGAGCACCATTTTTTCGGGGAACCCACCGGGGATCAGGAACCAAGAAGCGATGATCACTAGACCAGTAGTAAACATTGCGTTTTGCAAAAGCATTTTTAAAAGCCGAGCTGGTAAGCACTACCCCATCGGGAAGGGACTTAATCCGCCACTGCCCGTTTTCCTTGGCTAAGGAATATCTAATGCTTTCTTCTGTGCGGAATTTTTCACTGATTCCCGCCTGGTTAAGGCGTAAACTGGGCTGGCCAGTACCGGTAGCCCCATTTGTTTCCGAGTCAAAATCTATCTTCAATTCCGTCTTGGGGTTGAGCACGGTGACTTGTTCTTGTGGCTTCCAGCGCCGCCGCTGTGAGGAAGTTAGAAATTGGCGGGCAATCCCATAGTCATCGTAAGTACCAGCAGCACATGCCTGCTGAAAATCCGCCAGTAATTTTTCGGGACTAGACCCATCCACCGGTCCGCTGGCTAGCTGAGATAAGGGGTTACGAGAATCAATGTTTACCTCCCCTTTATGAACCGGCCCGGAATCGGGTAGCGCCGCACAAGCCACCATCATAAAGGCGGAGACTAAACCCAGCGTTCCCAGCAAAACTTGCTTAAAAAGCCTCCTGTTTCCGGCTCTATAGAGAGAATCTATTGTTGCGGAGGACGCAGCTAGCTTAAGTTTCACCGCGGATATCTTTCCCATTTCCAGTTTTGCAAACTGGTCAGTTAACCAGTTCATGAGATTTCTCCCGCAGGGTCGTTATCTGATTCTTTAGTTCCGGAATCCTCTAGATTCTTGATTCGCTCCTGAATATCAATCACGCTGTCATTTTCGGGCATTCGTGGCAAGGGGTGTGCCGGAGTAGCTTCCAAAATCTCGGCTGGCAGCTCCGCGGGCATGCGCGGTAATCCCTCTTCCCTGCTTACCGGTTCGGTCCCTAGAGGAACTTCAGTGCGCACTTGATGCACCTGCAAAGACGATTCCTCCAGGTTCTCCGATAAGATAACGTCCTCAGGGTGATCGATTGCCCATACTTGGCGGGCAGCGACCAGATCCTGATTTTCTACCTGCGCCGGGATATCATCGATTTCCTGCCCCTGGTGGCGAGGCAGTAACAAGGTGAAAGCCGATCCCTGCTGAGGACAGGACAAAACCGTTAGCAACCCGGAATGCAGCGCTGCGTCCTCGGCAGATATCGCCAGCCCCAGACCGGTGCCCCCGGTGGTGCGTTTGCGGGAAGGATCCGCGCGGTAAAAGCGGTCGAAAACGTGTTGGGCGACTGCGTCCGTCATCCCGGGGCCGTGATCGCGCACCTGGAAAGCCACCGCCGTATCTGAACCTGCAATGCTAATCTGCACCGGTTTACTTTCCGCGAACTCAATCGCGTTCACCACCAAGTTCTGGGCAATCCGAGTGATACGAGTGGAATCTACTTCCGCTACCGTGTCACCGAAAGTTTCCAGTTCAATTTCCACCCCCATGCTTTCTGCCAGTGCCTTATTTGACTCCACCACCGCTGCTACCAGGGAGGCGATATCGACTTCCGATAGTGAAAGTTGCGCCACTGAAGCATCAATCCGGGAAATCTCGATGAGATCCGCCAACATTTTGTCGAAACGATCCACTTGGCGATGCAAAATTGTAGCGGATCGCGCATTGGTTTCTGAAAGCTGGTCACGTTCATCGTAGATTAAATCTGCCGCCATCCGGATAGTAGCTAGGGGGGTGCGCAGTTCGTGGGAAACATCGGATACAAAACGCTGCTGCAAAGTAGAAAGTTCTTCATAGTCGCTAATCTGTTCCCGCAGATAGGTCGCCATGTTATTTAGGGCTTGGGACAGTTGAGCTAACTCATCTGTGCCCCGTACCGGCAGATGAATTTGCAGGTTACCAGCGGAGACTTTACGTGCTGCCTTAGCAGCTCGCCGCGCTGGCGATAAAATTGAGTAGGAAACTGCCGCCATCAGCACTGTCAACACCCCGAGCAGCACCGCAGTTCCCAGGATTAACACCTGATTAACCAAATAAATGGTTTGCTGTTCGTAAGCTAATGAATAGACCAGATAGGTTTCATAATTACCTACTAGTGGCAGCACCACGCGGGTACCGACCACAATTCCGGGCACCTTTTCTCCCTGCGAATTCCTTAAGGAAACCGACTGCCAGTGAATACCTCCTTCCTGCTGGACTGCTTTCCGCAAACTCTTGGTAATCAGGCTTCGTTGTTCGGGATCGATAATCTCGTTAATCGCCAGGGGACGACTTTCATTCGGGTCTTTTAGTAGCATCGCCCCCACGCCACCGGCACCCGCCGAGGCATCGCGTTGATCCGAAATTAGGGTATAGGCCGCGTCTTGTACTCCGCTCACCGAATCGACTACTAGCGAATCTAAAGAAGTCTGCAAACTTTGCTTGCGCAAAGAGGCATCTTGTAAAACAATATTCAGGCGTTTTTGAAAAATCCCGTTTGAAACATGCGCGGTTACGGAGACAATCAAAATAACCATCATAATCGCGGTAGCCAGCGCCATTACCGCTGTTAGCCGGGCGGTAATAGAGGATAGAAAAAAGCGGATAACCGGCAACTGCGCGATTTTACTTCCCAGAACCTGCAAGCTCTGCCGCCACTGCTTTTGCCGGAGCAATCCCCAAAAACTACTCGGCGCTTCTATTTGCGCAGTTTGATGGGTTGGGGTTTGCGTATCCATCTACGCCTAGTTGCCTCCAGCACGGTAGCCAACTCCGCGCACGGTACGCACAATCTTGGGATGCTCAGGGTCTTCCTCGATTTTGGCTCGCAGCCGCTGCACGTGTACATTAACGAGGCGAGTATCGGTGTTGGCATGGCGGTAACCCCAAATTTCTTCCAACAGCTCTTCGCGACTAAAAGCTTTCCAAGGTGAACGTGCCAAGGTCAATAGCAGGTCGAACTCTAAAGGAGTTAAATCAACGCGCTCCCCACTGCGGAAAACCTCGTGGGCAGCCACATCAATACGTAAATCCCCTAGGTCTACGTCCTCGCCCTGCTCCTCGTTGGTGCGTCCCCGCAGCCGCGCCTTAATCCTGGCTATCAGTTCTTTAGGTTTAAAAGGCTTAGGGATATAGTCATCGGCTCCCGCTTCCAGGCCGGCTACCACATCGGCAGTATCTGATTTTGCGGTGAGCATGATGATGGGCAGGTCAGATACCCCGCGAATCTGCCGGCAGATTTCCACCCCGTCTTTGCCGGGCAACATTACATCCAGCAGCACCAGATCGGGTTGACTCTCCTGGAAAACATCAAATGCCTGGTCACCGTGGTGACAAAAAACAGATTTATACCCCTCGGTTGACATCACGATGCCCACCATTTCCGCGAGTGCCTCATCGTCATCCACTACCAAAATTTTCACGGTCATGAGTTCTATTGTGCCATGCCGAAGCGGTTTTATCGGTATTGCCCGCGCCTGCTCGCATTAATCGGAATCTAGTAACTAGATTGCCGCTCCGCCTACTCTGTCTGGTCGGGTAGTCCCCCCGGTAACAGCCGCAAATGACCGCGGCGTTTCTCAGGGGCACAGTGGGGTGCCGGGCGCACTCCTTGCTTGGCATTTACGTCATATTCGCATCCCGGATGCCCACTTCCGCCGCTGGTAGCTTCCGGACTGAGGCGTCCGTCCCAATTTTTATTTACTTTTGAAGTGGAAAGGTGGCGACGCTTAGAGGCTTCCCGCACCACGTTTGCCAGGGCCTCTAAATCGTCATCACTGGGCTCTGCCGGACTGAACTCGCTGGCTAGCCGCACTACTTGCCATCCTCTAGGGGCAGTCAAAGTATTGGCGTGCTCGGCGCACAGATCGTAGGCGTGCGGTTCTGCTTGGGTAGCGAGGGGGCCGAGGACGACCGTAGAATCTTTATATACGTAGGTTAAAGTGGCTGCCGCCACTTGGTTGCAGCCAGTTTTGGAACATGATCTAGTTACCCGCACAATTGCACGTTAGCGGCGCGGGAAATAAAACCCAAGCCAAACTCGCGGTAGGGTGCGTTCTCGTGAGGGGTTTGACAGGGAACCGGCGAGATCGCCACGGACGAGGCGCCCGGGGAGTTACTTTTTTACCGGTAGTTCCGGCCTGGAGGACGCGGCGGGAAAAATTTGACCAACTGGTGGTGGACTTGGCGACCCTAGCTGCCCGCAAACACCCGGAAGTGGGTCGTATCGAATTTGGGGTGGAAGATATCCCTCCTTCGGATCCGGCCGAGTGGGAATCTCCGCATGCGGTCTTAGGGCGGCTATTTCCTGCGGATAAAAGTGGGAAACTGGCTACCCGAATTGTAGTTTACCGGCTGCCCATCCAATGGCGTTGCCGCACCACACAAGATACCGAACAAGCAGTAAAAGCGGTTCTCGCGGAGCATTTAAGCAGTGAAATTGGCTGCCTGCCCGAAGAGGTGTTCCCCGCCTAAGAATAACTTTTGGGCTTAAGAAAAGTTTTTAGATATTCGGTTAAAGAGATTTTTGCGCTGCCCCTTGAACCACGACTATCCGGGTTCACAGACCCTAGGGATTAACTTTTACCGCAATGGCGGCTATTTCCCGAGCTGCTTTCCCCATCCCAATCGTGCGGAAAGTGCCGGCGGGATCCCCCACCAACTGCCCGGCATAAATCTCGGTTTCACTTTGCCACTGCCAAACACCACTGCCCAGTTTTACCTGTGATAACGTTTCAGGTTTGACCGTTAGCTCCTGTGTTTTTTTGCCAGAAGTCAAAGTAATTTTTTGGGATCTACTACCTGCAAATACCAGGTTCCCTGCTTCCTCGTTAATCAGCACCGCCCCTGAAGTAGTTGGCATAGCTGAGGGATACACTGCCAAAGTTCCTTTGTCGGCGAAGGTTTCTTCCGCGAAAACTGCTGCCACCACCGGCTGATCGGATTTAAGTTTAACTGCTCCTACCCCGTCTTTAACTCCCCCTAGCGGAATTTCAAAAACCGCTCCCCTAGCTACCTGCAACTTTTTAGGAGCCGGCACCGGGGTTTCCCCCTTGGCATCCAGTAACGATACCTGGAGGGTCGCCACCGCTAAGCTGGGATTAAGCACCCGTAAACTAGCTTTACCAGTAATTTTGGCTGCCGGAATCAGCACCTGATTGCTCGGTGACGCCAGGGGCGGCAAATGCGCACCTCCCGCTTTTTGGGCTCCGGTAGCCAAAGTGGTGTTCACCCAAGAGTTCAACCCGGCTCCGTCAGATTCAACTAAAACTCCCAGGCGGGTAAAACCGGGCGCTTGCCCGTCAAGTACTAGGGAGGCATGACCTTTCCCGGGAACTTTTTGCGTCACTTTGGCTGGTAGCGGTCCCTGTTCTGTCCAGATTTGAATCCGGGCAGTTACCGGCGCTCCTGCCGGGTTCACCAGATGCAAAGTAGAAGCATTGCCGGTGGTAGTTCCGGGGGTAAGGAAATAGGCACGATTTGCCGGGACACCACAATAATCAGCAAAAAACCCGTTTTCGCCCTCTTTTCCGGCGCTACTTACGTATCCCACGGCGGCCGCATTTTTCCCCGCCACCGGTTTTACCTGCAAGTTCAACCCGGATTTACCCACTGCCTGCGGGGCTTGCCCGGTCAGTGTCCTCCCGGAAGAATCTACTAACGGTGGCGATCCCGCTGCAGAAATCCCTTGCACCCAGGCCTTCGCATCGTCCCCCGGCAACCCCGGGCATACCACTTGCTGGGTAGCTGCCGGGACTGCCACTTCACTACCGCTATCGTTTGCGCTAGAGGCGGCGGGGAGATTCTTCACTAGTGCCAAGGAAAGCGCACCGGCAGCTAGGAGAATGACCAGCGCTGATCCCAGTGAAATCACAAATTTTGAGGCCGGTTTTTTCACTTTTGCTCCCCCCTTTTCGCTAGCGGCAGACAGGCGGCGGCCGTACCCAGATAGACCAGCAGAAATAGCCCTATCATCAGATAGCGCCCCGGATTAGCGAAATACACTTCCAGTTTCCCGGAAGTACCAGCTGGAATCGTAAAGGCTTGCAGTCCCCCCTCAGATTGGGGTTGCAGGAGGTGATCGTCTATCCGAGCCTTCCATGCCGGGGAGGGGGATTCTGCCAGCAAAACTTGGCGCGGCTTTGAGGAGGAAGAGATATTTTTTCCGCCATTTAGCACCCCGGCCGGTACCGTTTCCTGTTGTTTGCCAGAGGCAATTCGCACCCGCGCATCCGAACGCGGTGGCGAAAACCTGGAGGTATCTAGGCGCCAAACGCTGTAATCGGCGTTAGTAGAAACCGGATGAAAATAACTGGAGGCGGTAAGTTTGGCATTTAGCCCATCCTCACCAGCCGTTTTGGTGATTAACAACTGCTCAACCGCTAAATCGGCACATAAGGTGGCACCCCGGCGGTCATTTCCAGCTACCAGCGCCGCCAGCACCCGACTTTCGGGAGCAGCAATCTGACCGAGTGATTTCGTCCGGATTACCCAGTTGGTGGCGAGCATCCCCGGCCCGGCGTCACGGCGCATCGCTATCTGGTAGCTGCGCCCCTCCCAATCTATTAGCAGCATACGGGTGCGTTTTTCTGAGGCCGATAAAATCGAGAAGGCCACCGGGGCGCGGTCGTTGCCAGCCTTCAATGGGGTGTTGGTGGCGGGAACTGCCCAGGCAGCTGCGGTGGTCAGCGGCAACACTATTGCCACCGCCAGCATGCTTGCGAGTAGGTAGCGCCCCGGTTTAGCCGGTTGTACCGCGCTCCACCCTAAGGCGGCTGCCCCTAGTAGGCCCAGCAGCAGCACCGAAAAAGCGGGCAACGGCCACGGTCTTTGCCCCGGCGCCACCATCTGTGCCGCAGAAAACACCCCTATTAAGACACCTAAAAGGGCAAATAGCCAGGCAGCGCGGGTTGCTAACAGTTGGCGACCAGTAAATAACGCTCCGGTAGCAGCCAAAAATACGCAGACGAAAGTAGCTATTCCTAAAAATAAGGGCACACCCGACAATACTTGCCCCATGACTTGAAGTTGCGAGCGCATTGACAACGGGGTAAATGCGGAGGGCGTCAGGAACAGATATGCCCGCAGGCTGCGGGTACGCAGCGCCCAAATAAAAGACGGTAGCAACGTAACCAGGGCGGGTATCAGTATCGCTAGCCCGCCACCTAGATAAGCAAGACCGCGTCGGAAGGGTAAATGCTTCTTAATGGCAACCCCTAAGGAGCAGCCAAAGATAAGAACTAACGCCGCTAGCCATAGCCAAGGGACACCGGCAGTGACCATCACAAGGCATAGCGCCCCGATACCTGCTGTAGACCTGCGCGAATAGCTAGGTTGATACTTTTCGGTACCCAAAACTCCCGCTAATAAGTAGGGGCGGCGCAAACTGTAATAGGAAAGCACTCCCCAAACTGCCAGGGGTAAAAATACGTGTGTCAGCACGGCAGACAGGTTACCGACCTGCACCGAAACCAATAGGGGTAACGCCGCTCCCCAGCTGAGCGCGGTTAAAGCCCGCAGGGAATTCACCCGCGTGAATGCCACTGATGCCCACCAGGCGCTAACTGCAGCCCCCAGTGGAGACAAAATCAGTAACCACCGTAAAACCGCGGTGGGGGCTATCCCGAAAATAGCGAAAGGGGCGGTGATTACTAGCAGCGGATAGGCAATCGGGTCAGGAGGGCCGCTCACCCCAGTGGACAGAGTGCGCCAAGAGTTGGTTGCCAATATCCAAAAGTCATGCCAGTTACCAGGCAAAACACTCCAGAATCCCCCGTGCATTCCTCCCAGGAACACTCGCATCCCCAAAAGGCTTATAACCAGGAAAAATAGGGCGAGTGACCAGAAGATTATTTGGGCACGCCAAGTATGGTTTTCCAATTGGGTTTTAGCTACCGTCCCCAGTTTGAGAACTGCCTGCCCTCGTTCCCGATTTACCCGCCGAACCAGGCGGCGGTTTTCCCGTACCCTGCTAGCCGGTACTTCCAGGCGGGCAAGTTCGCGCCGGGAGATCTGGGATTGCCGCCGCCCGATCCGGCGCGCTGAAAGAATCTTTCCTAATGACCCCCACACCCGGTTAGCGGAGTTTATCTCTACCGTTGCCCGCTGTCCCTGCGAACGCAGTACCCAATACAGGGCTAGCATCACCGATTTTAGAGGCAGAAACAGTATCCACAGCGGCAGCAGCAGGGAGTTAATAGTTAGGGCGCGATAAATATAGCTGTCCGCGCGTCGCGCCGTCCAGGATTTTTCCTTCTCCCGCGGAGCTTTACCAGCCAAAGGCGTGACCGGAACCGGATCATAAACATAAACCGGCTGGTGAGGAACGGGCTCGTCCGGATCTTGCCACTGGCTATCCCCTTTGGTTTCCTCGTGCTCGTCAGCTTCACCGATATCATTTTTCTCTTCCAGAGAACCATCTTCTTTAGCTACGAAGGCTGCAGCATCACTGGTGGCGACGGGCGGTGAGGAAAATTGCTCTGTTTGCAGGTTTTTCTCTGAGTCCAGGGGAATTTCCCCTTGCTTATCCTCCTGCTCCGTCGTCTCGGGAGACTGGATATTTCCCTTCCCCCTGGCTTTATCGGTTTCCTTATCGCTGTCAGTAGCAGCAGAGTTTTGATTCTGCAGATATTCACGCAGCCTATAGATACCGGCTTGAGCGTGGTAAATCCGTGCCGCCGGCACCAGGCAAACCCGGTAGCCCGCCATGCGTACGCGGCGCCCCAGTTCCAAAGCCTCGTTAAAGGGACTAAGCAGCAGATTTGTCCCGCGCAAGCGATCCCAAAGCGGGGCTTTTACTAGCAGTCCCGCAGTCCCTACCGCCAGCACGTCACTGATGGAGTCATATTGCCCCTGGTCGACTTCGCCCGGGTCGAAAGGGGTGAGACGCTCACCGCCGCGCGTGGCGTGGATTCCCACCGAGGCTAGGGTTTCTGGTTTATCCCAATCCAGGGCTTTCGGACCGGCAATCCCCAAGGTGGTGGAATTCTCGAACGCCTGGACAAGTTTCCCCAGGCAAGAGGCATCAGGGGCGGAATCGTCATGTAACAGCCACAGGTAATCTACGGCCTCCAGATTATCCGCCCGGGCAGCACTGACTGCTTGCCCCAGGTTGGCGGCGGTTACCCGCGAGTAGTGCAAAGGGGCATAGGGACGCAAAAGGGAGGGGGTAAGGTCGCTGGTGGGGTCAGCATCCACTACCACCAGCGAAGTTATCGGGTAACGACTGGCGCGCAGCGCTTTTAAGGTTTGCTCCAGATGGGGGGTACGCCCCTGCGTAACCACGAAAACCTGGACGCTGGGATGCCGGTAACCGGCAGGGGTTTCAGGGGCGGGAGCCACTGCACTAACCCACGTTGCGCCGCAGTCTGCGCCGTTCCCGCTCTGATAGGCCGCCCCAGATTCCGAAGCGTTCATCGTTTTCTAAGGCATAACTGAGGCATTCATCGCGAACTTCACACAGTTCACAAACCGCTTTCGCTTCCCGAGTAGAACCACCTTTTTCGGGGAAAAATGCTTCGGGGTCGGTTTGGGCACAGAGCGCTTGTTCTTGCCAGGAGAGGGGGCCTTGGTCATCCTGCCCAATTTGCCAGGACTGCGGATTAGACGAGATGGGTCCCTCGCCAAATATGTTCCACATATTATTCTCCTCGCAAAAATAGGTTTCTATAAGAGTATAAACTACAAGCGTGTCATTCGGGGAAGTCAGTCGAAAAAATGGTATAGATTTCCTAAGACTGCTGTCCACATTAAAGCCTATAAAAGACCTTTTACCTGCAGTTAAGCTCAATAGCTTTGGTTATGTGTTCTAGAGAAGAAATTTTCTCGATTTCACCACAATTTGGCTCTAGGACGACCGCAGCGCCCTGATAACGCCAAATCTGCCCGATGACTAGAGCTAAAGCTTGCGGATTCGAATCCGCGGTTACTTTGATTAGGATTCGACGCCCCGGACAGTTCTGTTCGCACCAGCGAAAAAAATCAGGAATTAGTCGTCTATCTTCATATGTTTCAAAAGAGGAATCGCCTATCGGGCTGGTTTGGTTAGGTAAGGGAAAAAGCAACTGGTCAGCTTGAGAAAGTACTTCCCGGTTTCCATCAAGGAATCCCGCAGGTAAAGCCTCCGGGTAGCGCCAAGCTAACGGAGATGGACTCACCAGATAGGTTTCGATTCCAGATTTTAGAAAACAGGCTCCACTTTCCGGGGCAGTAACCGCGCAAGCAACTAAATCCGGATCGGAGGCTAGCTCCTGGTTAGCAGCTGTCGATTCCCCCAAGCTCTTAACGGTTAACCCTAATCCCCAGCCTGCGATCCGCCAGAGCAGATCTCGCCAGGAAGAACCTAATCCTAGAGCTAAAACCCCTCCGGGTTCGGCTGCTAGGTCCCCGGCCAAAAGATTTTGGGTTTTTATTACCCAGTTACTGACCACTTGTCCCGATAGTTCTATGCGATCCTCGCCGTACCAGGTAAGACGGGGGGAAGGAATCCCGGCAAGGGCGCTCACCCAGTGGTTATCCCAGGAATATTCTTCATCCATTACGGCACTCCCGCTTGCGCTAGTTTTCCGTTTCCCCGCACACGCACCGCACCCTCGGCAGCGGAAATAAAAAGGGCTTCGCCAGTGCGGATAGTTTCTATGGAGCCACCAACCCCCACTTCCAAATCTCCGGAGATGCCCAGTAGGATCCGAGGTCCGCGTCCGGGAATCGGAATCCATTCCTCTCCGTTAACATCCGATACCGACAGCTCGAAATCATCCACTGGCGCATAGTAGATCCCGGTGCCGCGACCATTCATTTCGGGAGCAATTCGCACCGGGGGTGCGCCGTGAAAATCCATACAGCGTAGGGCTTCGCCAGCATCAATATGCTTGGGAGTAAGCCCAGCGCGCAACACGTTATCGGAGGAGGACATGACTTCAATACCGAGACCGGAAACATAGGCGTGCACTGCCCCGGTAGGGATGAATAACGCCTCTCCAGGACGCAAGGTAACCGGATTGAGCAGCAAAGATAAGACTGCTCCGGGATCGGACGGATAGGTGCGCGCCAGGGCTACTGCTTGCCGGTCTACCCTGAGCGAGGGTGAGGTGCCGCGATCTAGGCGGTCTTGGCAAGCGGTAATCACCGCCTCTATTTGGATTTGACGTTCCTCGTCCAGGGGCGCCAATAGCTTCCGTGCTACTGCCCGCAAACCGCGATAGCCGGGGTGAGCACGTAAAATCTCTAGCATTTCCCGCGCTAGGGGGGCATTTAGATTCTCTAAAACCTCGATAGCCCGACGCGGCGCGCGAAAACCGGCGAACGCCTCGAAGGGGGTAAGCGCGAAAATCATCTCTGGTTTATGGTTCCGATCTCGATAGTTTCGCCGGGGACTATTCCGGGGGATCCCAGCTTCTTCTTCCGCTTGAAAACCCACCTCCGCCAGTTCTTTACCCGGATGCACTTGCAAAGATAGCGGCTGCTCGGGAGCGATTAGTTTCAGTAAGAACGGCAGTTGTCCGTCAAAGCGCGCCGAAACGTCCGCCCCTAAAATCCGGGCAGGATCGGCGGCGATTACTTCCGAAAGCGGGTTTCCTCCCGCTAGGGTCTGTGCCCCATTATGGGCTCCAAACCACAGCTCGGCCACCCGCTGGCCGCCAAATTCAATCCCGGTAAAATCACTGATAGCGCGGGGAGATCCCCAAGCATAGTCTTTGACCGCCCCGGAAAGCCTCAGCACTTTACGAACCTTTCCTGTCCTAAACCAGGCGCGCCCCGTCCACCAGGGATTGCAGTTTCGCCCAGGCAATCGAAGAATGTAGGCGCCCGCCCAGGCCGCAGTCGGTAGAACCAATTACCCGCTCGGGGCCGACTGCCGCCACGAAGCGCGACAACCTATCGGCTACCAGCTGTGGATGCTCCACCACATTAGTAGAGTGGCAAACCACGCCCGGGATTAGCACCTTGTCCGCCGGCAATTGGTATTCGTGCCAGATGCGCCATTCGTGGGCATGGCGCGGGGAGGAGGCTTCAAAAGTGTAGCCTTTGGCATCTACCCGCAACACGTCCTCCACAATATCGGCGAAGGGAATATCGGTGGTGTGCGGGCCGTGCCAAGAACCCCAACATACATGGAACCGAGTAAGTTCAGTGGGAATGTCTTTTAACGCCCAGTTCAGAGCCTCGATACGCACCCCGATGAACTTTTTGTAGTCCTCTAGCGAAGGCTCCGGGTTGATCTGATCCCAAGACTCTGCGATGGAGGGGTCATCAATCTGTACCGTGAGCCCGGCATCGGTGATGATTTTGTATTCTTGGCGCATCGCATCCGCGCATGCCCAAACCACTTCCTCATCGGTGCGGTAATAACGGTTATCTACCCGCGCACAAGATCCGGGCGACAGGGCGGCAATAAAACCGGAGGAAGCATCTAAACCATTAGCTTGCAGCCCTTTGAGCAGCAGATTTACATCTCGGCGGGCAGCCTCGGCCCCGATATAGCTCAGTGGACCAGTAATTACCGGGTTGCCGACGGAGTTGCGGTTGCCGAGGACTCCCGAATCCGGATCCTCATAAGCTTCCCGGAACAGGTTGCGGTCACGTCGATCAGTGAAGGTGGTGAGCCGAATGTTACCGGGTTCAGAGCGAATAACCTCGGTTTTAGCCCAGCGATCCTCATCGGTTTGGGTAAGTCCCCCTAGGCGGGAGAAGGAATAGTTCCACCAGGCGCCATAGTCGACTGCTCCCGAGGTGATGTGGCCGTACTCGCCCTCGTTAACGATATCGATCCCGATTTCGCGTTGCTTGGCCACCACTTCCGCGGAGGCGCGTTCGATCACTTCTTCGAAATCTTGGGGGCTGATTTTCCCGGCGGATAGCAGGTTATTGGCTTCTAAAAGCTGCGGAGTTCGCGGCAGGGAACCCACATGGGTAGTTTTTACGGGCATAAATATTTTCTTCCTAATTATTGAAATAAAAGTTTTGGAGGGCGCAGACGGATTTGCGGTGCGCCCGGATTATTTAAATCCGTTTTACCAGCGGGAACGTAATGGTTTCTCGGATTCCCAGGCCGGTAATCGCCATTAACAGGCGGTCAAGCCCCATCCCCATGCCTCCGGCTGGCGGCATCCCAGCTTCGATTGCCTGCAAGAATTCTTCATCAACTTGCATGGCTTCCGGATCGCCGTTGGCGGCATCTAGGGATTGCGCTTCGAAACGTTCGCGCTGAATCACCGGGTCGTTCAGTTCCGAGTAACCGGTGGCCAGCTCGAATCCGCGTACATACAAATCCCACTTTTGTACCTGTCCGGGTTTTTCGGGATGTGATTTCACCAGCGGAGAGGTGTCTTCGGGGAAGTCCGCTACGAAAGTGGGGGCATAAAGGTCATCCCCTACTTCCGCTTCCCATAGCAGTTCCACGAGTTTTCCGGGAGAATAGAATTTTTCGACTTCAATCTCCCGTGCCTCGGCCAGTTTTACCAGTTCTTCCCGCGGGGTGCGCGGGGTGATTTCTTGTCCCAATGCCGCTGATAGGGAGCCATAGAGGTCAATCCATTCCCACTCTCCTCCCAGGTCATAGGATTCCCCATTCGGCAAGGTGGCGACGGTGGTTCCCAGGGCGGCCTGCGCCGCGTTTTGTACCAGGTGGCGGGTGAGCTCGGCGATCTGCCGATAATTCCCGTAGGCCTGGTAGGCCTCTAGCATGGTGAACTCGGGGGAATGAGAGGAATCTGCGCCCTCGTTGCGGAAATTCCGGTTGATTTCGAAAACCCGGTCAATCCCGCCTACCAGGCAGCGTTTCAAGAACAGTTCCGGAGCAATCCGCAGGTAAAGGTCGGTGTCATAGGCGTTCATGTGAGTGACGAAGGGACGCGCGGCTGCCCCACCGTGCAGGGTTTGCAGCATCGGGGTTTCCACCTCGATAAAGTCTTCCCCACTCAGGGTACCGCGCAGAGAAGCTACCACTTTCGCGCGGGTGCGCACCATTTCTCGAGCAGCTTCCCGGGTAATCATATCGACTTCCCGGTGCCGTACTCGCTGGTCTTCAGAGAGGGAAACTTCCTGCCCGTCCTCGGTTTTGAAAGTTTTCGGCAGGGGGCGTAAAGATTTTGCAGTGAGTTGCCAGGCAGGTTGCCCTTGTGGACCCGGCTGCGCCATTACTGAAAGTTCCCCCCGCTTGGAGGCGATTACCCGCCCGTAAACAAACAGGTGATCCCCCAGATCTACATCAGCTTTGTAGTCGCTTAGGGATTCTTTACCTACCTGGGCGGCAGAAAGCATCGCCTGCAGGCGGGTGCCATCGCCTTGCTGCAAAGTTACGAAGCAGAGTTTGCCGGTATTGCGGGAAAACACTACCCGGCCGGCAACTCCTACGAAGTCCTCCGTTTCTTCCCCAGCTGCCAGGTTTGGGTATTTTTCCCGCACTTGACTCAGGGTATGGGTGATGGGAACCGCGATGGGATAGGGGTTGCGACCATCGTCAATCAGGCGCTGCCGTTTCTCAGCGCGAATACGAATCTGTTCAGGCACACTTTGGTTATTAGCTTCACTCACGCCCTCCATGTTAGCTAGACGAGGGCGAGGGGCGAAAGTTAGCGGCTTTACTTAAGAATCCCCGCCGCGATCACTATTTTAAAAGATGCCGATTCCGGGAAACCTATGATTTACACTTCACCATGGCTTTTACCCCTATTTCCCCTTGTCAAAGCCATCTTCCATGTGCTAACAATAGATAGTTGAGAGTTCTTCGCCCGAATCAGAGAAGGTAGACATGAAGAAAACTGCACGTATAGCAATCTCCGCCCTGGCCGCGGCATTTGTAATCCTAACCGGGGTGCTACTATCCCCGGCAGCCCAAGCCGACCCTCCCTCGGGATATGAGGACGCGACAGACGTAAAGGCAGTAAACGACAGCGCCTGTGGCGAAAACCCTCATGTGTATATGGGAAACAGCCATTACTGCTTGAAAGGCAACATTAAGGGGCAAGGCCAAAGGGGCTGGTGGTACTGGGACGACCAGAACAAAGTTTTCACCTTTGATAACTTTGAGCTGGTAGATACTAATTTGCTATCTCATTCAACAGCCGGTCTGATTTTTATAAAATTCGATGTTAAGAACCCGGGAACTGACAAGGTTACGATCAAATTCAAGGGAAATAACCTGATTAAACACCGCGAAGGTAGCCAAAGTAATTTAAATGATGGTTTGGCCTTAGGTCTCGAAGCAGAAACCCCCCTCACATTTAATCTAGAAGGGGAAACTCCGGATTCAACCCTGACTCTAGATGCTGGCGTTGCCGACAGCAAAAAGCCCAATTCGATAACTGGACTGCGCTGTTTGGCTTCCCAACTCAATATCGGAGGGGAAGGTACCCTCAACCTAAATACTGAATATAACGGTTCCGAAAAATTTGGAATGATTGCCGGGATTGACTTCAGACCCAAGCCGTCAAAGGATGGTGGGAAGGTAAACATCTCCGGGAACGCTAAGTTAAATATCAACAGTAATCCGAATCCCGCAGCTAACGGCAACAACGTCTTCGGCATATTCGCTCTGACTGATACCGCTGTTGCGGGGAACTCGCAGGTAAATATAGATCTTAAAGGACCTGGTAAGGCCGGCACGATCGGAATTTATAGCGCCCAAAATGTCAATGTAACCGAAAAATCGCAGCTAACCATTAACGTAACATCTAAAGAATCACTGCCGATTGGTATTATGCCTCGGACAAATGCCAACTTTTCTACCGCTAAAGACACCACCATTACCACTCCGGGAGGACGCGCTATTCACTCCTACGGAAGCTCCAATTTCTTTGGTCCCGGTGATGTTATTGGCTCCGGTAGTACTGGTTCTTCGTTAAGAGCCGATGGGGGTATCAACTTTGCGGATGGATATGGGGTTTACCTACCAGTCGCCGGAAGCGCAGTGAACCCGGGAGTCGCTGACAAAGCCGGAAAGAAGGTCGGCGCCTGGCGTCTATCTATGCTGCCTCCCAAATACGAGGAAGTTAAAACCGAACCCGGTAAAGCAGTTAAATCCCCGGTGAAAACTACTACCTACACTAAGGACGCCGCTAACGCCACCACGGTCACCTATAGCGCACCCGAAACCGTAGATGTCAACGGGAAACCCTGGAAGGTAGCAATCGATGCCACTACCGGAGAACTGACCGTCACCCCGCACGAAGATGCTAGGAAAGGCGATAAGGCGGAAATTCCGGTTACCCTGTCTTACGCTAACGATATTTTCCCCGCAGATGCTAAGGCGAAATCCAAAGTCGGCTCTAATGAAGCGGAAATCAAGAAGCGCATCGCAATCGCTCCGGTAGTAGTTGAGCCGATTGCTACTCCGGAAACTCCAACCGCGCAAGATTATGACCAGGTTGAGGAAGGCAATTGGCAAGAGCTAGTAATGCCCAGCTATGACCCCGATGAGGAAGGAAAACCGAACCCGCTGGCGGGGATGTTTAGCTACGACCTCGCCAATGTAAAATATCTAAACCATGCGGGACAACCTTTCAATCCCAAAGATCCGGTGAGTAGGGGGAAGAAAGCGGAAATAATAGTTCCCCTTACCGAAAAGGGCAAAGAGAATTTTTCGAAAATGAAATGCCCGGCTGATACGCTTTGCGAACTCCTAGATGACGGAACCGTTAAGTTCACTGTGATTTTGGATTACAAGGAACGGTCCGAAAAACCAGATACTCCCTGCAAGCCCTGTAAGCCCTGCGGTGATCCTGGTACCGTACCAGGTGGCCAGCAACCAGGAACCCACCCCGGAACTACTCCGGGTGGAACCCAGCCCGGAACCAAGATAACCAATGGGACAAAAGGGAATAGCACCCCCACTCCCGACTCCCTAGTACGAACCGGAGCCGTGGATACCGCTATCTTAGGCTTCGGGGCGAGCGTGCTGCTTTTGGTGGGATTCGCACTCCTACGCCGCCGCCATAGTTAGCAGCTAGTAATAGCCAAATAACGACAGTTTGCGGGTCTTCCTAAAGTCAGAGGAAGACCCGCAAACTGTTTTAAAGATAATGCGCCCTAAAAACTAATCGGGTTTAAGGACGGGAAAGCACCACTAGCTGGTTATCGCTCAGCCGTACCTCACCCAGCTTCACCGCCGCTATCAGGCAAGCCGTACTAGCACCCTCCCCTTGCCAGGGTTCAAAGGAAATCGGATCCACTAAATCTAGGTACTCGATTTCGGCATTACTATCGCTGAGGGCATCCCTGGTTGCCGCAAGCACCGCCGCCCCGGATCCAGTGGCCGCTGCCTGACGCACCCCCGCAAACAGGGCTTTTGCGAAGCAGGTTGCGTCCTCGCGCTGGGTGGCAGACAGCGCCAGAGTAGTCTGCGAAACGGTAAGCCCATCCAAATCCCGAAAAGTGGGAACTACCTCTACCGAAACCGGTATATCTAAATCCCGCACCACCAGGCGCACCGCTGCTAATAACTGGGCATCGCACTGTCCGATAAATACTTTGTGAGGACGTACGATTCCCAGCATCTTCACCAATTGGGTCAGGCGATTCTGTGCCTGCTCAGGGTGGTCAGCAGCCTCATACTGCCGAATAATCTTACCGGGGTCAAGCACGGTTTGCGCCGCCCCGAAAGGATAGAAAGCTTCGGTTGAGGGCGCGAAAATAATATCTACTCCGCTGCGCGCCGCTAACTGCAAATCAGCGGAGCTAATCATATCGGAAGTAGTTTCAAAGGCTGGTGCTACCGGATCGGTGTAAACCGAAGCCACCAGGGTATCCACCCTCCCGCTGGCCTCAGCAAAAGCAGCCTGATGCCCGGGATGCCAGTTACCACGAGTGACCATCAACCCCACGGTTCCGGCATTTTTCTCTGCCCGCGCCAGGGTTTGACGATCATGTACTACCAGCGGTTCTTTCGCTTTATTCACGCTATTTCCCTCAAGTTATCTTTTTATTGCTGGCTTGATTCTACCCGCTAGCGGCGAGGATTAACACCCAAGCCCTCTAAGCCTCCATCCACGCGTCTCCCAGAATTCATTCAGCTATTATCCAGTTTTTTGGGTAAAATTTGGCTTATGACTACTAAAGACGCTGCCCGCCTGTTGGTGGTAGACGATGAACCTAATATCCGCGACCTCCTCGCTTCTTCTTTGCGCTACACCGGATTCGAAGTTATCACTGCCGCCAATGGATCCGAAGCTATCAAACAGGCCGAATCCACCAACCCGGATCTAATCGTGTTGGATGTAATGCTTCCAGACGTGGACGGCTTCACTGTCACCCGCCGCCTACGCGAAAATGGCTTCACCACCCCCATTCTTTTTCTAACCGCAAAAGACGATATGAGTGATAAGGTTCAGGGCTTAACCGTAGGTGGGGATGACTACGTAACTAAACCTTTTGGGCTAGAAGAAGTAGTCGCCCGGATTAACGCTATTTTGCGGCGCACCCGGGGGGTTTCCGGGGACGATGCGGTAATTCGGGTGGCTGATATTGCTTTAGACGAGGACGCCCATGAGGTACGCCGTGCCGGGCAAGTAATAGACCTCTCCCCCACCGAGTTCAAACTGCTACGCTACCTAATGATTAACGAGGGGCGGGTGGTTTCTAAAGCCCAAATCCTTGACCACGTCTGGGAATACGACTGGAACGGCGAAGCCGCCATCGTGGAATCCTATATTTCTTATCTGCGGCGCAAGCTAGATGTACCCGGATCTTGCGGGGATATTATTACTACCCGCCGCGGCATTGGCTACATGATTCGCACCGGAAAGCACTAATGTCCTTACCGAAAGCCGCAAAAGCAGCAGAAAACTCTGCGGAAAATCCGGCCTCTAAAGAAACTAAACAGCACCGCACCTATTGGCAAAGAATCCCGCTTACCTGGCGTTTAGTGTTAATAATTATGGCACTGCTAGCTGGGGGGCTGGGTGGCACCGGAACTGCGATGCTAGGGATTTTACATTCCCACTTGGCAGCACAGATTGATTCCAATCTGAAAGCTACCGCCTCGCGGATAAAAACTAATGATCTGGTGGATCTGCTGGATAAAGGGACTTTTCAGGGTAATCAACCCACGAATTATTTTGTGCGGGTAAACTACGCCGGGCAGGTCGCAGAAGCCACTTCCTCTAGTGCAACTGCAGATATGGGGCGCCCGGATCCCAAAGCTTTGGCGCTAGCAGAAAAATCACGAGATATCTCTTGGGAAAAGCCTTTCACGATTGCAGGCGAATCTTCCGCGGCTTGGCGTGCGATTATGTTGCCGGTTCGTAGCGCTCAAGACGCTAAAATCACCGGAACTTTAATCGTGGCACTGCCTCTGCAAACCGTTACCCAAACAGTTACTGCCACCGGAATTAACGTATTGGGTACTTCCGTCATCATTATTTTGATAGGCGGGGTTTTAGCCTACGTGTTGGTGCAAGTCTCCCTACGTCCACTGCGGCAAATGGAGGAGGTCGCCGGAAAGATTTCCTCTGGTGACCTGCATGAACGTATTGATTTATCCCAGGTACGCGCCGGAGAGGTATTATCCCTGGCATCGGCACTGAACTTTATGCTTTCTCGCATTGAGGAAACTATTGTCACCCAGCAGCGCAGCGAACAGAAAGTGCGTCAATTCGTATCTGATGCCTCTCATGAGTTGCGCACCCCCCTGGCTGCTATTCGCGGTTACGGGGAACTTTACAAAATGGGCGGGGTGCCTCCAGAGCGGGTTGATGAAGTAATGGGACGCATCGAGTCCGAAGCCACCCGGATGGGGCTGCTGGTAGAGGATCTGCTGAAACTTGCGCGCCTGGACGAGGGACGGCAGATCAAAATGGAGGCGGTCGATTTATACCGAATCGCGGCGGCGGGAGCTCTGGATTTATCGGCGCTTTCACCAGAGCGGGAAATCAGTCTGCTGCACCTGGATGGCTCCCCCCTGGAGTTGGATAAGGGAGAGAAGGCGCTGGTGCTCGCCGATCGCGATCAACTAACCCAGGTAATAACCAATCTGATAGGCAATGTGGAGCGCTATACCTCGGCGCAAGTCCCGGTTGAGATTTTGGCAGGTATTAGCGCAGGTAATGCCATTTTAGAGGTGCGGGATCATGGCGAAGGGGTACCCGAGGACGAACTAGATGAGATCTTTGGACGCTTCTATCGCCGTGATGGGTCCCGTTCGCGGGAAACCGGGGGCACCGGTCTCGGTCTCTCGATTGTGGCAGCTATTGCCGCGGTGCATGGCGGAACTGCCCAGGCGCTAGCCACTGCGGGGGGCGGGCTTACCATTCGGGTATCTTTCCCCGCAATCGATCCTTCACCCTCCGGCAACAAAGCAGGGAAGAAGCCGGGAAAAGTATTCAAGAAGGGCGCCCCCAAGAACTCCCTTAAGGACTCTGGCAAAGATTCCGCTTAAAGCTGGTTAAATCGGCTCAAGCTGGATTGGTGTTTTTAGCCTTTATTTTCTCTCCTGAGCTTTTAGCCGTAGGATAACCACTGCAACATTCATTCGTCGGGGGTACAGAGGCTATGCCAGGTGCGCCATCTTGGCTGCAGACGGGATTCGTCAAAGCCATGCGGGAGCTGGGGATTACCGATGATGCCTTGTTGCGCAAAGAAGCAGCTAGACTCCTGGAAATGTGGCAGTCTGCCGGACGGAAATTCCACACCACTTCCCATCTAATTCGCCTACTTACTTGTTTGGATCACTTTACAAACACTTCGCAGCAACCAGCTATTTTAACCGTTTCTGCCTGGTATCACGGGGTAATTACCCAATCGCAAACGCGAGCTAAAAATACTACTAACTACGAAAACTATCCGGCTTCTGCCGATTTTGCCCTTGATCGTCTCCTGCAGTTAGGAGCGCAAAAAGAAAAAGCCATTAGGGTCGGGGAACTGATTTTGATGTTAGAGGGGCGCCAGCCTCCCACTGGCGATTTGGATGCCTGCGTGTTTGTGGATGCCGCTATTTCCTATTTGGGCGCCTCCCCTCAGGATTATCGCAGCTACTGTCAGCTAATGCGGGCGGAGATGGATACTATGGATCAGCTGCGTTATGCCCGGTTGCGCCGCTCGCTAATCTCGAAGCTACTAGCGCGGGATACCATTTTCCATTCCCCCTTAGGTAGCGGAAATGAGGGTGCGGCGCGGCAAAATCTGGAGGGCGAATATGCAAAGCTCTCGGCGTTGATTCCGGGGGAACCGGTGGGGAAAGAAAAAGCGGTTTCGCGTCCTAAGAATAAAGAAAAAATTTCCGCTGCCGACACTTCGGAAATTGTGGTAATCAAAGGGGCTGCTAACCGTACGGGGATGCGCCAATCCATTTTGCCGCCGGAAGACAAAATCGCTTCCCCGAAAATTCCGGTAGTCAAAGTTTCCGCCACCGAAAGAAAGGCTTTAGAGGAACACGCCGCGCAACTACAAGCCGAAAATGCCGCGAACGCCACCGAAAATGGGCTGTCTTCAATGGAAAACGTGGCCGACCAATTCTCTACCTTGACTATGCGGAAAATTAATTTAGCCAAGAGTACACGCCCTGGCGCGCAAAACATTGATCAGTCTGAAGAGGAAGCATCCCCCTCCCAGCCTCAGGAGGAAGAGATTGAGGAGACTATGTACTCTTCGGCCGATGACGAGGACTCGTTCGAAGAAATCTAGCGAAACCGCCTCTTCTAGCTGGCGGGAAGCTGCCCTTCCCCGACCTTGAAAAGTGTCCACAGGACAGGATAATGCTGCGGTTTCCTGAAGTTATTATCGCGCATACCTTACTGCGGTGTCTCTGGCTCTAGATTGAGGGCGAAAGCCAATCAATCTGTTATTTTAAGGAGAAACCAAGATGGCACAATTCAATGTAGACTCCGGTCAGGTAGCGGCAGCCGGAGCTCAGGCAGCAGCAATCGCCGGGCAACTGCGCACCGATGCTGCCGCTATGATGGCACAAGTACAGTCCCTGCAAGGATCCTGGACCGGGGCAGCCGCCAGTTCCTTCGCGGATTGTGCTACCCGTTGGCGCGCTGCCCAAGCTCAGATGGAAGCGGCTCTCGATTCCATTGCACAAGCCTTGCAGGCTACTTCCGCCAGTTATGAAGATGCCGAAAGCGGCGCGGCAGCCATGTTTGCTGGGTAATACCCTGATCGAAACTTAGTTTTACTCTCCCTATTGTTTGCCGGCTGTTCAGCTAAACGTTGGTAAGATACACGGTATCCAGGTCGCGACCTTCGATAATGCGCCCATCGAATCCCTTCACTTTCGAAGCCCATGATCCATGCGACAGGTTACCCGGAACAAAATGGTTAAGCACCAATGTTTGCACTGAGCAGCGTTGGGCAATCGTCCCCACAACTTCGACCGAACAGTGTTTCTTAAATACGACATCTAGTGCTTGCTGTTGCTTGGGGGTATATGGAGGATCCCCAAATTGCCAACGCGCATAGTTTGGATCAATTACTTCATGAATCAGCACATTTGCGTCCGCAGCAAGTCGTACTAGGTTCTCAGAAGGACCAGTATCTCCAGAGAAGACTACGGATCCCTCATCCGTGTCAAAACGGTAGGCAAATGCCGGATACATAGTTCCATGTTCCGCCAGTGTGGCGGTCACATACACGCGATCATCTTCGTAAACGAAGAACGGATCCACAGGCGCTTCATTGTGGTTAAGTTTGACCTCAGGGTCAGCTTCCCCAGATTCATAAAACTTCCCATGAGTGTCGCGGTCTATTACCCCAGGACGTTGGACATTAACGCCGACAATCATGTCCTGCGGAGAGCGTTTCTTTGCGCCATAGACTCTGTCTAAAGTTTCGGCCTCAAATGCAGCCAACAGATTATTGACGAATTTTTCAGCACCTGGCGTCCATATATCCAACTCCGGCAAATCTGAGTAAAAACTAGGGCTAAGAACTCTGTCCCATGGTCCATACACTTCCACTCGATGTGATGGCCACCCCTGGTTATATCCACACAACAACAGGTTTGACAGATCTAATGTGTGATCAGAATGCATATGGGTAATAAACAATGTTTGCAGGTCTTCGAATATTTGCGATTCCGGACGCCCCAGGGGGTTCGCCTTGGTTAACTGCCGCGCAACACCCATACCGAAATCGACGACGTAAATCTTTCCACCAATAACTAGAGCCGTTGAAGTCCCGTAGCGGCACAAACCTGATGAATCCGCACTTCCCCAAGTAACTGCGCCACCTGCTGTACCGAGAAGAATAATACGTGCGTCAACCTTTTGCATGGTTCTAATCCTTAAATATAAATGGGCTCAATACCAAAATATCACATTTTTTATATGCACTTGCAACATCTATAATGGTTCATATATCATGTATACGTAACATTTCAAGCAATGCGAAGGAGCAACATGCCACAGGCTTACAACAAGAATGACGCGGTTCTTGCGACATATACCTTTTCCATCCCTGCCGATGTTGACCCCCTAGAAAAAGTTCGCGCCTTCGCAATCGGTCAAACTATTGGAACCTGGGTTGATGTTCCCGGTCTAACACAAGAAATGGTTGACAACTACCAGGGTGAAGTCATTGACATTAATACCCTGGATCCCAGCGATCTGGTAACCGAAGGTGAAAATACCACAACCTACACCGCAACTCTTGCCTTGCCGGCGGTGAGCATAGGAGCTGACATACCGAGGCTTTTTACCTCACTACTGGGCAATGACGCCTCGACTTCCATGGCGGCAAAACTCGTTGACGTTCAGCTCCCTGCGTCGATGACAAGCAAGCTTCCAGGTCCAAAGCATGGTGTGGCTGGGATCAGAAAGCTTCTCGGCATCCCTTCGCGCCCGCTTCTACTCAACATGATCAAACCATGCACTGGTCTTACTCCAGCTCAGGGAAGTGAAATCTTCCGCGAGACAGCATTAGGCGGCCCTGATCTAATCAAAGATGATGAACTCATGGGAGACCCCGAATTCTCTCCTATTGATCAGCGTGTTACCGCTTATAACAAAGCTGCACAGCAAGCTTTTGAAGAAACTGGCCACCGCACCATCTACGTACCTAATATCACTGCGCAAGGCACGGCTTTATTCGAAAATGCCAAGCGCGCTATTGACGCCGGAGCGCGCGCACTCATGGTGTGTTATGCCGCGGTCGGGTACGGTAGCGTCGTCGAATTGCGAGAAAAGTTTGATGTGCCAATTCTCGGCCACTATGCCTCGGCTAATACCTATTACGAAAACGCTTCCTCCGGCATGTCAGCTGCCTTAGCGCTCGGATTTTTCCCAAGGCTCGTGGGTGCCGACATGGCGGTTATTAACACTCCCTACAGTGGTTACCCCATGCGGAAAGCGGCTTACTTAGCTACAGCACGCAAACTGCTCACGCCAATGAGCAACCTTCAGCCGTCGTTCCCGGTTGTTGGGGGGGGAGTTAAGCCCGGGGTCGTATACAGATATTTAGAGGACTTAGGCACAGATATCGTTCTGGCATCAGGTGGAGCCATTCAAGGACACCCCCAAGGACCTGCGGCAGGCGTTAGGGCGATGCGCCAAGCAATTGACGCCTACATGGATGGTGTGACATTGGAAGAAGCAGCTGGCGAACATGCCGAGTTATCAACTGCATTGGATGTTTTTGGAGTAGTCAAATGAGCAAACGCGTCGACGTTCACGCACATATTTGGGAAGAATCGGATATTCCACCTCAGATTAGAAGCTACGACTCCAGTCGCTCGCTTTCGTGTGATGCTGAAACCCTAGTCTCATCCATGGATCACAACGGCGTTGATTTATCTATTGCCGTCGCCCTTGCATATCAGCCAGATTTATCTGATGCGCATATCAGACGCATCAATGATTTCGTTTTACGCGAATGTAACAAATATCCTGAGCGTTTGATTCCGTTTTGTTGTGTGAATCCGCGCAGCCCACATGCGGAGAAAATTGTGGCGAAAGCACTCGCAGATGGCCATAAAGGTTTAAAATTCCACGGCGCATTTCAAAATATGGGTGTAGATGATCCGCAGCTGTGGCCAATTTATAAAGTTCTGGAAGAAGCACAGAAACCCGTCCTTTTTCACTCGGGTGATATCGGCGTCCTTCCGCTCAATGATCAGTATACGAGCGTCAATCGCTTTGACTCAGTATTTTGCGATTTTCCGCAAATGCCAGCCATCTTGGGGCATGCGGGGCGTATCGACTTTTCTCGAACGGCGGGATTACTGCGGAAACACTCCAATGTATACGTAGATATCAGCTCAGTAATTGGACGCGATCCAAACTTCCAGACCCACCCCTTGCGCCATCTCATTACGTTGGTCAAAACGTGGGCGGGGGCGGTTGATCGAATTCTATTCGGATCCGACATGCCCCTCTATAGTTACGAAAAAACACTGGGTAACCTCGACTTGCTTATTGCGGAGTTGCAGGAGACCCCCGATCCTGTGATTTCAACAGACGACGTCGTCGCAATTCGTGACGTCAATTCGTCCGCATTTTTGAATCGCTACCAACTCTGACCGGAATCCAAGAACCGGTCCCGATTATTCAAAGGAGAATGTAATGGCAAAACTCTACACGGCAAAAGAAGTTACCTCCCGTTTACGCGCAGAGATTGACGCGGGCAGACCGTTATTCGCACCGAATTGTGGATTCGGACTATCTGCGAAACTACAGGAAATGGGGGGAGCTGATTTGATTATCGCCTCTGCCACGAGCTATTGGCGGATGAAGGGGCAAGGATCTCTCGCCGCGCTCATGCCAAACAGCGATATCAACCAAATCCTTTTCGATTTACTTCCCGAAATCGTCGCCAATGTTTCTGAAGCGCCGGTCATGACTCTATCTGGAGCCTTTAATCCGCTGTTGCCGCATAAAGAGCATCTGGAACGGCTGCGGGATGCCGGCGTGAGCGGAATCAACCCGTTCATGATCAAGATTTACGGAGATGAAACCGTAGCGCAGATGGACAAGATCGGCATTGGCTGGAAGCGCGAAGTCGAATTCATTGAAACAGCTGTAAAGATGGATATGTTTACCCTCGCTTATGCGTTTACGCCTGAAGAGGCAAAAGTGATGGCCAGCGTCGGTGCCCATTCCATCGCCACGCACTTCGGTTCTACAGTCGGTGGGCTTAAAGGCGCCGCATCTGATATGACGCTCGAAGAAGCCACCGAACGCAGCCAGGAAATGTTCGATGCGGCTCTCCAAGAGAATCCGGATGTCATCCTATTCGCACACGGTGGCCCCATCGAAGGCCCCTCCGAAGCAGCGCACGTAATTAAAAATACTTCTGCGCATGGTTTCATCGGCGGTTCTGCTGCGGAGCGCATGCCGATTGAAAAAGCAATTTTGGCAATTACTAATGAATACAAAAACATACTCAACGACTAATAGTCACCTGTGACGAAGGAGTAACAGATGAATAAAGATGGTAAACCTGTAATTTTATGCGTGGGAATGTGCAATACGAAAGGCACGGAAATTCAATTCCTAGCCAAGCAGGTACGTGCCAATGGCGGCGAACCCATAATTATGGATCTTTCGCTTGGTGGCAGCGTAGATTTCGCGGACATTTCCAACTACGAAGTCGGCAAATTGGCTTCTCTGGATATGGATGAAGTCTTTGCTGGCCCGCGCGCAGACGCAATTAAAAAACTGGGAGGAGCCGGCGCGCAGATGGCTCTCAAGTTACACGAAGAAGGGCGCTGCGACGGTATTATCAGCTGGGCGGGTTCCGTAGGATCCACCACCGTTTCGATTGCGATGAGGGCGCTACCATTTGGGGTTCCCAAGATTCTGATGACCGATATGGCATCATCGGACGTGTCTGGATGGCTGGGTAATAAAGATATTTTCATTGTCTCGCCGACCGCTGAGCAAGGTATTACCGCCGTAACCTCGAAGATCGTCACGCAAGCTTGTGCAGGCATTGTAGCCATGGCCAAGGTGGAAGATTCGCCGATTGATCGGCCACTTGCCGCTGTCACCAGCTATGGAACGACGACACCTACCCAGATGCGAATTACTAATTTCTTCAACAAGAACGGCTGGGATTGCTCGACTTTCCACGCGGTGGGAGTGGGCGCCACGATGGAAGATCTGATTCGCTCCGGTGATATCACTGCTGTTGTCGATATGACGCCTGGTGAATTGACCAACAATATGTATGACTCCGTATACGGGACGCCGAAGACTTGGACTGGTGTGCGTATGACTGCCGCACCAGATATGGGTATCCCCAATGTAGTTGTACCTGGAGGCCTAGATCAGTGCGCTTACGGTGCCTTCGCCACAATGAAGGAAGAATATATAGAGGATTTCCGTACCGGTAAACGTAAAGGTTTCCGCGATACTGGTAAACCTTATATTCATAACGAAAACGTAACTGAGATGGTTCCGACCATTCCGGAAATTATCGAACTCTCCGATTTTCTCGCCGACACTTTGAATGGTTCTAAGGGACCCTGCGCATTCGTAATTCCTATGCGTGGCTGGTCGGCCTACGACCAAGAAGCTGCCCTGTGCACGCGGGAGCGCGGCTGGGCAGAAGGAAACGGCGACGGCCCAGTTTGGGAGCCCGATGAGAAGTATCCACAATGGTCCCGCCGCGCAACTGCCATGTTGAAGCGGATGTGGTCGAAGGTCGATACGAATGTGGTAGATCTTATCTGGACAGATCATCATATTCTTGACGAAGAATTCGCTGACCTGTTGAACACCATCGTGTGGGACATGATCAATGGTGAATGGGAAATCGGAAAATATAATAATTTCTCCGACAAAATTCTCAACAATAAGTTGACGACACTGTAATAGGAACGCCATCGAATCCACTGCAGACGCGTTCGGGACTAACTAATATCAGTTTTTCCCGAGCGCGTCTTCGCAATAATTAGTCGTACACCACTCCGCCGAATTTCAGTGACATGCTCGCGGCTTAACGCCGCATCGGAAATTACAACATCAAATTCACGTATTGGCATCATCGAATACAACGCCCGCTTTGAAAATTTCGTATGGTCAGCGATTAGCACACGCTTCTTCGCACATTTGAACATGGCGCGCTTAACTTGGATTAACTCAGGTTGTTGATGAAAACACACACCATTACTGATAGCAGGTGTCGACATGAAATAGGTATCTGCGCTCAACTGGCTCAAAGCCGAAAGCGACAGGTTACCTTTATAGGCATCGCACAGCTGGTAATATTCTCCCCCCGTAGAGACAAGCGAAATGCCTCTCTTGCTACCAAGCATGTCGAGTACGCGTCCAAAATTAGTAATAACTGTCAAAGGTTCTTTCTGGGGCAATAATTCGGCTAAATTTAAGCCTGTTGTCGAGTCGTCTAGTACAATCGCTTCCCCAGGTTCAATCAGATCAAAGGCGAGTTTGGCAATCGCACGTTTCTCAACCGACTGCTGCCGCAAACGGTAATCAGTTGACGCTTCAAATAGGCTCGAAGCAACTGCAGTTACGACACCCCGAGATTTACGTAGCACGCCTCTTGCCTCCAAGGCATCCAGATCGCGGTGAATCGTCATCCTCGATACGCCAAGTTCATCAACCAGCGTATCTATGCGGACAGATCCAATCTCAAGAACGCGCTCAGTAATAGCGTCCCGCCTCAAATCTTGTTTTGTTGGTGAAACAGCAAGTTTTGCCTCAATCTCGTCATCCATTAGAACAACGCTACCTTTTCGGGACGGGGGAAAATCTTGTCTAGAGCCGCTAAATCATCCACGCTCAACTCAAGCTCAACAGCTTGAGCGTTTGCACGAATCTGCTCAGGACGGGTAGCACCTGCAATAATAGATGCCACGGGAGAGCGTGAAGCAAGCCACGCAATTGCTACTGATGCCTGTTGCACATCACGTTGAGAGCAAAAGTCCTGATACGCATGTAAAACCTCGATATTGACTGCAGCAAGTTTTGGGTCTCCCGGCTTTAATCGGGCATCACGGGGGATTCCATTATTATATTTTCCTGTCAATATGCCTGCTGCCAATGGATAATACGGAACCAGACCTATACCGAAATGTTGCGCTGCCGGAACGATCTCCTGCTCAGCTCGGCGATCTAGGAGATTGTAATGATTTTGCGTCGCAACAAGTCGCCCTGGACGTGAATGATGCCACGCATCCGCCAATTGCCATCCAGTAGTATTCGACACTCCGTAGTAGCGAATCTTTCCTTGGTCTACCAAAGTATCTAACGCATCGATAGTTTCATCGATTGGGGTGAGGGGGTCAGGGGAATGATAGTAATAAAGATCAATCCAATCAGTATCTAGCCGAGATAAAGATGCTTCGCATTGCCTCATAATGTATCTACGCGATCCACGGGCTAAGTCCTTAGGCTCTCCTGTGATGGGTAACCCAAATTTCGTTGCAATAACGACATTGCCACGCCGCTTACCTAGTGCCTGTCCCAGCAACCTCTCTGATAATCCAGGTTCATGTCCGTAAACATTTGCAGTGTCAAAATAGCTCACGCCTACATCCAACGCCGCATCCACAACTTTCTTTGCACCTGAGATATCTTCAGAAGCCGAGCTCTTTCGACCCAAATTATTCGCGCCATATCCCAAAACGGAAACGCGAAGACCAGAATCACCTAACCGCCTATATTTCATACCAACAATATTAGACGAGTTGTGAACCTTAAACCAGCACAATCTTAAATTATCTCGAATGCGTTACATAAATGTCTTTAGCGCTTCGAAAACGGAAAAAATAACACCTAAAAGGTATGAATTTCTTATAGATACGGTAACCTAGATTACGAGTATTTATTTTAAATAAGGTTAGGTGAAATATGAAACTCGCATTCGGTTGTGATCCAAACGCTACAGATCTTAAGCAGGCTCTTATGGCTAAGGCTAAGGATTTAGGGCACGAGGTTAAAGATTTTGGTTCAGATGATCCCATTTACGCTAATGTTGCGGTAGCAGTAGCCGAAGCTGTGGCTGCTGGTAAATATGATCGCGGTGTAGTGGTTTGTGGTACCGGCATTGGGGTTTCAATCGCGGCAAACAAGGTAAAAGGCGCCTATTGTGCTTGCATTGCTGATGTATACCAGGCGCAACGAGCCACCCTCAGTAATAACGCGAACATAATCGCAATTGGATCCCAGGTAGTAGGCATCAAATCCGCGGAAGTGTTTTTAGAGGAATATCTTAAAAACGATTTCGATCCTAATTCGCGCAGCAAAGATAAGGTTGCCCGCATTTGTGAATACGAAGCAGAATAACTAACTATCTATTCACCTATTCGGGAGAATTAAATGAATAAACCAGTGGCTGCTGTAAGCCTAAAAATGTATTTTTCGCAATCACGAACTTTAGAATATTGTCGCGAAATAAAAAGTTTAATTACTAGTGAACCCGCTTTAATCGATAATGTACGCCTGGCAATTCTGCCGGACTTCTTATCCATCCCCCAAGCGGGTGAAATTCTAAAAGACACTAATATTATCCTAGGTGCCCAAGATTTAGCTTACGAAGACCGAGGAGCCTTTACCGGCGAAGTCTCAGGAGCAGATCTAGCAGATCTCGGCGTCAAAGTCGCAGAAATCGGTCACGCTGAACGTAGAACCATTTTCCGTGAAAACGAAGACATGATCGCCAAAAAAGTTGCAGCAGCAAAACGCAACAACATAATTCCCCTACTATGCATAGGCGAACCAGAAAAAACCACAGCCAAACAGGCAGCAAAGCTATGCATAAAACAAGTACACTCCGCACTAAAATACGCCACACCCACAGAAATATGGCTCGGCTATGAGCCCTACTGGGCTATCGGCGCCGCACAGCCAGCAAGCCCTGAATACGTCTCTGAAACATGCCAAAACATCCGAGACGGTCTATCCGACCTACCCTCAACAACCATTCTCTACGGCGGTTCAGCAGGACCAGGACTAATAACCAAACTGGACAACACCATCGACGGACTCTTCCTAGGACGCTTTGCACACGACCCCAAAGCCTTCCTCGAAGTAGCCAAAGAAACCATGTCACGAAAATAAACCAACCCCAAACAAAACACCAGGTGGCGGCCACCTTACAGTAACCGCCACCTACTTTAGGGGTTAATTTAAACGGAAAGACAAGGCGGGGGCGAACGGGGGCGAACCTTTTGGTTCGCCCCCGCCTCTTGCTATTCGTTATGCCCAGCAGCTATGCCACTAAGCAACAGCAGCGTGGTTTAGTACATTCCACCCATACCGGCTGCTGCAGCATCGTCGCCACCTGCCGGAGCCGGAGGCTCCGGCTTGTCAGCTACTACCGCTTCAGTGGTCAAGAACATCCCCGCAATCGAAGCCGCATTCTGCAGAGCAGAACGCGTAACCTTAACCGGGTCAGCAATATTGCTCTTGAGTAGATCCTCATACTCGCCATTGGCCGCGTTTAGACCCTGACCAGCAGGCAGATGCGCTACCCGTTCAGCCACTACTGAGCCTTCCAGACCGGCATTTTCGGCAATCTGCCGCATCGGGGAGGACAGAGCCACCCGCACAATGGAAGCGCCGGTTTCTTCGTCACCAGTTAGCTTCAAGCCGTCCAAAGCCTTGAGGCCGGACTGCAATAGAGCAACCCCGCCCCCGGCCACGATGCCTTCTTCAACTGCCGCTTTGGCGTTACGAACCGCGTCTTCAATCCGGTGCTTACGCTCCTTCATTTCCACCTCGGTGGCGGCACCGGACTTGATCACTGCTACCCCGCCAGCCAGCTTGGCTAGACGTTCTTGCAGCTTCTCGCGGTCGTAATCAGAATCAGTGTTTTCGATTTCCTGACGAATCTGCTTGACCCGTGCCTCGATATCTTCGGCGACGCCCGCGCCTTCTACGATAGTGGTTTCGTCCTTGGTGACTACCACTTTACGCGCCTTGCCCAGCATATCCAGTTCCGCATTTTCCAGGGTGAGCCCCACGGTCTCGGAAATTACCTGTCCACCGGTTAGGATTGCCATATCCTGCAGCATCGCCTTGCGACGGTCACCGAATCCCGGAGCCTTAACCGCAACGGTCTTAAAGGTGCCACGAATCTTGTTCAGCACCAGAGTGGTTAGTGCTTCCCCGTCTACGTCCTCCGCAATAATCAGCAGCGGCTTGCCGGTAGACATTACCTTTTCCAGCAGTGGCAACAGATCCTTAATCTGGGAAACTTTCGATTCCACCAGCAGAATATAGGGGTCTTCTAGTACTGCCTCTTGACGATCCGCATCGGTTACGAAGTAGCCAGAGATGTAGCCCTTATCGAAACGCATACCTTCGGTGACTTCCAGGTGAGTACCAAACGAGTTGGAATCCTCAACGGTGATTACCCCTTCGTTGCCTACCTTTTCCATGGCGTCCGCAATCAAAGCCCCAATCTCGGGGTCGTTGGCGGAGATAGAGGCGGTAGCAGCGATTTCGTCACGAGTCTCGACTTCCTTGGCATCGGCGTGCAGCTGACCCACAACCGCCTCAACCGACTTGTCAATGCCACGCTTTAGGGCGATTGGGTTTGCCCCGGCGACCACGTTGCGCAGCCCCTCGCGTACCAGCGCTTGCGCCAATACAGTGGCGGTAGTGGTGCCGTCACCAGCTACATCATCGGTCTTCTTGGCGACCTCTTTGACCAGCTCAGCACCGATCTTTTCGTAAGGATCTTCCAGATCAATTTCCTTGGCTACAGACACGCCATCTTTGGTGATGGTGGGGGCTCCCCACTTCTTTTCCAAAACTACGTTGCGACCACGCGGTCCCAGCGTTACTTTTACCGTGTCAGCTAGGGTGTTTAGACCCCGCTCCATTCCCCGACGAGCTTCCTCATCAAAAGCAATAATTTTGCTCATAAGATTTTATTCCCTCCATCGCGGCGCTACTGCGCCACGCGGTTAGATCTTTGACCCAGTCTTGATGCCCGCGACGGACGAGGACGCCGCGCCGCTCCTGTCTCGGAACGTCGCCCTCTCATCAAGAACTCGGTTTTTATCACTCTCTAGGTTCGAGTGCTAAATATGATTTTGGCACTCTCCTAAGGCAAGTGCAAACTTTCAGCAGAACCAGAAGGAAAAATATCCTCTAAGTGAAACTTGCAGATTCTGCAATAGCCTCTCGGAGAAGAAATGGATTCCCCCGGGTCAAGAAGCTGGTTCCTACAGTTACGTTCCGGGACACTGTCCGCGAGTAACTACCCTCAGCGAATCAAATAAATAGCGATATCGCATTCCCCAATTTGATATTTGCCGCTATCGGCATCCTGCACATTGCTAATACCTGCGACTTTAGCAGCCTCTTTAGCGGCGGCTTCGAACTGGGAACCCCGATATAGCACAGTGGAGTCGCTCAATCCGCGAGCTTGAGAGTTGTTCGCACTCGGGTTGGTGAAACCGTCAGCTGCCAGCTTATCGGCGACCTCTTTTGCCCAGCCAGATCGCTTAGAAGCGTTTAAAACCCGCACTCGCGCCTCCGCTTTATTCGTAGCCGCAACGCTGGCAGTGGGACTAGCCACAGATTTCTTTTCGGAAGGCTCACTGGGTTTAGCGATTTTTTTGGGACCGGTGGTAGGAGTAGTAGGAGTCGCTGCAGTGGTTGTGGTGGTAGTTTTAGTGGCAGCAGGAGTCGGCGTGTGTCCGGTGCCTTTCATCAGTGCCACTCCCCCCCAAGCCAAAGCTGGTCCTAGCACCAACACCACTAAGATAGGTAGCAGCGTCTGCCAACGCTTGACAGGACGGCGATGAGCACCCGAAGGACCCTCTTCGCCCAGCGCATCGAACTCATCTTCCGGAAACTCTTGTTTACTCACAAACACAGGTTAACCGGATTACAGCAGTCAAAGGGCAACTGCCACGCCGAGGAGCAGCATTTACCGCTCATAGCTTAGGTGGATCAACAGGTTAATATGGAGCTATGAGCACCAACCTGGAAAAGATTATGCACCCTTCCTGGGCCGAGGTAATGACTCCGATCGCCCCAAAAATCTCTGAAATGGGCAAGATGCTGCGCGATGAAGGCAACAACTACCTTCCCGCTGGCGGGGATATTTTTCGTGCTTTTACCTACCCCTTTAATCAGGTAAAAGTACTAATCGTTGGGCAAGATCCCTACCCTACTCCTGGGAATGCGATGGGATTATCTTTTTCGGTAAAACCAGGAGTGGAAATTCCTAAGTCTCTAAAAAATATTTTTAAGGAGCTCCATGACGACTTAGGATGCTCGGCGCCCAGCAGCGGAGATTTACGCCCTTGGGCAGGGCAGGGGGTAATGCTATTAAACAGAGTTCTTACGGTTACCCCAAACGAGGCCGGTTCCCATCGCGGACGGGGATGGGAAGAGGTAACCGACTGCGCCATTTCTGCTTTAGTAGCCCGCGATCGTCCGCTAGTGGCTATTCTCTGGGGCAAGCAAGCCCAGTCCCTAGCTCCCGCCCTTGAAAATACTCCGATTATTCAATCGGCGCATCCTTCACCTCTATCTGCTTCCCGCGGGTTCTTCGGATCCAGACCGTTCTCGCGCACTAATTCTTTGTTGCAACAGCTGGGGGCAAGCCCAGTAAATTGGCAACTTCCCTAACTCCTTATCCAAATCGTTACAATTTGGGCAAGACAGTATAGAGTGGCACACGTGAGTTCGCACAAGAAAAGCGCAAAAACCTACCTGGGGCGCATCCGTCACGCCGTAAATCCGCCCTACCCGCGTAGGCTGCTTCGGGCAGTAATTAGCGTCTTGGTATTCGCCCTATCTTTTTCTCTTACCGGGGCTTTTTTGGTTTACCATGACCTTTCTAGTCGAGTGAACAATATCAGCACTGCCAAGAAGCTGGGGCGCACTCCACCCGATTCTTACAGCGGACGCGCTATCAATATTTTGATTATTGGGTCTGATTCTCGTGCTGGGGAGGGCAATCAGGCTCTTATTAATGATGCCTCCGAGGGGGAGCGATCCGATACTGCCATGGTTATGCATATCTCCAAGGATCGCTCTCAGGTAAACGTAGTTTCAATCCCCCGTGATTTAATCGTTGATGTTCCCGCTTGCGAACATAAGGACGGAAAACAATCGCGACCGCAACGAGTGCAGTTTAACTGGGCCTATTCCATTGGCGGTGAAGACGGTGACCGTACTTCAGCAGTTCTTTGTACTTGGAAAACCGTAGAAAAGCTTTCGGGAATGCGGATTGACGAATCAGTGGTGGTCGATTTCAGCGGTTTTGCTTCCATGATTGATGCTCTAGGTGGAATTAATGTCTATATCCCTACTGCGATTCACGATCAACGGAATTCCGGGTTGGAATTAGAACCTGGATGTACCCATTTCGACGGTCAGCAAGCACTAGGTTATGCCCGCGTCCGACATGGAGTACAAGGATCGGACGGATCTGACCTGCAACGTATTGAGCGACAACAGGCAGTGATGGGAATTATGATGCGCACCGCCTTACAAAAAAATATGTTGACCTCCCTAAATCAGCTTTACGATTTTATCGGTAGCGGCTTGAGCTCTTTGAGTATCTCCGATGGGATATCTTCAGTATCCGAACTTGCCGGTTTAGGCTGGTCACTGCAATCCTTGCAGCCCGAGAATCTTCGTTTTATTACCCTGCCGGTTTATCCAGCTCCCAACGACCCCAACAGAGTGGTGATAAATGACAAAGAGGTAAGACCTATCTGGGAAGCTTTTATTAACGACACTTCTCTGCCTATGGGGATTGAAGTTCGTGATGGTAATGGCAAGGTTTACACTATTGAAGCGGCAACCTCCGCTTCCCCTTCAGCCAGCTCCAGCAGTGCCAGCAACACTGAGAGCACTGAACCTACCCCACGTTCTTCTAACCCCCAAAATAAGGGGAATACTGCCAGTTCCCCGGAGACAACCGATGACCTAGTTGCACTACAAAGGAAGTGCGAAGCAGAAAAGTAGGTCAGATACCCAAGTTTTAATCAGGGAGTAAGTAACTTGAGTCAGCAAGGTCTTCCAGAATCCTTCCCCCCACCCAAACGTCCTCGACCTCACCATTGGCAGGAAATTCCGCCCTCCTATGCCCCTAAGGAAAAAAGAACTCGTCCTGTAAGCTCAAACACGGCTAACCAACAGGCATTCTCATCTACTGCTAGGAGCCAAGAAACAAGTCACCTCTCCCCTGCCTCTGCCGGTCATTCGGCTCGCCCTGCCATTTCTAGGAAACTAGCAGACGGTCAGGCACGTCCTAAAGAATCACGCTTAGCTAATGCCCAAGAAATTCCGGTACAAGTGCGCACCGGTTCACGCTTTGCCGGACGCCCAGCGCCCGCGCGTACCCGGGTATTATCTCAAGACCGCTCACCGGAAGCCTTACCCGAGCCTAGCCCGCAGCTCCCCAGTCGCCTAGAACCAATTCCCCTCACTAAAGAACGCCGAGTTCCGCGCCCGAAATTTAAAGTTCGCCGCATTGTCGCAGCAGTTCTGACTCTAACCCTGATTTTTGTTATCGCTTGGCCGCTCTATCTGTGGCATCTGGTGGATTCTTCGCTAAACCGGGTTGATGCCCTTTCGGCTCTCCCGGCTGGCGAGGGGGAAACTTGGCTAATTGCTGGCTCCGATAAGCGCTCGGACGGTAGCGATGGCGGAATCGTAGGGGCGGATGTAGGAGCTCGCACAGACACGATTATGCTAATACGTAAAGTTAACTCAATTGCTGCCATCGTATCCCTCCCCCGCGACACTGCGGCAAACATTCCCGGATATGGCCAAAACAAACTCAATGCCGCTTATTCTTTTGGCGGCCCAAAACTGCTGGTAAGAACCGTAGAAGGGATAAGCGGCGTAAAAGTCGACCATTATGTGGAAGTCACTATGGGGTCAGTGACTCAGCTGGTAGACGCAGTTGGAGGGATTGAACTCTGCTTGGATTACGACGTAGATGACGCCGATTCCGCTTTGAAATGGCAAAGTGGCTGTCACCAGGCAGATGGAGCCACCGCGCTGGCATTCTCCCGGATGCGCCAGCAAGACCCTAAAGGCGATATTGGTCGGGCGGAACGACAGCGACAGGTAGTTTCCAAGTTGGCAGACACCCTAATAACCCCTTCTACTTTCCTTAATCCCTTTAAGCAGCGTGACCTGGCAATTGCCGGAGCGGAAAACCTGACTTGTGATAGTGATTCGGGTGCCTGGGCGATCGGAAAATTGCTGCTCGCCTACCGCAGCGCCGCTAAGAACAACCTTACCGGGGCACCTCCGATTGCTAATATGGCTTACTATGATGGCGCGCATGGAGCCATGGTGCTGCTAGATCAGCAAAAAACCCCCGGTTTTTGGTCGGCCTTCCAAAAGGGTACGCTGCAACCTAGTCAATACCACCAGTTTCAGTAACTTCAGATAACTGGGATACACCAGCCCGCTCCAAAGATTCCTCGCTTATTTTGGGCAGGGAGAGGGAGCGCTCGCTCCCCGGGCAACAACCGCCTTTTACCCGGATGCAAAAATATGTTCTAAAGTCGCCCCTATAGTCCCGGAATTCTATCGGGACCTGCCTGCCAGGCGCTCCAGGCGGACTCCAGGATTTCTTTAATCCCGTTTTCAGCTTTCCAATCAAGTTCTACCCGAATCCGAGTAGTGTCTCCGATTAGCTGTGCGGGATCTCCGGGGCGGCGCGCTTCCTCGTCAATCTTAAAATCAATGCCGGTAACTTCGCGGATGCCCTCCACGATTTCCCGCACCGAAGTCCCCTGCCCAGTTCCTACGTTGAAGACATGGTTTTCCATTTCCCTCCCGGAAGCCACATAGTCGAGGGCATGCAGGTGAGCATCGGCGAGGTCGCGGACATGAATATAGTCGCGAATACAGGTACCATCAGGGGTGTCATAGTCGGTGCCAAAAATCTTGGGATTTTGTCCCTTGGCTAGACGCTCCAACACCATGGGAATCAGGTTGAGACGAGCGGGATCGCCCAGTTCATCCCAACCGGAACCCGCTACGTTGAAGTACCGCAGTCCAATCCAGCGCAGACCCCAGGCACGTTCACAGTCCGCCATCATCCATTCACCAATCAACTTGGTTTCCCCGTAGGGGTTAATGGGTTTACCGGCTAGCTCTTCGGGAACCACCGGTACGTCAGGCTGACCGTAGACCGCGGCGGAAGAGGAGAAAATCATTTGTCGAGTGCCGGCATCACGCATGGCAGCCATTACGTTCGCGAGTCCCCCCACGTTTTGCTGGTAGTACCACATGGGTTTTTCCACCGATTCACCTACCTGTTTGCGCGCCGCGAAGTGAATAACCGCCGTTACGTCCTCGTCAATCAAGGTTTGGAAAATCTTCTTCCGCGCCCCCGCACTGGCCACATCTAGTTGTACCAGTTTGGCGTCGCCAATCCGATCGGGAGTGCCATAGGATAAATCGTCAATCACGACTACTTTTTCCCCGCGCTCAGCCAGGAGTCGCACCACATGTGCGCCAATATAGCCGGCGCCGCCTACCACTAAAATACTCATGGAAACAGTTTACCCTAGTGCGTAAGTCCTGATATCGTTAACCAGCCCTAAGCTAGAATTTTGCTAGTTTTTCCCCTATTTCTAACTTCAAAGATTGTTAAAAATAGGTTAGAATGTACTCAGGAGAGTTCTAGTATTCCCGAGGTAGGACGGGAGGTGGCAGGAATGCGTGACGCAGCGTCGAAACGACGCATTGGACTCCAGGCGACCCTGGCGGTATTAGCGCTGCTAGTAGCTTTGGGGATTCTAGTCATCTCCCCTGCTGTCTCCATCGCCGGAGACACCAAACCGACCTATGAAATTACTTTAACTCCGGCAAATCCCCAGCCTACCTCCGCTTCTCCAAGTTCCGATTCCAATTATGATCCGGTGCTGCCTGGCCCCTCTCCTACTCCTACTTTTAACGGGCCGCGCATTATTTTGTCCCTGCGTCCGGTGCAGCCTGGTCCTTCTCCAGTTCCTACCTTCAACCAGAATCCTGCCCCCTCGGAAACCGTACAACCAATCGGGGTCGCCCAAGACTTGCGGCGCGCCTCGGCCTCCGGCTCTTTTGCCTGTGGTCTGCGTACCGATGGCACTGCCCGCTGTTGGGGGGTCAACAAATCCGGTCAATTGGGGGTTCCTATTACCCGGCAACCGGCGATTACCCCCCAAACTATCGCTAACCAGCCGGTGAAGTTCACTCAGATTGCCACTGGCCGTGAATACACCTGCGCCCTGGGTACCGACAGCTTCGTTTACTGTTGGGGCGATAACGCCTACGGTCAGTTGGGGCAAGCGCGCCCCCGAAATCAGCTTTCCGGCTCATTTAATCCTCTACGCGTTACATCTCTACCAGCAGATACCGCCCAGATAGCTGCCGGAGGGCGTCACGCCTGCGCCCTCTCCAATTCCGGGGTGCTCACCTGCTGGGGCGCCAATGAAATGGCACAAGTGGGTAACAGCACCAATATCGGGAACCAACTGAAACCGGTTGCGGTAATGACTGGCGTTAAAGAGGTCGCTGCCGGCAATGACCACACCTGCGCCGTCAAACAAGATGGCACCGTGTACTGCTGGGGGGTGAAGTCCCGCCTGGACTCTTGGAATAACGAGCTAGTGGTGGATTACCAGCTGCGCCCAGCTCCGGTATCCGATATGAAGTTCGTATCCTTGCGGGCAGCAGGTGATTACAGTTGCGCAATCGCCGAGAATAAACGTCTCTACTGCTGGGGAATTAACAGCGACGGACAAGCCGGTAAACCCGGGAATATGTCCAATAATCTGGGAATACTAGAACCAGAACTGGTCAGCTCCCTGCCAGAGGTGGGGCAAGTCTACCTGGGGTTTTATGGAGGATGTGCGGTGACTACTGCTGGCAGCACCTACTGCTGGGGGCGTAACGACTTCGGGCAACTCGGCTCCAATATCGCTCTCACCCAACGGGTAGCCGCCACTGACTCGACAGCTATCGGCGCTGCTCCCGCTCTTAGCGGACTGGATTCTCGCCTAGGTCCCAATTCTCGCTCCACCCTGATTATGGGTAATACTTTCACCTGCATGATCGACAAACAGAACAATATGTACTGCTTGGGTAACTGGGCGCAAGGCCAGTTGGCAGATGGGCGGCGCACCGACCGGCTTTCGAATGCTCGTACCGCGCAACTAACCCCGGTATATTCGCGCCTGTAATCTTAAGCTGTGGGAAAACTTTACGCCTATCTGCGCTCCCCGGGACGCATCACCCGAATAATTAAGTTTTGCCTGGTGGGCGGGATGAACTATCTAGTTGACGTCTCGGTGTTCAACTTCTTAAGGCTGGGCGTCTTATCCTCTCATCCCCTGACTTCCAAAGTGCTGGCCGCGGCGGTGGCTACCATTTTTTCTTGGGTGGTTAATCGCTATTGGACATTCCGTAATAAACGCACTAACCGGCGGATGCAAGAATTCCTAGGATTTGCAGTAGTAAATGTACTAGGAATGTTACCGGCGGTTATCTGTCTAGGGATTAGCCACTACCTGCTGGGACTCACCTCGCTCCTAGCTGATAATATCTCTGCTAATGTGATCGGGCTGATACTAGGCACTATTTTGCGATTCTTTCTCTACGAACACACCATTTTCACCGGCAATCAAAAATAGTTATCGGTCAGCTGCATTCTTGAGGAAGGGCCGACAGGTTTTATCGGCGATTGACTCTCAGCTAGGACTAAGGGTCAAGAAGCCTTTCTCGATATCGAGAGGCACCCGATTTCCTGCACTTTTATTGCGCTTAGGGAGGAAGATTTCAGTGGCAGATAGCACCTTAAAGCGTTAGGGTTAAAGCATAAGTCTACTTGGCTTGACCGACCGCACGCGGTCGGTAAGAAAATTTCTCACTGAAGGAGAATCACATGGCAGAATGCTGCTGCAAAAAACCTGTTACCGTGACCGTTACTGGGGCTGCCGGAAACATCGGATACGCCCTCCTGTTCCGCATCGCTTCGGGCGCTATGCTGGGTCCGGATCAGCCGGTGAAGTTGAACCTGCTGGAAATCCCGCAGGCGGTTAAGGCCGCCGAGGGCACCGCAATGGAGCTTAACGACTCTGCTTTCCCGCTGCTGGCAGGCGTGGATATTTTCGATGACCCCAATAAGGCCTTCGAGGGCTGCTCTTACGGTCTTTTGGTGGGAGCCCGTCCGCGCGGTAAGGGCATGGAGCGCGCCGACCTGCTGGCCGCTAACGGCGGTATTTTCGGCCCCCAAGGTAAAGCCATTAATGACCATGCCGCAGAGGACATTCGGGTACTAGTTGTGGGTAACCCGGCGAACACCAACGCCTATATTGCTGCCAAGTCCGCTCCGGATGTACCGGCAGAACGTTTCACCGCGATGATGCGTCTGGATCACAACCGCGCTATCTCCCAGTTGGCAGAAAAGACTGGCGCCGCGGTCAAAGACATCAAGAAGATGATTGTGTGGGGTAATCACTCTGCTGACCAATACCCTGACCTCACTTTCGCTACCGTTGACGGTAAGCCAGCTCCGGAGCTAGTGGAAGAGGCTTGGCTGGACGACTACTTCGTACCCACCGTAGCTAAGCGGGGCGCTGCCATTATCGAGGCGCGGGGTGCTTCTTCGGCGGCTTCGGCGGCTTCGGCTGCTATCGACCACATGCACACCTGGGCGCTAGGTACTCCCGAGGGCGACTGGTCCACTTTCGCCGGTCCCTCTCACGGTGAATACGGAGTTCCCGAAGGTCTAGTCTACGGTATGCCCGTCATCTGTAAGGATGGACAATACCAGGTAGTTGAAGGTCTGGAGCTACCCGAAAAGACTAAGCAGCACATCGTGGCAAACGCGAAGGCAGCTGAAGAGGAAATTGCCACCGTCAAGGAACTGGGAATCCTCTAAATCTCTTTTTACTTAGCCAACCCTTTGGGTCGGTAGAGCCAAAATATTGGGGGGTGGGCATTATGCCCACCCCCCAATATTGCTTTTGCGGGCAACTGATTAAGACAATTAATAACCGCCCAGCTCAGGTAGGCTAGATTTTCTCCATCGGTGCTAAACGTAGCAAGAGCCGTTTGGTTACTCCCCCGGAGAACTCTACTTTGGCGCTCTTCGATCGGCCCCGCCCTTCTATCGCGATTACTCTGCCTTCCCCGAACTTGTCATGGCGCACCCGATCCCCGGTGCCTACCCCGGCGGCTTTGCCAATAGAAGCATTAGCATCGGTGCGTGCGTTCAGCTCGGTACCGAGACGTTTTACTTTCCCGGTTTCGCGCCGCGATACTTTCCCGGTACCACCCGCTCCGAATGCCGGTCCGGCGGTGTCTTCATCCCGGTATCTACCAGTTCGGCGCTGATAGGTACCTTCACCGCGAGTGCGATACCCAGAACTGCTCCGGCGATTGCTAGAGCTGCTCCCCCAACTACTCCCGGAGCTCCAAGAGGAGACAGTATCGGAAGAAAAATCCCATTGCCCATTGTTCTTACTCAATTGTTCAGGTTGGTCTAAAAGTTCACTCGGTACTTCTAGTAGGAACGGAGACAGCGGCTGCCAGCGGGTTTCCCCCCACATTTGCCGATTATGGGCGGCAGTCAAATAGACTTTTTTCTTGGCGCGAGTAATCGCCACATAGGCCAGGCGCCGTTCCTCTGCCATCTCCCCGGCTTCACCTAAGGCGCGCGAGTGCGGGAAAGTTCCCTCTTCCAGACCGGTGACAAAAACTACCGGAAATTCCAGCCCCTTCGCCATATGTACGGTCATTAAAGTAACTTGTCCGCGTTGGTCACCTGGAAGTTGATCCGCATCAGCCACCAGGGCAACGCGTTCTAAGAAATCCACCAGGGTACCTTCCGGTTCGTCCTCACTGAACTGGGAAGCCACGTTATAGAACTCGGAAAGGTTATCCAAGCGCACCCCATCTTGCGGATCTTTCGAGCCCTCCAAAGACTTCAAATATCCCGACTCGGTCAATACCGTCTGCAAAATATCCTTGAGTGGCTCGCCCTCAACATAGCCTTGACGGGCAGCAACTAAACAATCCCAAAACTGAGCGATACTGGTGCGTGCCCGGGAAGCAAGCCCGCTTACCTCGACGGTTGCCGGCATTGTTTCGCTCATCCCTAACAGGTTAGTATCCGCTGCCGCGCTGGGACGCTTTTCGCCCATCTCTTGCAGCCACACTAAAGCTGCCATCCGCCCAAGGGAAACATCATAAGTATTCGCCGCGGCCTGTAGTGCCGCTTGCGCCTTGTTACCCAGGGAACGTTTGGGAGTGTTGATCACGCGAGTAAAAGAGACGGTGTCATCGGGGTTCACCACCAGCTGTAGATAGGCAATCGCATCCTTGATTTCCTTGCGCTCATAGAACTTGGTACCGCCGATAATCCGGTACGGAATCCCCGCATGGGTCAGGGTTTCTTCTAAGAGACGCGAGTGGGCATTTATCCGGTAAAAAACGGCAATATCACCGTAGGTATATCCTCCACCTACCAGCTGATTTATTTCTTCCACCACCGATAGCGCTTCGTCTCGGTCCCCGGAAGATACCCGTACCCCAACTTTTTCGCCCTCACCGGAATCGGTCCACAGCTTTTTCTTGTGCCGGCTTTGGTTGTGCGAAATCACCGCGTTGGCCGCTGCCAAAATATTCCCACTGGAACGATAGTTTTGTTCCAGATAGATAGTGCGCGCCCCCGGAAAGTCTTTTTCAAACTCTTCGATATTACGCACAGTCGCACCCCGAAAAGCATAGATAGACTGGTCAGAGTCCCCCACCACGGTCAGTTCTGCCGGAGTGATTGGGGCGCCCTCGACGCCTTCCGGGTTATTAATCGCCGCGCCAGATACCCCTGAAAGCAACTTGACCAGTATATATTGCGCATGGTTAGTGTCCTGGTATTCGTCTACCAGCACGTGGCGGAAACGGCGGCAGAAACTGGCTTGCACCAGGGGGTTGCTACGGAAAAGCTGTACCGTGCGCATAATCAAATCATCGAAGTCTAGGGCATTAGCTGCCCCTAAGCGACGTTGATAAATCGGGTAAACCTTGGCCAATACTTCCGCATCGGGGCCCGGTTCCACGGAATTCAGATAGGTGTCCGGATCGATTAGGGAGTTCTTGAGATCTGAGATCCGATTTTGAATTTTTTTCGCTACGAACCGCTTGGGATCAAGTTGTAGCTCTTTTAGAATCATAGAAACCAAGCGGGTGGCGTCACTCTGGTCATAGATAGTGAAAGAGGATTTTAGATTGGCAGCCTCGGCGTAGCGGCGTAAGATTCTCACGCACGCCGAGTGAAAAGTTGAAACCAGCATTTCACCAGCTTGCGCCCCCACCAGGGCGCTGACCCGCTCCCGCATTTCTGCAGCAGCTTTATTGGTGAAAGTAATCGCCAGGATTTGTGAGGGATAAGCTCTGCCGGTAGCCAATAGATAGGCAATCCGGCGAGTGAGCACCCGGGTTTTCCCAGATCCGGCTCCTGCCATTACCAGCAGTGGACTGCCGCGATGCTCTACTGCTTGTCGTTGCGGGTCATTTAACCCGGAAATGATCTCTTCGGGATTTGCGGGCGTATCCGAATAGGTGGGGTCGGCAGAGGAAAAAGCTCCCCCGGGGAGCAGGGTTTGGGACGTAGGAGTATCGCCAGAAAAAAGCGCGTTAAAATCGATCATTAAACCTGGTTATCTAAGCTTATTTTCTTGTAATCAGACCGGCGCGGCGTAACACTTGGTTCTGTTCCGCCTCGGTAGCGTTCCATCCGACCGCTAGATATTTCAAAGACAAGGAATCAATGCACAGCGCAGCCACTGAAATGCCGGAATCGGTTTCGTAAGCCACGGCGATGATGCGAATATCTTCCAAAGACACCACGTCAAGCGAATTCACCGGATGGGAAGTAAAGGGTACGATTCCTAAAAGTTCGGAAGCGAAATCAAACATGGAACGCACAGTGCCTTGCCCGTTTTGGTTACGCGCCACCGCCAGCATTACCCGGGACTGTTCGGTGTGCTCGGGAGCAGAATAGAACGCCCGCTCTACCGCTACCGGCAGAGCTTTTCCGAAAGCTTTCTTATCCAAGGAACGGGTGAAACTGCGTCCTCCATCTGCAGAAGCGTAAGCGTTAAAAGTTAGCCCTTCATCGGTTTCTTCCAGGCAACCAAGCACCAATTCGCCGTTCGTAAGTTCGGTAATAGTCGCTTGAATTACACGTTCACCTGCAAGTTTACCTGCCCACCAAGAAATTCCCTGGTCGTCAGAGCACACCGCTACCGCGCCCCGTTTACCATCAGCCTCGGTAGCTACTGCCACATAAGCAAGTCTGCCCGTCCAAATCCCGTGGCGCATCTGCACCCCGTGTCCATGGGCGGTACGCCGGGATACCCAGCTTTGATCTCCGTCAACTAGGCTAGTCAAATCGCGGTAACGCCAAGAATCTCCCTCGTCATCGGTGAAAGCCACCGCGATCCGGTTCTTGGAATCATCATCGTCTGTGCGGGTAGTTACCGCGATAAATACCCGCCCAGTTACCTGCGAAATGATTATCTGGGGGTCAGTGAAGCACTCCCCAGAATCAGTGTAAGTTTCCGAGTCAAAGAGGACGCGTGGCTCTTCCCAACTGATTCCATGATCTTCGCTGCGGGTGTACCAAACCTGAGTCTGTCCACCCTGAGGTCGCTTCTCAAAAGCTAAAATCAGTTTACGTCCCGGGGTGCGATCAATGGCGGGAGCACCGTAGGTTTCCTGAGCATTAGCTGCGCAGATATCGGCAGTTTTCACCCCGTGTACCGGAAGTTTCCGGTCGGGCTCTACCACTGCCTCTGCAGGGGGCTGCGGGCTTGGGTCTTCAGAGGCAACGGTATCTTGCCCGGCTGCATCTGAATTCGACTCGGAAGTTTCGGTTGACCGCGTAGCAACCGCCCCCTGGTCATTACCAGTAACTTCGTTGTCTTTAACCTTTTCTTCTGCCTCGGCAACTGCTTTTTCTTCCGGCAGATTAGGTGCGGGAGTAGCAGAAACTGTTTCTTCGCTTGGTGATTCCTCTACCGTGCTGCCTTCTAAAATCACTACCCCGGAGGATTCGTAAACTTTACGTTCCCCCTCGACTTTATCTGCTTCTTTATTAGCGCTTTCCAAGGCTAAAGGCAGGCGGGAGTCGCGCTCGTCATCACGAGCAGAAGACCCCCGAAAGAGTCTTTTCAAGCGTTGCCAAAACCCAGCCACGTACCTTCTCCTTTACGCCCCAGCTCTAAGCGAGCCTGGCTAATTCCTCTTCTATAATCTCAGAATCTAGCTTCATAAACACGGGTTTAGGTTTAGAAACTGAGCTTCCGACTTGAATTTCATGCCTTCCCCACTGCGGGACCTGGGTGTAATCACCCGTGATAATGGGATAGGTGAAATCTGAACCGTCTTCTCTAGTTTGGTCTAAATCGGTAACTTCTTCAATATGAGGCATGGGGGCAATCTCCCCTGCTCCCCCGAACACCCGGTCAACCACATTCGCCGAGGAGGGTAAGAACGGCGAAAACATTAGATTCAGGTCGGCAATCACCTGGGCTAACACCCACAAAATGGTGTGGAGGCGCTCCTGGGTTTCCGGGGTTTTTAACTTGAACGGCTCGGTAGTAGCCACATATTGATTAGCGAGTGACACCAGGTGCATAACCTGCTGCAGCGCCGCCTTTTGCCGATGAGTCTCAATCAGTTCCCCAACCTCAGCAAAACCTGCTTCTACCTGGTCTAGGAGACGCTGATCTTCCGGTTGTAACTGTCCGGGCTGAGGGATCGCTCCCACCCGTTTATGAATCATGGAGGCCACCCGGTTAACCAGGTTCCCCCAGGCCGCCACCAGTTCATCATTGGTGCGGCGCACGAACTCTGCCCAAGTGAAATCGGCATCCTGATTTTCAGGACCAGCTGCGGAAATAAAATAGCGTAAGGCATCGGCCTGGTAACGCGAAAGCATATCCCGCACATAAATCACCACGGATTTAGAGGTAGAAAACTTTTTGCCCTCCATAGTTAGGAACTCCGAAGAGACTACCTCCGTGGGCAGGTTGAGCCGCCCCATGTCTCCGGGTTTACCGCCCTTATCGCCCTCGCCGTTATATCCGAGTAACTCCGCCGGCCATACCTGGGAGTGGAAAACGATATTGTCTTTGCCCATAAAGTAGTAAGAACGAGCCTGAGGATCATTCCACCATTCCCGCCAGCGTTCTGGTTGGCCGATGCGCCGCGCCCACTCGATACTGGCAGATAGATATCCCACCACTGCATCGAACCACACGTACAAGCGTTTGCTGGGTTGGTCTTCCCAGCCGGGAACCGGAATCCCCCAATCAATATCGCGGGTCATGGCGCGTGGTTTAATTTCCGCCAAAATATTTTTGGAAAAGCGGATCACGTTAGGACGCCAAGTTCCCGAGGCCTCGCGTTCATCCAGCCATTTCCCGAGGGCGTCCGCGAGGGCGGGCAGATCCAGGAAATAGTGAGAGGTTTCCTCAAACTTGGGAGTTTCCCCATTGATTTTCGAAACCGGGTCAATCAAGTCAATGGGATCTAGCTGTTTACCGCAACTGTCACATTGATCCCCGCGCGCCCCGCCTGCTCCGCACAGCGGGCAGGTGCCTTCGATATAGCGATCCGGGAGCGCCCGACCACTGGAGGGACTAATCGCGGCCATCGTCCGCTTCTCAATCAGGTATCCATTGTCACGTACCTGCGCAAACATGGCTTTGGTGACCGCAATATGATTGCCGGTGGTGGTGCGGGTAAACAGGTCGTAAGACAAGCCCAGGTTCACCAAATCTTCTACGATTAGCCGGTTGTTGCGGTCGGCGAGTTCTTGGGGAGAAATTCCTTCTGCCTCGGCCTGCACTAAAATCGGGGTGCCATGTTCATCGGTTCCCGAAACCATCAACACCTGGTGACCCGCCATCCGCATATAGCGACTGAAAACATCGGAGGGGACACCAAAACCGGCTACGTGCCCGATATGGCGCGGACCGTTGGCGTAGGGCCAAGCAACAGCGGATAAAACATGAGTCATACCTCTATCCTAATGCCCCGCTGCCGAGAGCAAAATATACCTAAAGACCTGGTTATTTTCGCTCAGCGAGTATCCGGTTATAAAGCACCTTGGCACTATGTCCGCTTTGTACCGCTACCGCCTTGGCAGCGTCCTTCAGCCTTTGTCCCTTTTCAACCCGATCGAGGACGACTTTTACCGCTTCCGCTTCCTCCAGGGGAGCCCGCGGGGAGGCTCCCGCCACCACTACCACGATTTCTCCCCGTACCCCGGGGGCTTTATCTTTTAGTTCTCCAATACTGCCGCGCCAGACTTCCTCGTGAATCTTGGTGAGTTCCCGACAAACCGCAGCCGGGCGCTCTGCCCCAAAAATCTGGGCTAGTGCCGACAAGCTGGCTGCTAGGCGGCGGGGAGACTCCAAGAAAATCATGGTGCGTTCCTCGCCAGCAAGCTGCTCTAAACGCTGCCTTAGGGCAGCTGATTTGCGGGGCAAGAACCCTTCAAAACAAAAGCGATCCGTAGGCAACCCGGAAAGAGCGAGAGCCAGCAAAGGCGCCGAGGGGCCCGGCAAAACCGTCAGCGAAATCCCGCGTTTAATCGCTGCCTGCACAATCACATAGCCCGGGTCAGAAACTGTGGGCATTCCCGCATCAGTTACCAGCAGCACTCGCTGACCGTCCGCGGCGCACGAAATTATTTGCTCTGCTTTATCTGCCTCGTTGTGTTCGTGGCAAGAAACTAAAGGGGCGCGCCTGACTATCCCCAGGCGTTCTCGCAGTAGCCCAGTGCGGCGGGTATCTTCTGAGGCAATCAAATCTGCCTGTTCGAAGGCGCTAAGTAGGCGAGGGGTAGCGTCAGCGAGATTACCAATCGGGGTAGCCGCTAAAGCAATGACGCCTGCATCCCAGGAAAACTGTTCCACTCTCACAATTATGCCCTATCCGGATAATATCGAGTACATGCAAGCAATGCCTGGACGTCCCGCTCCGCCCCCGCCCGCTGCGGCGCGGAAAACTTTGACGCAAAGCGATAAGGCGAAATCTAAACCCGGTCGCAGACGTCCCCACGCCCCTTCGTGGACTTCTGTTACCTCACTGCCTCGGCTCTACCTGCGCGGATGGCGCGGGCAGCAGGCTAGGGAGGTAATTGAAAACCAGCGCGCCTGGATAGTTACCGTGATTGTCTGCGCCTTCGCGGCAATCGCCCGCCTGGTGCGTCTCGGCGCTACCCGCAAGCTAATTTTTGATGAAACCTACTATGTGAAAGACGCCTATTCCCTGTGGCATTATGGTTATGAAACTAACTGGCCTAAAAGCACGGACTCCAAATTCGCGGTAGGTGATTTTTCAGCGGCAACAGCAGATCCGGCATTTGTAGTGCATCCTCCCCTGGGTAAATGGATTATCGGGCTGGGAATGAAGATTTTTGGTTGGTCTAGTCCCTTTGGTTGGCGAATCGCTGCCGCTATTTGCGGGATAATCCTGGTCTACTTGACCTGCCGTTTGGCTTGGGCATTGTTTAACTCGTGGATTCTCACCGGGATTGCCGGAATGTTTATCGCCACCGATGGGGTGGCGATTTCTCTTTCGCGCGTAGGTCTGTTGGACGGGATTTTAGCGGCATTTTGCCTGGCAGGGGTATTATGTGTAGTTTACGACCAGCTGCAGGTGCGCCAGAGGCTGGCTCGGCAGCTGTTGGGGGCGCGGCTGGGGACTGACTTGGCAGGGATGCGCTGGTGGCTGGTGGCGGCGGGAGTCTGGCTAGGGTGTGCCTGCGCGGTGAAATGGTCCGGCCTTTACCTACTGGCAGTATGCGGGATTTTCGTATTCTTGCGAGATCTGACTCTAAGGCTTTCGGCGCTGCAGATATCCTCCCCCTCCCTCAGCAAGCATTACCCCGGGATACAAGGTAAGTATCGCGCCTGGTTGGGAGCGATTGTGCGGGGAGGACTGCCCGCCTTTGCGCAACTGGTATTGGTGGCCTTCGGGGTCTATTTGCTGAACTGGTGGAACTGGTTTACCCATTCTCACGCCTGGGGTCACGGGAAGACGGCGGCAGCCACCGGACAGTCATCCTGGTTAGATCCGATTTCTGATTACGTCACCTATATGAGTGAGGTAATGAAATTCCATACCGGGGTAACCAGCAAGCACCCTTACCAGTCTTACCCTTGGCAATGGCTGATTGATAAGCGTCCCACCTCGATGCTTTTTGAAAAACCGCACGGCGATAACGGAGATTTCATCGTAGAAGCCATGTCTTCGCTAGGTAACCCGATGCTTTGGTGGGTGGGCATAATAGCCCTGGCAGTGATTATCTATTGCGCTTTTGTGCGCCGTGACTGGCGTGCGGGGGTAATTCTAGTTGGCTACTTAGGGCTCTGGGCGCCTTGGATGCTCTACTGGTACCGCACCATTTTCATGTTCTATATGGTGGTGTTGACACCTTTCCTATCCTTAGCTGTTACCTATCTGATCGGACTTTTGCTGGGATTCTTACGCCCCCTCCCGGAGCCACTGCTAGCTCGCCGAGATCAGCTGGTTGCCCCTCCGCAACGCACTCCCGATATCGCGGTTTCCGTAGGAATCGCCCTGGTCATCGTAATTTTAATGGTTGCGGTATTCTTCTACCCGGTAGTGAGCGGAATGCCGATTCCCTATTCTCACTGGGGTTGGCGGATGTGGTTTAGTTCCTGGATTTAGGGCGCTTATCTCCCTCTTTTAGGGAAATAAAGAGGAACCGCAGCTAGGGCAAAAGCGAGAGGGCGATGCCGTCTAAAATATCGGTTTCGGAAGTCAAAATTTCTTTTAACCCACTGCCGTCTGCTTCGATTTCCCCGTTAATCCGTTCAATAATCCGCGACCACACTAGCGCGCCCGCTCCGATAACATCTGCCCGCCCGGTAGGCATATAGCCGAGGACGGCGCGTGCAGATACCGGCTGATTCATCATCCAGTTACAAGAACGCAGCATTTGCGCGGGGCTGATTCGCGAGCCGTGAATTTTTTCGGGTTCGTACTCGTTCAAGCCGAGGGCGTGGGCAGTGATGGTGGTGACGGTTCCGGCCACCCCGATTAAAGTACGCGCCCGGTCTAACCCCAGTTTCTTGTCAGCCTCTTCAATTAGTTCATCAATAGCTAAAGAGGCTTTTATCAGGGATTTTGCTATACCCGGGGTCTGGCGCGAATCGAGAGACCCGTCCCCGCTGTTAGCGCCGGCAATCACCGGTGCCAGGTAGCGTTCAAAAATCCGCACCGACCCCATGTTCGTAGAAATGGCGTCAATTACTTGCCCGCGCTGTCCTAAAACAAACTCGGTAGATCCTCCCCCGATATCGACTACCAGCAGCGGTTCGTCCTCGTCACGAAAAGAGGAGGTGGCACCCAAAAAAGATAGGGTGGCTTCTTCCTCCCCCGAGATTACTTCCGGGGTTATTCCGAGGCGTTCCTTGATACCACTGAAAAATTCATCCCGATTTCCCGCGTCCCGGCTGGCAGAAGTGGCGACAAAACGGATTCTATCCACCCCGTATTTGGCGATAATCTGTGCGTACTCTTCGGCCGCCGCAAAGCAGCGCTCAAGGGCGGCTGGGGCAAACTGTCCGGTCTTATCGATGCCCTCTCCCAGGCGCACTATCCGCATTTGTCGCGTGAGTACGTTTAGGGGGCCTGCCGATGCTTCCCGACCAGCGATGATTAAACGAATCGAGTTAGTGCCACAATCAATACCTGCAACTAAAGCCATACCTCTATTTTTCCACGGAATCAGGATTGGCAACTAATAGGAGACGCATACGACTAGACACGAAGGGAACCAGAAATGTAAAGACTTATTCGCAGTAGCAGTGCTCACTGTTCCACAACCCGCTGGCAGCTAGGTCGGATAATACTAAATCACCGATGGGATTAACCCCTTTACCAGCGGCGAGGGCGTGACCGACCAAGGCATGCAGGCACTTAACCCGCTCGGGCATTCCGCCAGCGCTAACCCCCGCAATTTCGGGTACCTCTCCAATTCCAATCTGTTGCCCAACATATCCGCGCGCCGCAATATAGGCCAGGTGAGCACGCCGATATCCTGCCGCTACTTCCTGGTCTTCGGACAGTAACTGCTGATAATCAGCCATTTTCCCGGCTGCCTCCACCGTAGACAGGGCGCGCACCAAAGAAGGCAGAGTCAAATAAAAAGTGGTGGGGAACGGGGAGCCGTCCTCTAGGCGCGGGGCAGTGGACACCACCGCCGGAGCTCCGCATACACAGCGCGCAGCAACCCCCACTACCCCTCGTGGAATCCGCCCTAACTGCAAAGACAGGGTTTGAAGATCGGTAGGCGTGGCCGGGTTAAGTTGCAAACTCACTTCTTGGTTTCCTCTTCACTTTGGGCGGTTGCTCCCGGTGCCGGTTTCGGGCGGCTTTGCGCGGAAGCATCTTTGCCTTGCCCGCGTTGACCGGCCAGTTTCACCGAATGGGTAACCTCTAAATACCAGGGACGCTCCGGAAGTTTTTCCAGGCGGGCTTCCCGGCGAGCTTGATAATCTTTGCCGGGATCAACCACCGCATAGCGGGTTTCCCCGGGTTTGACGTAGCCGAGTCTTTCCCGTGCCTGTTGGGTTAAATAGTCTGAATCATTCCACAGCTCTAGTTGGCGCTGCAGTTCTCGATTTTCCTGTTGGGCGGCAACTAGCTGGGCATGCACCTTATTGCGTTGCTCTATCTGGCTGACTAGGTCGAATAGAGGTGCCCCCACTAGCAATAAGAAAATGGAGGCTACCACCAAGATGGTACCTACGGTTACCGAAAAACGTGAGCCTACTTTTACCCTGCGGTTGGCCGCCTTGGCCACCGGGGAGCGCCCGCGATTACGCCTAGCGCTGCGCACCAAAGGAGAAACCGACCGGAAAGCAGACCCCTGCTTCCGGGTATTCTCCCTTTGCACACTCTTGGGCAGTTGCGGCGACTTCACGGCTTCATTATCCCATCTCTTAGGTATTCCGGCATGTTCCCAAGCCGAGCACGCCTTCAATATAAGGGGGCGAGGAGAACCGGGTTCTCCTCGCCCCCAATGACTTATCGCATCAATGCGGCTATATAGTGATACCGCTACTGGTTAGGTTTAGGCCTGAAAGCGCGGGAAGGCGCTGCGACCAGCGTAAACCGCGGCATCACCGAGTTCATCCTCGATGCGGAGTAGCTGGTTGTACTTAGCTACCCGCTCGGAGCGCGCTGGAGCGCCAGTCTTGATCTGACCGGAGTTAGTGGCTACCGCCAGGTCAGCGATAGTTACGTCTTCGGTCTCGCCACTGCGGTGCGAGGTCATGGTCTTATATCCGGCGCGGTGGGCATCCTCCACTGCTTGCAAGGTTTCGGTCAGGCTGCCAATCTGGTTGACCTTTACCAATAGCGCATTAGCAACGCCTTCTTTAATGCCGCGCGCTAGACGCTCGGGGTTGGTCACGAACAGATCGTCACCCACCAACTGCACTTTGTCACCGATATGGGCGGTCAGTGCCTTCCAGGCATCCCATTCGTCCTCCGACAGGGGATCCTCAATGGACACAATCGGGTACTTGGCGACCAGTTCGTCATAGTACTTCACCATGTAATCGGTGTCGCGTGCCTCGCCCTCGAAGTTGTACTTGCCGTCTTCGAAGAACTCGGTGGAAGCTACGTCCAGTGCCAGCGCCACGTCTTTGCCCGGCTCATATCCGGCCTTCTTGATGGCTTCGCAAATCAAATCCAGGGCTTCTGCGTTCGAATCCAGGTTGGGGGCAAAACCGCCCTCGTCCCCGAGACCAGTCGAAAGACCGCGGTCTTTAATAACCCCTTTCAAAGTGTGGTAGACCTCCGCTCCCATACGCAGGGCTTCCGCGAAGGTTTCCGCACCGATGGGGGCAATCATGAATTCTTGAATATCCACATTGGAATCCGCGTGGGATCCACCGTTCAAAATATTCATCATGGGAACCGGCAGTACGTGGGCATTGGGTCCGCCCAGGTATTTGAACAGCGGCATATCGGAATCTTCTGCTGCTGCCTGCGCGACCGCCAGGGAAACACCCAAAATAGCGTTGGCGCCCAGTTTGCCCTTATTCGGGGTGCCGTCCAGGCGCATCATAATGTCGTCAATATGGCGCTGTTCGCAAGCATCCTCGCCGATTAGTTCGGGGGCGATATCGTCAATAACTGCCTGTACGGCATCCTGTACGCCCTTGCCCTGGTAGCGCCCTTTGTCGCCATCGCGGCGTTCTACCGCTTCAAAGGCACCGGTAGAGGCACCGGAGGGAACTGCGGCGCGGCTGGAAGCACCCGAATCCAACAGGACTTCTACTTCCACAGTGGGGTTTCCGCGAGAATCTAGAATCTCACGGGCATTAATAGCAACGATTAGTGACACGGTCATGCTCCTTATAGATATTGTTGATGACTTAACTACAGTCTAGTGGAAGCAAAGCCAGTCGGCAGGTTGCAAAAGTCCCGTTCTTTTATGGGAAATAAGGAATTCTTACTTAGCAGGCTGCATACCTTGCTGCATCTGCGTTTGCAGCGCTTGCTGAGCGCTGGCAAACCCCTGCAGTCTTACCCCTGCGCCCAAATCAGGTTCTAACACCTGCATCCCGGTTTGCATCGCCAAAGCTTGCGTTAATAGGGCGTTAGTTTTCGACCCCGGATTCTGTTTACCAGCTTTCTGATAAGCAGCCGAAAGTTTCGGCGCTAGTTGCGCCACTAATTCCTGAGATGCCTTTCCCTGCCGGGTATCAACAGTAAACTTTTGCAGACGCCAGAAATCTAAGGTAGCGGCAGAAAAATCTGAGCTCCGTAAAACCCCTTGCTTAACCTGTTCTAAGAGCCATTTATTAATATCGGCATCAGTATAACCGGGTTGGTCACTAAGTTCTTGCCGTGCAATCTTAACTACCCCCGCCACGGAAGCTAAATGCATGGGTAGCATTTTCCCACCCGCTAGCGCTTCCCAAACAGCTTGGGGATAGACGTCAGTTCCCAGCGCCTTTTGCAGCTGAGAACGCGTTTGCTGTACCTGTAGTGCTTGCTCTTTCTGCTGTTCGCCCGCCACCTGAGCAGCATTAACCTCGGCTACAACCTGATCGACGGGGAAACTTTCTTTCGCCTTTTCAGCGGAAGAACATCCCCCCAGTCCCACCCCTAACAGGGCAGTGCCGACGCAAATACCGATAACGCGAAGAACTTTGTTATTCATAAGACTGTCTTTCTGAAGCTAATAGCTAGGGTTAGTTTATCAAGGAGGCGCGGTGAGCTCTATTTTTGCGCATTCGATTTTACTTTCCCAAAGGGAGTCAGCACATTTTGCAGCAACTGTGCTACCCACTGCGCTAAGGGCTCATCATGGAGGGATCCTTGCCCCAGTTTTTCCCCTTTGGGGGCGGGAACCAGGATTTGGCGTACTGCCGGTTTAATCACTGTTCCCGGATGTAGCCGCTTTATCCGCAGCATTTGCGAATCCGCCAAACTAATAGGGGAGAAACGCACAAACCGCCCTTGTGCCACAATTTCTTTTATCCCCAGGACGCGTGCCTGCATCCGTAGCTTCGCCACCGTGAACAGTAGCTCCACATTTGCCGGCGGCACCCCGTAGCGGTCGGTCATTTCTTCGCGTACCGCCTCCAACTCGGTTTCTTTACGCACGCTAGAAAGCTTTTGATACATTTCTAGGCGCAGCCGCTCCGAATCCATATATTCGGGGGGAATATGGGCATCAATCGGCAGTTCGATTCGCACTTCACTGTCTTCTTCTTCCGCTTCCGTCCCCTCTTTAAAGCCGCGTACTGCCTCGGACACCATCCGGATATAGAGGTCAAACCCGACCCCGGCAATATGTCCCGACTGTTGTCCGCCCAACAGGTTCCCGGCTCCCCGAATCTCCAAATCTTTTTGGGCAACTGCCGTGCCTGCCCCCAGATCAGTATTAGCGGCAATGGTTTGCAGGCGTTCTTGCGCGGTTTCGGTCAGCGGTTTATCGCCTGGATAGAAGAAATAGGCGTAGGCGCGTTCCCTTCCGCGCCCTACTCGTCCTCGTAATTGGTGTAGTTGGGAGAGTCCCATCCGATGCGCCCCGGAAACAATCAGGGTGTTGGCGTTGGAAATATCTAGCCCCGTCTCGACAATTGTGGTACAAACTAGCACGTCAGCCTGGTGATTCCAGAAATCAACCATCACTTCTTCCAACTGCTTTTCATGCATTTTTCCGTGTGCCACCGCGATCCGGGCTTCTGGAACCAGTTCCGCCAGATGGGCAGCCACCCGGTCGATTGACTCTACCCGATTGTGCACATAGAAAACCTGTCCATCACGTAAAAGTTCCCGGCGAATCGCCGCTTTTACCTGTTTATCGTGGTAGAGCCCGACAAAAGTAAGCACCGGGTGGCGTTCTTCTGGCGGAGTCGACAGGGTGGATAGTTCCCGGATCCCAGTGACTGCCATTTCCAGGGTGCGCGGAATCGGGGTGGCCGACATAGAAAGCACATCCACATTGGTGCGCAGGGCTTTCAAAGTTTCCTTATGTTCCACTCCGAAACGCTGTTCCTCATCAATCACCACCAGCCCCAGGTTCTTAAAAGTCACTTCCCCGGTAATCAAACTATGAGTTCCAATCACCAAGTCGATTTCCCCGCTACGCAGCTGATCTTTAACTTCCCGCGCCTGGGCAGGGGTGGAAAAGCGCGACAGTTGCCCGATTTTCACCGGGAAGGGGGCGAAGCGGTCGGAGAAGGTTTCAAAATGTTGTTTTACCAGTAGCGTGGTTGGCACCAGGAGCGCCACTTGGAACCCTTCTTGAATAGCCTTGAAGGCTGCGCGCACCGCCACCTCGGTTTTCCCGAACCCCACATCTCCGCTGAGCAGGCGATCCATCGGAGCCGGTTTTTCCATATCTGCCTTGACCTCATCAATGGTGGCAAGCTGATCAGGGGTTTCCTGATACTCGAACGCGTCCTCAAGTTCTTTTTGCCAGGGAGTATCGGGACCAAAAGCGTGCCCTTTGGTTGCTTGCCGCGCCGCATACAGGCGAATAAGTTCCGCCGCGATTTCCCGGGTAGCCTTGCGGGCACGGTTCTTGGTTTTCGCCCAATCCGCTCCTCCCATCTTGTTAAGTTGCGGGGTATCGGATCCGGCATAGCGAGAAACCAAATCCAAAGAGTCTGTAGGTACATAGAGCCGGTCACCGGCTTGTCCCCGCCGCGAAGGGGCATATTCCAGCACTAGATATTCGCGGGTGACTGCGTCTTGCCCTTTACCAATAGTGCGTTTGGTCATTTGCACGAAGCGCCCCACCCCGTGCTGGGAGTGCACCACATAGTCCCCGGGTTTTAGGGAAAGAGGATCAACTATGGTTTTTCCCCGCCGACTAGCTAATTTGCGCGGAGCTTGCGCTAGGCGCGGAGACCGTCCGGTCAGATCTGCCTCTGCCAACACCAGCAGCCGGCCGGTTTTCAGGGCGAACCCGCTGGCGATTTTACCGGCGGTTACCAGTACATTTCCCTTTTCTATATCCGAGGAAGCATCTAAGGTTGCTACCGCTTTAGCCGGCAGTCCCGCCTCGGAAAGATTGGCGGCAAAGCGGCTGGCCAAGCCGCGTCCCGAGCAGGATAAAACCACTTTCCAGCCGGCATTTAGATACTGTCCTAAGTCTTTAACTGCCTGGTCGATATGTCCGCGGTAGCCTTGACTATCCCGCGCTTGCAAGGTTTTTTGAGCGCCATAAACATAAGTGGGGCGAGTGGTCTCACTCAGCCCGTTTTCCTCTTCCCCGCCGGTTCCTTCCCCCGCGAATTCTTCCGGTTCTCCGGGAAGACTGGCCGCTTCCTGCCCGGTCACTTCCTCACTTTCAGCGCTCAAAATATCCGCACTGGGCAGAGCGCTTAGCTCCCACCAGCCTAAACCTCTATCACGCACCTCTTGATTAAAATCATTGAGGCTTTGGAGAGCGCGCGCGGCGCGAATCGGGATTTTTCCCCCTCCCGCCGCCGCTTGCCAGGCAGCCTGCTCAAACTCGTGGGAAGTAGCCAACAAATCTGCGGCGCGGCGGGCTACTTTCCCCGGCTCATCGATCACGATGGTGGTATTTTCTGGCAGCAGGGAAACCATGCTTTGTAGTCCCGGCGCCAGCACCGGGGCTAAGGACTCCATCCCCTGTACCGCTATCCCCTGGCTGATCAGTTCTAACATGTCTGCCACGCCTGGCAAGGAGGGTTGCAGCTCGCTAGCGCGCTGCTTCACCTGGTCAGTCAGTAACAGTTCCCGACAGGCAGGCGCCCACAACCCCGCAGGACTATTTTCCAAGCTGCGCTGGTCAGAAAGGGAAAAATAGTTTACTTCCTCCAGGGTGTCGCCAAAGAAATCTAGGCGTTGGGGGTGAGATTCCCCAGGAACAAATACGTCGACGATTCCTCCGCGCACCGCAAATTGTCCTCGCGTGGATACCAAATCGGTTTTCTCGTATCCCAGCTCCAGTAGGCGGGCAGCTAATTTATCGAGAGGATAATCCTCGCCCTCGAGAATTTTTAGGGGCTCAATTTCAGTTAAACCGGATACTACCGGCTGCAATAGCGCCCTAATGGGAGCTACCAGAATGGAGATAGCCTGCCCGGGACCGCTTTTTTCCGGATGGGTCAGGCGGCGCAAGGCGGCAATCCGCTGCGCCATAGTGTCAGCACGGGGCGAGAGACGTTCGTGAGGCAGGGTTTCCCACGAGGGAAAACGGGCAACTCGGGGCAGATAACCGGTCAGTTCCGCCTCTATCTGTTCCGCGGAGCGCCCCGATGCGGTTACGTACAGGATTAAGCCGCGTCCCGGCCTCACCTGCTGTTTATTTACAGATTCCGGGAGGCTTTGCAAAGCGGGAGTTATGGGAGAAAAAACCCCGCTACTGGCTTCGGTTTGCGCTGCTGCAGCGATTAATGCCGGTCGCAACCCTGCAGGGCAATAGAGGGATTGTGGGCTAGCGGGGTGAGAAAAGAACTCTTTAGCTGCCGGCTCATTAGCTATTTCTTCAACAACGGCTTGCAAACTCATCGTTTATATCCTAGATGAGAGCGCTATTCAGTTCACTTTCACCTGCTCGCTCGGGCAGACTTGGTCCCGAGGACGCACTCTCGCCTTAATAAAAATGGCAGATTCTAGGAAGTGTAGACGTCGAAGTGGTTACCTTTGGTACCCCGGTCATAGACCTTGCCGGGGGCGCCAAACGGAGTTCTTATCACGGTGCCTTTAGGCGCGTCGTTGGCCAGCACGATATATCCATCCCCATCGGCTACGAAGCCACTCCCGTTGACGTGACGCCCCGGAATATTGAGACCGCCACCAGGTAACACCTGTTGGGAATAGTAGGTGAACTTGTATCCGCCCCAGTTGATAACCCCTGCACTACGTAGCGCAGACAAAGAATACTGTCCAGGTGAGGCCGCACCCCCGGCTGGATCAGCTTCTGCTCCGGTGAGAACTTTCGCGTTAATGACCTGCAGCCCCAAATCCCCACCTGCCTGGGCAGCCGGGTTAGTGCCGGAAATGGTTTGCGCGGTGGCTTCTGGTACCGGCTGACCGGCAGGGAGCGAAGAGGTATGCAGAGCTACCGCCCCCGAGGTGCCGACTGCCCCCGCGATTACCGCGGTTGCCAATCCCGCCTGCCAGAGTAGATGGCGGAATGGTTTCTTCTTTTGACAATGACGTCCCACGATTATTCCATTCAGTCGACACAATAACCTGCCGGTTTTTAACCAAGCGAAAATTAGTCTAAACCAATATGCAATCTTTTCGCTACCAAATCGTTATATTCGTAGCCGTTACCACAGTTTCCGCAGGGAAAGGTGACGCCCCGCCGAAAATCGGCGGGGCGTCACCATGTTTTAGCTATTTACTTTAGAGCTGAAAATCCGTTAACTGCTGGCAGCTAAACCTGGGAACTCATCTTGGCGATCATCATCAAGAACTCGGCATTGGAGTTAGTGTTCTTCAGTTTAGAAAGCACAAACTCACTAGCCTGCTGAGGCTCCAAGGCGCTAAGCATCCGCCGCAACTTCCAGGTAACCTGCAGTTCTTCCTTGTTCAGTAGCAGCTCTTCCCGGCGAGTACCCGAAGCGTTCACATCGACCGCCGGGAACAGACGCTTATCAGCCAGTTGCCGCGACAGCCGCAGCTCCATATTGCCGGTACCTTTGAATTCTTCGAAAATAACTTCGTCCATCTTGGAGTTAGTTTCCACCAAAGCAGTGGCCAGGATAGTTAGCGAACCGCCGTTCTCGACATTGCGCGCCGCCCCAAAGAATTTCTTGGGCGGGTAAAGCGCCGAAGCATCCACACCACCAGAAAGGATCCGCCCCGAGGCCGGAGCCGCCAAGTTATAGGCACGCCCCAAGCGGGTAATCGAATCTAGCAGTACCACCACATCTTGACCTAGCTCTACCAGGCGCTTTGCTCGTTCAATGGCCAGTTCAGCAACTGAGGCATGGTCGGAGGCCGGCCGGTCAAAGGTAGAAGCAATAACTTCCCCCTTCACCGTGCGCTGCATATCGGTGACCTCTTCAGGGCGCTCATCTACCAGTACCACCATCAGGTGGCACTCCGGATTATTAGTGGTGATGGCATTGGCGATCTGCTGCAAAATAATAGTTTTACCGGCTTTAGGCGGAGAAACGATCAACCCGCGCTGCCCCTTACCGATGGGGGCAATCAAATCGATTATCCGCTGGGTAATATTCTTCGGAGTATTTTCCAAACGCAACTGTTCATTGGGGTACAGCGGGACTAAATCTTTGAATTGAGTACGCGCCCGCGCGTCCTCAATGCTCATCCCATTCACGGTGTCCAAACGCACCAGGGCGTTATATTTTTGCCGCCGATTATTTTCGCCCTCTTTGGGAGGACGGACTGCGCCCTGCACCGCATCGCCCGAACGCAAACCCCAACGGCGCACCTGCCCGAGGGTAACATAAACGTCATTGGGGCCAGCTATATAACCCGAGGTACGCACGAAAGCATGGTTACTTTGCACGTCCAAAACCCCCGCGATAGGCAAGAGTTCTTCCTCGTTTTCCTCGCTGGCATCCTCGTCTTTATCGAATTTGCCGCGCCCCCGCTCGGCGCGATTGTCATTCCAATTGTCATCGCGGCGCCGATTCCGATCCCGGCGCCGGTTACGCCGTCCGCGACCGCGCCCTTCCCCGCGATCTTCGTCCTCGGCGTTGGGCAGAGCGATCTCATCGACCGAATGTGGGGCGTCCGCCTTATTTTTCCGCGCCTTATGTTGGTTATCTTTTTTACCGGCATGCTCAGCCAAATCTTGTTTTAGCTGTTCCTTCGCATCTTCTTTACTGCCGGACTCTTGACGCACCGCACCGTGGTGGCGACCTTTACGACCTCGCGTATCCGCAGTTCGCTTAGGTAAGTCGATTTGCTTGGAGGCAGGTTTTTCAGTTTCCTCAGCGACAGCGCTAGAGGACTGGCGAGCCTCGGTTATTTTTTCGATTAGCTCGTTCTTGCGCAGCCGGGAAATCCCTCGCAACTGCATTTGTGCTGCTAAGGCTTTTAATTCATCCAGCTTCATAGTGCGAAGATTATTGGCGTTCTCGTTTGTGCTCACAAACTTTCCTTCTGAATGTAGGTATGACGCAGACGCGCCTGGGTATTAAGAATCGAGAAAAATGAGTCTCGATTTTGAAGGCTAGAACTGCGCGTTCCTAGCGGTCAAGCCGCCGGTTGCTTTTGCCTTCGTAGATTTAGCTTACCAGGATTCGCGCCCAGCCGGTAACTTCTACTTAGTGAACCTGGCCATGCAGCTAGTAGTGCCGGCGTCTTTGTACCAGAGTATTAGAGTTCCCGCACTCCGCGAGTATCTAATTCTAGAGTCCGTACCTTCCAACCCACTTTTTCTGCCCGCGATTTCACCTGGTCATCCACGCTTGCTAGCACTAGCACGCACGGCCCCGCTCCGGATATAACCGCCGGTAACTGTTGGGCGCGCAACCAATACATCAAATCCAAAGAAGCCGGCATGGCCGCGCGGCGATAGTTTTGATGCAAATAATCCGTGGTGGCAGCCATTAACAACTCAGGATGATCTTCTAGGGCACGTACCAGTAACGCTCCGTTAGCCACATTCGCGGCCGCATCAGCGTGGGGTACCTGTTCAGGGAGTAGCGCGCGTGCCTGGGAAGTATCTAACTCGAAATCGGGGATAAACACCGTGGGACGCAGAC